>NZ_JAPCIS010000037.1:0-40555 GCF_027707425.1 Aeromonas sp. QDB63
CCGGAACCAGTGATTGGTTCCGGATTGTCCTACAGCAGAAGGATCGGTCAATGGATCCTTAACTGATCAGCATTGCGCCAATGCGGGGCCTTGTCGTATCGGGTCGTGGCCATCAGGCACTGAGGCGGAAGCGCTGGACCAGCCCCTCCTGCTGCTCGGCAAGGGAGTCGAGCTGCTTGCTGGTCTCGGCGACCCGCTCTATGCCCTGATAGTTGAGATCCGAGATGTCGGAGATGCGGTTGAGGTTGGTGGCGATGTCGGCGCTGGTGGCCTGCTGCTGCTCGGCGGCGGAGGCTATCTGGCTGGACATGTCGCTGATGAGCACCACGATGCCCTGTACCTCTTCCATGGCGTTGTTGGCCTGGGAGCTCTGATCCACGCAACTGTCCATCTCGCGGGAGCACTCCTGCATCACGTTGACTGCCCGGGCGACGCCTTGCTGCAGGTTCTCGATCATGGTCTGGATTTCGCTGGTGGACTGGGCGGTGCGGCCAGCCAGGTTGCGCACCTCGTCGGCCACCACCGCAAACCCGCGTCCCTGCTCGCCGGCGCGGGCCGCCTCGATGGCGGCGTTGAGGGCCAGCAGGTTGGTCTGCTCGGCGATGCCGCGGATGACGTCGAGGATGTTGCCAATCTGGCCGCTCATGGCGCTCACGTCGCCAATCACCTTGCCGGTCTGCTGCAGCTTGCCCGCGAGCTGGTGGGTGGTGGTGATGTTGCCTGCCATCACTTTGCGCCCCATCTCGGAGGCTTTCTCCACATCCTGCACCCGCTCCAGGGTCTGGTTGGCGGCCTGGGCCACCTCCCGCACCGAGGCCTCCATCTGGGTCATGGCGGCGGCGACCGAGGCGGTCTCCTGACGCTGTTTCTCCAGATCCGCCCGCACCGATTCGGTGGTGTGGCGGTTGTCGTGGGCGGCGCTGTTGAGCTGGGTCGACGCCTGGGAGAGCTGCTTGAGCACATCCCCCATCTGGTGGATCAGCAGGTTGATCTGGCTGGCGAGCTGGCCGAATTCGTTCTGGCTCTTGAAGCCGACGCGCTGGGTCATGTCACCCTGGGTCACCTCGGTCAGCACCCGCAGCAGCTCTTTCAGGGGGCGGCGGATGGCCTTGCCCAGGGTGAAGGCCACCAGGATGGCGACGAAGATGGCGATGGCGATGCTGATCCCCTGGGTCAGGGTACTCTGGGTCTGCACCCGATCGGAGGCCTGGATGCTGGCGTTCATCAGCTGCTGGCTCTGGGCGGTGATCCCCTCCAGCTTGTTCTGGATGCTGAGGATGAGCTGGCTAGCCTGCTTGCTCTGCTCGCGCATGGCCTGCTGCTGCTTCATCAGGGCCAGGTATTGGGAGAGCACGCCGTCATTGCCCGTGGTGTCGCGCACGAAGCCATGGACGTAGTGGCCCATGTTGTTGTCGAAGTCCTTGAGCTCCCCCTGGAGATCCTTGATGGTGCTGTTGAAGCCCTCGATCTGCATCTTGTTGCGCTTGAGCGCCGCCTCGATGGGGGCGGGGATGCTCTGGTTGAGGGCATCCATGGTGGAGAGCTCGATGGCGGATAGCTTGGTGGTCAGGGTCTCGGAGAGCATCTTGATGAAGCTGTCGTCGATGGTGACCATCATGTCCCCCAGGTTCTTCTTGAACTGGGGCAGGCTGACCTGGAACTGGCCCTTGGCCTGATTGACCTTGTGCAGCCGGGTGAGCAGGGCCTCGTGTTCGCCGGGCAGGGTCTGGGTCAGTTGCAGGTAGTCATCCACCAGCTTGACGAGGACTGTCATGTCCGCCTGCAATTGGGGATGCACCGCCACCTGCTGCTTGAGGCTGGCGACCATCTTGTCGACCTGGCCCTTGGCCTGTTGCAACTCGGCCACTTCCGCCGGCAGTTGCTTGAGATCCTGCTCGGTCAGCACGTCGGTGAGCCATTTGTTGGCGCTGAGCAGGCTTATCTGGGTCTGGCTGCTGGCGAGTACCAGCGGCATGGACTCCTGGGTCACCTGATCCAGGGCGCCGCTGAGTTCGCTCTGGCCGCGAAAGGTCAGTACCGCACTGGCGACCATGACGGCGACCAGGATGGCAAAGCCCAGATAGACTCTCTGTAGGATCGAGAGGTCTGACATTGTTTGTTTCATTATTGTCCCGCTGTCTGTGCAAAAGTCCCTTGCCTGAGTACCCCGTCCCTTTGATACCCTGCATGCCCCGAAGGGGATGCCGTTGTGGTTCGCGGGACGTCTCCTCGCTATCGGTATTCTTCACAATAACTGAAGCGATTGGGACAACGGCTGTGCCAAATGTCGGCTTGTGTCACACTTGGCGCGTTGCGGCGGCCTGTTTGGGAGCCGCTTGAGCTTTGTATTGAATTTTCTTTTTCCTATAAAGGAGTTACCCATGGCGCAAGAAACCATTTTCAGCAAAATCATCCGCAAGGAGATCCCCGCCGACATCCTTTATCAAGACGATCTGGTGACCGCGTTTCGCGACATCCAGCCCAAGGCCAAGACCCATATCCTGATCATTCCCAACGTGCTCATCCCCACCGTCAACGATGTGGAGCCGGATCACGAGCTGGCGCTGGGCCGGATGTTCACCGTGGCCCGCAAGCTCGCCAGCGACGCGGGCATCGCCGAGGACGGCTACCGCCTCATCATGAACTGCAACCGCCACGGCGGGCAGGAGGTCTATCACATCCACCTGCACCTGGTCGGTGGCGAGCCCCTGGGACCCCTGCTGAGCCTGTGATGCGCCTCGTCCCGTCGACCGGCCTGCTGTTGGCCGGTCTGCTGCTGGGAGGCTGTGCCTCCCAGTGGAAAGACATGTTCGTCTCCTACTCGGATCAGATGGTGCCTCTGCGCAACCAGCTGCTGCTGGGCCATGCCGCCGAAGCCCTGCCCGAGGTGCGCGAATCGACCCCGGGGGACGACACCTTCGTGCTCGACCAGCTGGAGAAGGGGCGCATCGCCTGGCTGGCGGGTCAGGACGGCCCCAGCAAGCAGGCCTTTGCCACCGCCGACAGCCGGCTTGCGTGGGAAGACAATCAGGCCGAGTACCGCCTGAGCCAGGGACTGGCCCAGGCGGGCAGCCTGCTCACCAACGATCAGACCCTGGCTTACCAGGCGCCCGATTACGAGCGCACCATGCTGCACCACTATCTGGCGCTCAACTACTTGCAGCGCGGGGATGCCGACGGCGCCCTGGTAGAGGTGCGCCGTGCCAACCAGGTGCAGGAGCAGGCCCTTAAACGGCGGGCCGACGAGGTGCGCAAGGCCGCGCAGGAGGGGGAGCAGGAGGACGAAGCCGGGGAGATGCGCCAGCTGATGTCGCGCGGCGCCCCCGAGCTCGATCGCCTGATAGGCCAGGTGAAAAACGGTTTCCAGAACGCCTACACCTTCTATTTCTCCGGCGTGCTCTACGAGGCGGCCGGGGATCTCAACGATGCCTGGGTCGATTACCAGCGCGGCTACCAGATAGCGCCGGACAACCAGAGCCTGCAGGATGCCTTGCTGCGCCTGGCCCGGCTTCGCGGCTCTCCCGAGGAGCTCAAGGAGACCGAGCAACGGATGGGCCGCAAGGCGCCGCCCTTGGCCAAGGATCAGGGCCAGCTGGTGGTGCTGTTTGAAGATGGCCTCATCCCGGCGCGCCGTGAGCTCTTCCTACCGCTGCCCATCTCCACCTCCAGCGGCGATTTTCGTACCTTTACCGTGGCGGTGCCCTATTACGACAATCGGGCCAGCGACGGCGCCCCGCTCACCCTGTCGGTGGGCAAGGGGGTGGCGCAGACCAGCGAGCTGGTGAGGCTGGAGGCGTTGGCGGCCAAGGATCTGCAGGAGCGGCTGCCTGGCATGCTGACCCGGCAGGCCCTGCGGCTGGTGGCCAAGGAGCAGGTGCGGCGCACCGCCGCCAAGGAGGGGGGGGATGTGGGCAACATCCTGGTGGGGATCTTCAACACCCTCTCGGAGCGGGCGGATACCCGCAGCTGGCTGACGCTGCCCGCCAAGGCCTCGAGCTGGCAGGGGATGGTCCCGGCCGGGAACGTCACCCTGACCCTGGGGGCGGGCAGCGCCATGCGTACCCTGCCACTCAGCGTCCACGCCGGGCGCACCACCCTGGTGTGGGTACAGCGCCTGGGGAGCGGGCTCACGACCCGGGTGATGCCCCTCTAGGGGGAACCGGATATGGCAACTCAGATGAATGACCGGTCGGGCCGACGGCCACCGGCAAGGAGAGCAAGATGAAAGCACAAGGGTTGGCCCTGGGCCTGGTTCTGCTGCTGGCGGGCTGTGCCACCAATACTTCCGGCGTGGCGCTCTATGGCGCGGCCGGTGCGGCGGCGGTGGCCGAGCAGCATCAAAACGTCAACGTCACCCTGACCGAACTCAGCCGGCGCCAGCAGAACGGCCTGTTGCAGGTCAACGTGGCGGCGGCCAGCACCCAGCGTGGTGACAACAGGCTGCAATATCTCTTCTACTGGTATGACGACGCGGGGCAGGAGGTGGCCAGCGATGGCCGCGGCTGGACCCCCCTCAAGTTGCATGGCTACCAGACCCGCACCCTGTCCGCCCTGGCGCCGAGCCCGGCCGCCCGGGGTTACCGGATTTACGTTCGCGAAGTGATGGAGGAATCCTACTGATGAAAATGAATCATGCCCTGCTGATCCTGACCGGCGCCCTGCTGCTGGGCGGCTGCTCCAGCACCACCGTCAGCTATGGCGATCCCACCGAGACCGAGACGGTGACCGTCGATTACGGCTCCTCCGACTTGCAGGCCATCGCCGACAAGATGGCGGATTCCATGCTGGCGTCCCCGGCCACCAGCGAGATCACCGCCGGGGGCCGCCCGGTGATGTTCATGGACTCCATCCGCAACAAGACCTCGGAGCACATCGACACCGAGGCCATCACCGACACTATCCGCACCAAGCTGCTGCGCTCGGGCAAGTTCCGCTTCGTGGACATGAGCAAGGTGGCGGCGGTCAAGCAGCAGCTCGAATACCAGCAGGGCAGCGGCATGGTGGATCCCGCCACCATGGTGCGGCTCGGCAAGCAGACCGGTGCCCGCTACATGGTCTATGGCAACCTCGCCAGCATCGTCAAGGACAACGGCAAGGTGAAGGACGTCTACTACCAGATGACCATGAACCTGATGGATGTGGAGAACGGCGAACTGCTGTGGGCCGATCAGAAAGAGATCCGCAAACAGGCCAAGAAGTCCACCTTTGGCTGGTGAGGACCCGCGGGGGCAGGGGGATCTGGCGGAGCTGGCGCTCCTCGCCAGCCTGCCGGCGCCCTGGGATCAGGGGCGCCTTGAGCCGCTGGGCCAGGGCCTGACCAACGGCAACTACCGGCTCTGTCTCCCCACTGGCGAGCAGGCCTTCCTGCGCCGCGGTCATCCGGATCCGGTGCGCCTTGGCATCGACCGGGCCACCGAGTGGCAGCTCTACCAGGGGGCGGTGGGGCAGGGGCTGGCGTTGCCCTGTCATCACGGCGATCCCGCCACCGGCCTGATGCTGCTGGCGTGGTGCGACGAACCCAACTGGGCCGAGCAGGCGCCGCCTCTCGCCGCGCAGCCCCGCCTGATGGCGGATGTGCTGGTGCGGCTGCACCGCCTGCCGGTGCCGACCGTGGTGATGGCGGTGCGGGCCCACAGCGGCGGGTATCGGCAGCGTCTGGCCCATATCCCTCCCTGGCTGCCCGCCCTGGAGCGGGCCCTGCTCGCGAGCCGGGAGCCGGACGACTGCTGGCTCCCTTGCCATCACGATCTCAATCCGGCTAACTTGTTGGGGGCGCGGCCCTGGGTCATCGACTGGGAGTACGGCGCCGCCGGTCATCCTGGGTTCGAGGTCGCCAGCATTCAGCGCACCCACGGCTGGAGCGAAGAGCAGCGGTGCCAGTTGGAGAGCTGCTATCTTGAAGCCATGGACGGGGCAGCGACGGGGCTGGGGCCCCGGGGATTCCAGGCCGATGCCTTCCTGCCCTGGGTCGATTACATCGGCCTGCTGTGGGCGCTGCTGATGGCCGAACAGCAACCCGGGCCCGAGTATCAGGCCCTGATCGACATCAACCGCCAGCGCCTGGAGTGATGCCCGGCAACGGCCCGCGCGACGCGTGTATTCAATGAATGGGAGGCATGCATGGTGACCACATTCTCATGGCGTCAACCGCGTAGCTGGAGCCTGCTGCTGCTCTGCCTGCTGCTGACGGGTTGCGCCACCCGGGTGATCTACTACTGGCTCGACTCGGCCATCGTCTGGCAACTGGACGACTACTTCTCCCTGGACCGCAGCCAGAAGAAGCTGCTGGACCAGGAGGTGAAGGGGCTGATGGCCTGGCACCGGCAGCATGAGCTGCCCATCTATGCCCGGGATCTCGACGCCCTGGCCAAGGCGGTGGCCAGCCCCATGAGCCCTGCCCAGGTGACCCTGCATCTGGACAGAACCCAGGCGAGCCTGACCCGTACCCTGGAGAACGCCATTCCCCGCACGGTGCGCCTCGCCAAGACCCTGACCGACGAGCAGGTGGCTCGCTTCATGGCCGATCGGGTGACGCGCCAGCAGGAGCGTCAGCACGATTTTGCCACCCAGTCGAAGGCCGAGATGATCAAGGGCTTTCGGGAGAAGATGAACGAGCGCCTGGTGTTCTGGATTGGCAAGGTGAAGCCGGCCCAGGAGCCCCTCATCACGCAGTGGGCCGAGTGGCAATACGAGATGATGGCCCCCTGGCTCGACTTTCAGGAGGCCTGGACCAAGGAGCTGGATCGGCTGATGAAACAGCGCCAGAGCCCGGATTTCGGCCAGGAGCTGACCCGCTTGCTCCAGCAGGGGGACGGCCTGATGGATGGCCGCTTCACCGGCTACACGGACCAGTCCCGCCAGCGCACCATCCAGTGGCTGAGTGATCTCAGCCACTCCATGGATCTCTCCCAGCGGGCCCACCTCTACACCCTGCTCAAGGACTATGCCGAGGACTTCGAGGGCATGACCCGCAGCCGCTGAGGACGCGATGAGACAACACAAGGGCGGCGGGCCCCGGGCCTGCCGCCCTTGTTCTTGTGGGGCAGGCTGTGGTAGCTTGCCCTTTCTATTGTGTGGGAATTAACTTTTGAACCTGACCGACAACGTGAAACTGGCGGCGATGACCCTGCTCATCACCCTCGCACTGTTGTTCTCTACCCTCTCGGTGGAGGGGGTCAAGGTACCCGCGTTCCAGCCCTCGGCCCAGCAGGCCCACTCGCTGGCGGAGGGGGCGGCGCCTGCCGACGCAAGCCCGGCGGCCCACGGCGTCAGCGGCAGTGACGATGGCATCGTCAAGTTCGTCGGCTCCCACCAGAATCACCTGCTGCGCCTCGAGCACTCCCTGAGCCGCGATCATCAGCCCGGCAGCGTGGTCTACGAGCTGGTGATGAGCTGGTCCCAGCAGGCGATCCTGCTGCTGCTGTGCGGCCTGCTGTTCTATGCCGCCCTCTTCTACCCGGGGACGAGCTTTCGCGATCACTTCGCCGGCATTCACAGGCGCCGCCTGCAGCGCCGGCATCTGCAGTACCGCTTCGCCCAGAGCTTCCTCGCCTGACCCCGATGGGGTCAGCTTGCCACCTGTTGCCTCATCTTCTCTCTGTTGCTGTTCACTTTTAGTGAACGGCTAGGCTGTCTTGTTTCATTTTTTTGCACGGCGCGACCCCGGTGTCGCCCCTTGCCATCGCCTGACAGAGGCCGATTTCATGAGAAAAAAGAGTCATACCGTGTTGAACCGCATGAGCCTGTGGCAGTACGCCCTGTTGCTGCTGATGCTGGTCACGTTCGCGTTCTATTCCCTGCCCACCTTCTTCGGTGAGCAGCCCTCCCTCGGTCTGCACGGCCAGTCGCGCCTGAGCGACGCGCAGCGCACCCTGCTGGCCGAGAACCACATCGACCCCCTCAAGCAGATCGCCCAGGGTGGCCGGATAGCGCTGGTGTTCGCCAGCCAGGGGGAGCAGCAACTGGCCAAGCAGTTGCTGGAGCAGCAGGGGCTGGACAGCGCCGCCCTGACCCTGGAGTTCTACTCCAACGCCCCGGCCTGGATCAGCCGGCTCGGCGCCGATCCCATCAAGCTCGGGCTGGACCTGCGCGGTGGCTCCCAGCTGCTGATCGGGGTGGACGTGGATTTTGTCATCGACAACCAGACCAAGAACCTGGTGGATACCCTGCGCACCCGTTTTCGCGAGGCCAACCTGCGCGGCGCCAGCGTGATGCGCACCGCCCAGGGGAGCGTGGCCGTCACCCTGCCCGACGTGACGGGGCAGGAGGCCTGGCTCTCCATCATCAAGGAGAGTGCCGGTACCCGCCAGGATCAGTGGACACTGAGCCGCTCCGGCAATGCACTGACCCTGGTGCTGAGCGACGCCGAGCGCACCTTGCTGGTGAACAACGCCGTGACCCAGAACCTGTCGATCCTGAAAAAGCGGATCAACGAGCTCGGCATCGTCGAGGCCTCGGTGGTGCGTCAGGGGCAGGACGGCATCCGCATCGAGCTGCCGGGGGTGCACAACCCCAAGCAGGCGAAAGAGGTGATCGGCGCCACCGCGTCCCTGGCCTTCTATGAAGCCAAGGCCGACAGCCGCTTCTTCATGGCGGATCGCAGCGGCCAGGCAGTGGGGCTGGCCCGCCAGCCGGTGCTGAGCGGCGAGCACATCGTCGATGCCCGCGCCAACATGGGGGAGATGGGGCAGCCCCAGGTCAACATCGTGCTCGACACCCTGGGGGGGAGCAAGATGAACCAGTTCAGCCGCCAGCACGTGGGCAAGCCCATGGCCACCGTCTTCACCGAGTACAAGACCAACGCCGAAGGCAAGCTGCGCGCCCGAAGCGAGGTGATCAACGTCGCCACCATCCAGACCGCCCTTGGCAACCAGTTCCGCATCACCGGGATTGGCAGCCTGCCCGAGGCCCAGGAGCTTGCCATGCTGCTGCGGGCCGGGGCCCTCACCGCGCCGCTGAAGATCCTGGAGGAGCGCAGCATAGGCCCGACCCTGGGTCTGCAGAACATCGAGGCGGGCTTCACCGCCCTGGCGTTCGGCATGGCGGGCATGATGCTGTTCATGATGGCCTGGTATCGCAAGTTCGGCTGGGTCGCCATCACGGCGCTGGTTGCCAACCTGCTGATGCAGGTGGGCATGCTGGCGGTATTGCCGGGGGCCGTGCTGACCCTGCCGGGGATCGCCGGTCTGGTGCTCACCGTCGGCATGGCGGTGGATACCCATGTGCTGATTTTTGAGCGGATCAAGGACCGGCTGCGGGAAGGGGGTTCGTTGGCCAACGCCATCGACTTTGGTTATCGCTCGGCGTTTCGCACCATCTTCGATGCCAACATCACCACCCTCATCTGCGCCGTGGTGCTCTATGCCATCGGTTCCGGGCCGCTGCAGGGCTTCTCCATCACCCTGATCCTGGGGCTCATCTCCAGCATGGTGACCGGCATCTGGGGCACCCGCGCCATCATCAACCCCCTGTGGGGCAACAGCCGCGCCAAGCTGCTGAGGGTATGACCATGAACCGACTTCATCACCATGACGCCGCGCCCGTGAGTCTGCATGACCTGCGCACCGACCGCTTCCTGCCGGGAAGCCTGAACCACCTGACGTCGAGGGAAGAACAATGCTGAGAATGATCCTGGCCATGGGGCTGACCCGCTGGCGCTATATCGGGCTGTGGGCCTCCGTGCTGCTGACCCTGGCCTGCGTGGCCATCCTTGCGACAAAAGGGCTCGCCCTCGGGCTCGATTTCACCGGCGGGATCCTGCTGGAGTTTCGCATCCAGACCCTGAAAGAGGCCCATGAGCTCAATGCTCTGCTGACGGCGCCCCTGGCGGGGGTGGTGGAGCTGCACGGCGCCGGTGTGCCCGGCGAGTGGCTCATCAAGCTGCCCCCCCACGCGCTGCCCTGGGCGGCGGAGGATCTGGCGACCATGCTGGGGCAGCAACTCGCCTTGCCGGTGGAGCTCTTGCGCACCACCATCGTCGGGCCCCAGGTGGGCGCAGAGCTGTTCCAGCAGGGGATGCTGGCGGTGCTGGTGGCCTCGCTCGCCATCTCCGCCTACCTGGCGGTGCGCTTCGAGTGGCGCCAAGCCATCGGCATCCTGGTGTCGGTACTGCACGACGGTCTGGTGGCCATCGGGCTGCTCGCGCTCTTTGACATCGAGTTCGACCTCAACGTCATCGCGGGCCTGATGGCGGTGATAGGCTACTCCCTCAACGACAGCATCGTCATCTCGGACCGGTTGCGGGACTTGCTGGGGTCTCGTACCCGCATGGGGATCCACGAGTGCTCGGACGTGGCCATCAAGGCCACCTTCAGCCGCACCATGATCACTTCGGGCACCACCCTCTTCACCGTGGGGGCCCTGCTCCTGTTCGGCGGCGACGCCCTCTACGGCTTCTCCTTCACCCTGTTCGCCGGCATCCTGGTGGGGACGCTCTCCTCCATCACGGTGGCCTCCACCGTGCAGGAGCTGCTGGGGCTCTCCCCCCAGGCCTACCAGAAAAAAGAGGATGAGCTGGCCGAGGCGGCGTGACCGGCGAGCGCCCTGTCACGGGGCTCATGGGCGGCCAGTGCGGCCGCCCCGGGCAAAAAAGGAAGGCGAATGCCTTCCTTTTTCCATTCTGCCAGAGGGGGGCGGCGGTCCCGAAGGCCGGGTTGGGGCGGCGGGTGTGACGCGGCCGAGCAGAAGTTGAAAAGTGTAATGAAATGCATGTTTTAGGCGCTATTTTCGGGGCCCGCATCGGCTACCCTGGCAGGGAGTCTATGGATGGAGTAAGCACTCATGAATATCGCTCGTCGGCTTCAACTCATTGCCCTGCTGGTCATGCTGGCCCTGGGGTGTCTCAGCTGGTTCAGTATCAGCAGACTCTCCTCCGCCAATGCGGATCTCAGCTATGTAACAGACAACACAGTCCCCAGCATTTCCACGATCAAGGAGATACAGACAGACTTCTACGCCCTGCATTCATTGATCCAGGCGCACGTGCTCAACACCGACGACGGCAAGATGAGTCAGATAGAGCAGAGCATTGCATCCCTTCACACCAAGATGGACGCCCTGCTGAGCCAGTATGAAAGCGGGATGATCTCCAATGAGGAGGACAGGCAGCTCGTCGCCGATGATCGGCGCCTGGTTGCGCAATATAACCAGTCTTCTGAAGACGTCCTGCGCCTGTCCCGCGAGAACAAGAATGTGGAGGCCAGAGAGGCGATCGACGCGGAGCTTGCCCCCTTATTTGAGCAGCTTTCCCAGGCCATCGACAAGCACGTCCACTTCAACATCCAGCAAGGTGACGCCGTCAAGCTGCGAGGCGAGCAGAATGCCGATAGCAGCATGCAGGCCCTGTTGTTCATCTCGGTGGGCACGGGAGCCCTCACGCTGGTGCTCTTTCTCTGGCTGTTCAGGCAGGTCGCCAATCCCCTCCGTCTGGCCATGGCGACCCTGTCCGAGATCCAGCGCGACCTGAACTTCACCCTGCGGGCCAATGTGAGCCAGTAGGACGAGATCGGCCAGACGCTGACGGCGGTCAACCGCCTGCTGGACACCTTGCAGCAGACCTTCACCGAGTTCTCGGTGGGCAGCCTGCAGATCAAGAGCACGGCAGAGTCCCTCTCCCAGGCGGCCCAGCACATGGCGGAGTCTGCGAGTCAGGCCAATGACGCCACCAGCCTTATCGCCGCCGGGGTGGAGGAGATGAGCGTGAGCATCACGGACATCTCCCAGCGCACCCAGGAGACCAGCCGCATCACCAATTAATCCGGCAAGCTTGCCAGTGACGGCGGGGCCACCATAGAGCGCACTGTGCTCGCCATCAACGACATCGCCGACGCCATTCGTCAGGCCTCCCGCGATGTGACGGCGCTGGGGGAGGGGATCTCCCGCATCGGTGGGGTGGTGAACGTCATCAACGATGTGGCGGGGCAGACCAACCTGCTGGCGCTCAACGCCGCCATCGAGGCGGCGCGGGCCGGTGAGCAGGGACGCGGCTTTGCGGTGGTCGCCGACGAGGTGCGCAAGCTGGCGGAGCGGACGGCCCAGTCGACCCAGGAGATCTCAAGGACGGTGGAGGCTATCCAGCAAGGGTCCGAGGCCACGGTGGCCAGAATGGTCCTGGTGGAGGAGAAGGTGGCGCAAGGGGTGGCCATGGCGACGGAAAGCGGGGCCATCATCACCCAGATCCGCCAGGCCTCCCATCGCGTCATGGATCAGGTCGGCGAGATCACCCTGGCCATCCGCGAGCAGACCTCGGCGGCGGAATCCATCGCCCTCCAGGTCGAGCAGATAGCCCAGGTGGTGCAGCAGACCAGCAGCACGGCGGAGGAGACTTCCGCCGCCGCAGAGGAGCTGAACGTGACCACGGAGAATATCCACCAGCAGATCTCCCGCTATCGCATCCAGTGATGCGCGGATCGGTTGTTCTCTCCCCGCCATGCCCATGGCGGGGATTTTTTTATGTCAGAACCCCGAACCGGGCTGTTGCAGGAAGGCGGCCTCTTCCTCCGTGCTCGCCCTGCCCAGGATGGCGTTGCGGTGGGGGAAGCGGCCAAAGCGCTCGACGATCACCTGGTGGCGCCGAGCAAAGTCGGCAAAGCCTTCGAAGGTGGCCCGGGCCGGGCCTGTGGCCTGCTCGTCGGCCAGGGCCTCGAACAGGGCGACGCTTCTGGCCTGCTGCTCTCTGGACTCCGCGTGCTCGAGGGGCAGATAGAAGAAGACCCGGGCCAGCGGCGAGAGCCCCTTGTCGACCCCGAGGGTGAGCCCCTTGAGGCACAGCGCCCTGGCCTTGTCGTCCTGGGCGAAGGCGGCGGGGGTGTGGCGGTGAAGGTTTCGCGGCAGCTGGTCCAGCAGCAGGATGAGGGCCAGGCGCCCTGCGGGATCGCCCTCCCAATGGGCGAGCTCGCCCGCTGCGGCACGGGCCGCCAGTTCGCCGAAGCGTGAGGCCAGCAGGGCATCGGTCTCGCTGCTCTTGCCCCACCAGAGGGGGGCCTGACGGGCGGCACGGGGAGCGTCGTCTGCGTCATCGCCAAACCAGAAATCGAGCAGAGGTTGCCAGGGTTGCATGGGAACTCCTTGGGCCGGTGGCCGTGAAGTGAAAACGGAGCAGGGGATCTGCCATGGGGGGCTGCCGCCGTGGCGGCTTCCCGTTACACTGTGCCATCTTTTGCCCCAAAGGGTGATCCCCGGATGGGCCAGTGATCCCCTGACCCCCTCATCACCCTGACCGGGGCAGCCCGGATGTGTCCCACTCAATAGAAGGAATGCCAGATATGGCCGGAGCCAGTTTGTTGACCCTGCTCGATGATATTGCCAGCGTGCTCGATGATGTCGCCCTGATGACCAAGGTGGCGGCGAAGAAGACGGCCGGGGTGCTGGGGGACGATCTCGCCCTCAATGCAGAACAGGTCTCCGGGGTGCGGGCCGAGCGTGAGCTGCCGGTGGTGTGGGCGGTGGCCAAGGGATCGTTTCGCAACAAGCTCATTCTGGTGCCTGCCGCCATCGCCATCAGCGCCCTTATCCCCTGGCTCATCACCCCGCTCCTGATGCTGGGGGGGGCCTACCTCTGTTTCGAGGGGGCGGAGAAGCTGGTCCACAAGTTCCTGCCCCACGAGGAGGAGGCGCATCAGGCGGCGCCGGTGCCCGAGGATCTGGCGGCCTATGAGCGCCAGAAGGTGAAAGGGGCCATTCGCACCGATTTCATCCTCTCGGCGGAGATCATCGTCATCGCCCTCGGAACCGTGCAGGGGTCGAGCCTGGGCCTGCAGATCGCCGTGGTAGCGGGCATCGCCCTGCTGATGACCGTCGGGGTCTATGGCCTGGTGGGGCTCATCGTCAAGCTCGACGACATCGGTCTGCACCTGCTGCAAAAGCCCGATGGCGGCGCCGTGCGCCGGGCGGTGGGGCAGGGGCTGCTGGTGACGGCGCCCCGTCTGATGCACCTGCTTGCCCTGGTGGGCACCATCGCCATGTTCATGGTCGGCGGCGGCATTCTGGTCCATGGCTGGCCCTTCCTCCATCACCTCATCGAAGGGACGGCGGGCACGGTGGCCGCCCTGCCCGGGGTCGGCGGGGTACTGGCCGTGGTGACGCCCACCCTGCTGAGCGCCCTGGCCGGCGTGGTGGCAGGGCTGGTGCTGGTGGTGGCCATGACCCTGGTGAGCAAGCTTCAGCCCGCCAAATAGGTCGCTTGTCGGGGGAGGGCCGACAGGGGCCGTCGCACCCGGGGGCGCTCTTCTGCTGGTTGCCTCGAATGGGGGCTAGGCAAGTGCCTGGCCCCCTTCGTACTATCCGGTTTCACCCGCCCGCAGAGGCGGGATGACCCGATATGGACGCAAACAGACAAGGACAACCATGAAACCACCCGTTTGGCGAGATGATCACATCTATGCCGCCCCCGACGATCCTGCCATCGAGGCCGCCTTCCAGGAGGCTGCCCGTGCCCTTACCCGGCTTGACGCCCTCCTGGCGGACCTGCCGGATCCCGCCCATCCCGTTGCGGATGCCAATGCCCTGCGCCACCTGTTGCGGGCCATCCGCCGCGAGGCCAACGGGGTGAAGACCCTGGCCTGGAACAGCCAGGTCTATGGTTACAACCGGCTGAGCCAGAACGGGCGCGACGAGGAGGCCCGGGTACTGCTCTCCCGGGGCCAGCAGCTGGAGGCTACCCTGGCCCAGCGCAGCAAGCCGGTGGACCTGTTCTGGGTTCGCGCCCCCGAGTCACTGGTGCGCACCCTGCTGCAAGACCCCGAACTCTTCGAGCTGGCCTACCACATCCATCACGACAGAGCGCAGCAGGATCAGTGGCTTTCGCTCGAGAGCGAGCAGCTCATCGAGGGGTTGGCGGTAGACGGCCTGCAGGGGTGGGGGGATCTCTATGACAACCTGGTGGGGCGGCTGCTGCCGGTGGTGGAGGGGGTGCCCATGGGGCTTGCCCAGGCGGACAACCTGCTCGCCCACCCGGACAGGGCGCGGCGCGCCAGTGCCTGGCACGCCATCCAGGGCGCCTGGGAGGCGGAGCAGGAGACGGTGACCGCCATTCTCAACGCCATCAACGGCTGGCGCAACGAGCTCGGCCGCCAGCGTGGCAAGGGGCGCAGGCTGGATGCCCTCGAGGTCACCTGCCATCAGGAGCACATCACGGGCGCGACCCTGGAGACCCTGATGGCGGCGGCCGGGGAGCACAGGGAGCTCGGGCGCCGCGCCTTGAGGGCCATGGCCTGTGCCCAGCAGATCACCGACTTCGCCCCCTGGGATCTCTTTGCCCCGGCGCCCCAGGCCGTGCACGGCAAGTTCGGCTTCGAGCAGGCGCTGAATCTGGTGATGGAGGCCTTTGCCGCCTTCGATCCCGAGATGGGGGCGTTTGTCCGCATGATGGCCGACAAGGGGTGGATTGATGCCGCCCCGAGCGAGCACAGGCGAAGTGGCGCCTATTGCACCGAGTATGCCGATCCGCCCGAGCCAAGGGTCTTCCTCACCTTCGAGGGGACCATGGACAACGTCATCACCCTGGCCCATGAGCTCGGCCACGCCTGGCACAGCTGGTTGCTGCGGGATCTTCCCTTCGAACAGCGGGGCTACCCCAAGACGCTGGCGGAGACCGCCTCCCTCTTTGCCGAGATCCTGGTGCGCGATGCCCTGCTGGCCGCCACCGACAAGGTGGAGCAGCGCCGGGCCATCGCCTGGCTGGACGGGGAGCGGGCCGCGAGCCTGCTTCTCGACATCCCCGCCCGCTTTGCCTTCGAGCGCGCCCTGGTGACGGCGCGGGAGGCGGGTTACGTGGGGGCGAGCCAGATGCGGGAGATGATGAAATCGGCGCAGCAGCAGTGGTATGGTGACGCCCTCAGCCAGTATGACGAGCTGTTCTGGGCCAGCAAGGGTCACTTCTCCATCGCCGAGTCCGGGTTCTACAACTACCCCTATCTGTTTGGCTATCTCTTCAGCCTGGGGCTCTATGCCCAGCATGCGCGGGCCGGGGGCGAGTTTGTGCCCGCCTATCGCGCCCTGCTGCGAGATACCGGCCGCATGAGCGCCGAGGCGCTGGTGGAGAAGCACCTGGGGGTCGACATCCGCGAACCCGGGTTCTGGCAGGAGAGCCTGCGCTATGTGGAAGAGGCGGTGGTGCGCCTCGAGCGGCTGGTGTGATGCCTGCCCGCGAAGGTGGTGGCTCTGGCCACCTGGATTTCACGACGGGCCAGGCCCGTCCCTGACGATGAGCGTTCGATGCAACAACGAGTCTATCCACAGCAGTGGCAAAATGATCACATCTACCCCTCCCTCGACAGCTGTGTCCTCGAGGCGGACATGAGCCTGGCCCGCGCCAGCCTGGCCGAGCTGAGCGGTTTTATCGAGGGACTGGCCCAGGTTCCGCGCACCCCAGGCGCCTTGCAGGACTTCCTCAGGGAGGTACGCCTGCGGGCCCGGCGCATTCGCGACATCGGCTGGAACATCGCCGTGCTGGCCGCCTGCAAGGGGAGCCAGGACGCCCGGGATCCCCTCGCCAAGCAGGTTGCCTCCCGGGCCCGTGCCCTCAATGCGGATCTGTTCAAGACGCTTGCCCCCATCGAAGATCTGATGCTGGGGCTGCCTGCGCCCGAGTTTGAGCAACTGATGGCCGACCCCCTGCTCGGGGAGGAGGGGTACCGGCTGCGCCACGAGCGTCGCCTGCAGGATCAGCGGCTGCCGGTGGAGGCGGAGCAGCTGGTCATCGGCCTTGGCACCGACGGCCTGCACGCCTGGGGCAACCTCTACAACGATCTGGTGGGCAAGATAAGGCTGGTGATCGCGGGTCGCGAGATGGGGTTGGCGGAGGCGAGCAACCTGCTCTCCAGCCCGGATCGTGCCCTGCGCAAAGAGGCCTTCGATGCCATCAGCGCCGGCTGGGAAGGGGAGCAGGAGACGGTGGCAGCCATCCTCAACGCCCTCAACGGCTGGCGCCTGGAGCTCTCGCGCCAGCGCGGCAAACACCGGCGCCTCGATGCCCTGGATCTCTCCTGCCACCAGAGCCACATCGAGCGGGCGACCCTGGATACCCTGATGGCGGAGACCTGGCAGGCCCGCCATCTGGGCCAGCGGGCCCTGGGGCTGATGGCCGGTCACCTCGGCCTCGAGGTGCTGGGGCCGGAGGATCTCTTTGCGCCGCCCCCTGCCGCCAGTCGCCGGGAGATCCCCTTCGAGGAGGCGGTCGACATCATCGCCCAGGCCTTCGCGCGCTTTGACCCCGAGATGGGGGACTTTGCCCGCATGATGGCCGAGCGCGGCTGGATTGATGCCGCCCCCACCCCCAACCGGCGCACCGGGGCCTATTGCACCAAGTTTGCCGAGCCGGTGGAGCCGCGGGTCTTCATCACCTATGCGGGCACCATGGACAACGTCATCACGCTGGCCCACGAGCTCGGTCACGCCTGGCACAACTGGCTCATCCGCGACTTGCCCATGAGCCAGCGCAGCTACCCCATGACGCTCGCGGAGACCGCCTCCATCTTCGCGGAGACCCTGGTGCGCAGCGCCCTCTACGAGCAGGCCCGAAGCGCCGAGGAGCGTCTGGCCATTGCCTGGGCGGATGCCGATGGCGCCGCCACCTTCCTGGTCAACATCCCGGCCCGCTTCGACTTCGAGCGGGCCCTGGTGGCCGAGCGCGAGCAGGGCTATGTGTCGTCGGCCCGGCTCAAGGGGCTCACCGACGAGGCCTGGGGGCGCTGGTACGAGCAGAGCCTCGACCGTTATCACCCCCTGTTCTGGGCCGCCAAGGCGCACTTCTCCATCGCGGGCTTCGGTTTTTACAACTACCCCTACCTCTTTGGCTATCTGTTCAGCCTCGGGGTCTATCAGCAGCTGATGAGCCGCCAGGCCGCAGGGGAGGCGGGGGTGGCGAAGGCCTACCGCGCCCTGCTGCGAGACACAGGTCGCATGAGCGCCGAAGAGCTGGTCGAACGGCATTTGGGGCAGGACATTCGAAAACCCGCCTTCTGGCAGGGGAGCCTGGCCCTGGTGGAAGCGGCGGTGGCGCGCTTCGCCCAGTGCGGCGGGTAACCTCGCCAGACCCGGTTTGCGCCATGTCCCGCCGGGGCATGGCGCTGCCACAGCGGCCCCGACGCGCGGTTTGGTGGCCCGAAGGGGCGTGATCCAAAGCAAGAAAGTGGGATGTTTTGGTGGCGCAAGGCCCTGTCGCTGGGGTAGTTTCGATAGAACCGACACAGTTTTTGAGGTCTTGTCCATGATCATCTATCTGCATGGCTTTGATGCCACCAGCCCCGGCAATCATGAAAAAGTGCTGCAGTTGCAGTTTATCGATGATGATGTGCGTTTCGTGCACTACAGCACGGTTCACCCCCGCCACGACATGAGCCACCTGCTCAAGGAAGTGAAGAAGCAGCTCGACATGAGCACCGATCCCAAACCCCTCATCTGCGGCGTGGGCCTGGGTGGCTACTGGAGCGAGCGGATCGGGTTTCTGTGCGGCATCAAGCAGGTGGTCTTCAACCCCAATCTGCACCCGGAAGAGAACATGCAGGGCAAGATCGACAGGCCGGAGGAGTACGAGGACATCGGCACCAAGTGTGTAACCGAATTTCGTAATAAAAATTCAGGAAACTGCCTGTGCATCCTTTCCGTTCAGGATGAAATCCGCGATAATCGGGACACTGAACGTGAATTGAAGAACTATTACGACATCGTATGGGATGAGCGCGAGACCCATAAGTTCAAGAACATCTCGCACCATCTGCAACGGATGAAGGCCTTCAAAGAAGCCTGAGCCATCACGTCAACCGATTTCGTTTTAGGGAGCCAATGGCTCCCTTTCGTTTTGAGGAACCAAGGAAAATCATCATGATGAATATTGTCGTTGTAGGCGGTGGCGCCGGTGGTCTCGAGCTTGCGACCAGCCTGGGCCGCAAGCTGGGCAAGAAGAACAAGGCCAGGATCACCCTGGTGGATCGCAATCGCACCCACCTGTGGAAGCCCTTGCTGCACGAAGTGGCCACCGGCTCCATGGATGCGGGCATCGACGCCCTGAGCTACCAGTCCCACGCCAAGAACCACGGCTTCGAATTCCAGCTCGGCAGCCTGACCGACATCAAGCGCGACGAGAAACGCATCGTGCTGGCGCCGATCCACGACGAGAGCGGCGCCCTGGTGGTCAACGAGCGGGAAGTGGCTTACGACATCCTGGTGATGGCCATCGGCTCGGTCTCCAACGACTTCAACACCAAGGGCATCAAGGATCACTGCATCTTCCTGGACAGCCCCTCCCAGGCGCACCGCTTCTACAACAGCATGATGAACCGCTTCCTGCAGTTCGCCACCGAATACCAGCCCGGTGACAAGGTGAAGATCACCATCGTCGGCGGCGGCGCCACCGGCGTCGAGCTCTCCGCCGAGCTCTACAACGCGGTGGAGCAGCTCTACGCCTACGGCTTCAAGAACCTCACCACAGACAGCCTCAAGGTGACCCTGGTGGAAGCGGGCCCTCGCATCCTGCCGGCCCTGCCGGAGCGCATCAGCGGCTCCGCCCATCAGGAGCTGGTGAAGCTGGGCGTGGACGTGCGCACCGCCACCATGATCACCGAGGCGACCAGCGATGGTCTGCACACCAAGGATGGGGAGCTGATTGAAGCAGATCTCATGGTGTGGGCCGCGGGCATCAAGGCGCCGGACTTCATGAAGGAGATCGCGGGCCTGGAAACCAACCGCATCAACCAGCTGGTGGTCCACGAGACCCTGCAGACCACCCGGGACGAGAACATCTTCGTCATCGGCGACTGCGCCGCCTGCCCACAGCCGGACGGCAAGTTCGTGCCGCCCCGCGCCCAGTCCGCCCACCAGATGGCGACCCAGGCGTTCAAGAACATCCTGGCCAAGATGAATGGCGGCGAGATGAAGCCTTACCGCTACCACGACCACGGCTCCCTGGTATCCTTGAGCCGCTTCTCCACCGTGGGCAGCCTGATGGGCAACCTGATGCGCGGCTCCATGATGGTGGAAGGCTACATCGCGCGCCTGGTCTACATCTCCCTCTACCGGATGCACCAGGTGGCCCTGCACGGCTACATCAAGACCGGCCTCATCATGCTGGTGGGCCGCATCAACCGGGTGCTGCGCCCGAGCATGAAGCTGCACTGAGTGCATGGCGGCTGCCGCTGCGAACATCAAAAAGGAGAGGCTTGCCTCTCCTTTTTTTATGGCCGACGCGGGGCGCTCCTGGCGGCGCCTGCCGCCGTTCAGGGCGAAGACGCAGAGGGCCGGTGCAGCTGCCGTCGTGTCTGCAGCATCAAGGCCCCGCTTTCATCGTGGCCGGAAGCCCTCTCCCCAGCACCGGTGCCCAAGGTCGCTTTGCGGGGGAAAGTGTCACGACACAGGCCCTATGGATGGCACCTTGATGAACCTGGCTGGCGCTGTGCTTGAAGCCCCTGGCCACGCCGGGCTTATGCTTTGGCAAACGCCTTGCTACCATGACGGCAACGGTGCTTCGCGCACCCAGTCCAACTCACAGGAGACCTCATGATCCTCTCAACCACCCCCACCCTGGAAGGCAAGACCATTCGCGAGTACCGCGGCATCGTCGTGGGCGAAGCCATCCTCGGCGCCAACATTTTCAAGGATCTGTTCGCCGGTATCCGCGACATCATCGGCGGCCGCTCCGGCGCCTACGAAAAAGAGCTGGCCCGGGCCCGGGAGATCGCCTTCGAGGAGCTCAAGGAGCGTGCCCAGGCGCTGGGGGCCAACGCCGTGGTGGGCATCGACATCGACTACGAGGTGGTGGGCCAGAACGGCAGCATGCTGATGGTCAGCATCAGCGGCACCGCCGTGGTGATCTAGCCCGCCAGTGCCCGGCCCTGCATGGCCAAACGCCCCGTCACAAGCCGACCCCGAGGTCGGCTTTTTGTTGGGTGTGACGCGCAAAGGTGGGCGCAAGTGAGTGGGGCTCAAGGCCTGAACGTATCGAACGCTCCGATGATTCTGGGCTGGCCGGGAATGAGGGAGAAAATGGCTCGGCCCGGAGAAGGTGCGGGAACATGGGGAGGCACAGGGCCTGAAGGTCGGCAAAGTTGTTCAATTTTGCTATTCGATAATGAGTTATCGTTTGATATATCTAAACAAAAAATGACCTGTCAGGGGTCGCAGAGCCCAGGTCGGGACGAACATGGCGAGGTGCAGGCGGCACTGTACTCGCATCCCGCCCATAAAAAGAGGTCGCCCGGGCGACCTCTTTTTCGTCTGCTAGTTCGCTGCGGATCAGGGCAGGGCATCGGCCCGGAAGGTGTTGCAAGGATCTGTGTCCCTCGTGTCTCAATCGATCAGGGCAATGCATCGGGCCGGAAGCTGGCGCGGATCTGCGGCACCAAGGGTGAGGGGTCGAAGCCTTTCTCCTCCCCGAGCACCGGGTGGAGCAGGGGTTGGTCCCGGATGGGGGTGAGGTCCCCCGCCAGCAGCTGCCTTGTTGCCTGGCCCATCTGGTAGAGCTGGCGCACCGGGTCGAACTGGCGGGCGAGATCCAGCCCGTCCCCGGCCCGGGTGAAGGCCATCATGGGGATCTGGTAGCTGGCATCCCGTGGCGGTTTGGCGCCGTGGATGCCCTTGCCCGCCGACATCAGGAAGGGCTGGTGGTCCCCGAAGGCCACCACCAGGTAGCGCTTGCCGGAGTTGTCCAGGGTCTTGAGCAGCCGCTCCAGGGAGGCCATGGCGTCCACCACCCCGGTGTAGTAGGTGTTGAGCAACTGGGTATCCGCCGGGCTCTGATCCGGGCAGGCGCCGCTGCGTTGCTGGGCCCGGTAGCGATCCCCGTCGAAGGGGCCGTGCCCCTGCATGGTGACCGCGTAGGCGAACAGGGGCTGATCGTCCTGGTTGCTGCGTTTGAGCAGGTGATCGATGAGGGCATCGTCGGAGATGTAGAGCCCCTTGTGCTCGAGGGCGCTGAAGCGGGTATCGAACCAGCGCTCCTCATAGCCGAGGGCCGGGATCGCCTTGGCGCGGCCCCAGAACTTCTCCACATAGGGGTGGGCGAACAGGGTCTGGTAGCCGCTTTGGGCTGCACTGCGCGCAAGGCCGGGCACCTTGTCCGAGAGGTAGTAGTAGGGCACCACCCCCTGTTTGAGCAGGCCCACCGGCAGGCCGGTGTTCATCTCGAACTCCGCCAGCACCGTCATGCCGCCCGTGGTGGGGGAGTGGATGGTCTTGCGCCATTGGGCCACGCTGGCGGGCAGGCTCAAGGTGGGGGCGGGGGCGCAGAGACGGCCCTGCCAGTCAAGCCAGAGCGACTCGTATTGCAGCACGATCACCAGATCGAAGCGGGGAGCCCTGGGCTGGGCGGGCAGGCTCAGCTCCGGGGTGCGCTCGTTGATCTGCAAGGGGTAGCGAAACACGTTGCCGCTTTGCAGCATCTCGTCCACCAGGTTGAACAGGTAGAGGCCGGGGCCGGCGCGGATGATGTCCCTGTGGTAGTTCACCGCCCTGTCCACGTAGCGGATGTTGGCCCCGAGCAGCTTGTTGCCGGTCTGGGTGGCGAACACGCAGAGGGCGAAGAAGGCGGCGGTGGCGGCGGCGGTGCGCAGCAAGCCCCGCAGGATCCAGCGGGAGAGGGCGAAGCGCCACACCAGAAAGAGGAGCCCCAGCACGACGAGCACCGGCACCACAGGGTGCTGATCGAGCAGGATGTGCAGCAGGGCCAGCAGGTTGCCCAGATCGTCCCCCCCCAGCGGCACCCCGTAGATGGCGATCTTCATGAAGTTGGCGAGCAGCCCGATGCCCGAGAGGGCGGTGAAGAGCAGCCCCATATAGAGGCTGAAGCCTGCGAGGGCACAGAGGCTCCAGCCCAGCACCATGCTGCCCCAGGCGAGGTAGTAGTGCTCTGGCCGAAAGCCCGACCAGAACAGGAATTCCCCCAGCTTGAACACCACGAAGCCGTGCAGCAGCACGAAGGTGAGGTTGCCAAGCAGCAGGCTGCCTGCCACCCGGGCGCGGTAGCTTCGGCGCAGCCGCGGCAGCAGGGCCTTGAGCACGGCGGCGCTCACCAGCAGCACCAGCAGCAGGCTGGTCATCAGGTAGAGGAGGTTGAAACCGCGCTCCGGCAGGGTCTGGAGGATCTGGCTGTATTCGGCGCTCTCCGGCCTGTCTGCCAGCAGCAGCCCGATGCGCAGCTGGTAGCGGCTGTCCAGGGCGTCGTCGGGGGCGCGCAGGGCGCTGTTGAGGCTCAGGGTGCAGCGCTCCTTGCGGCACTTCTGGCGCTTGTCCACCGCCTGGCTCAGCTGATCGATGCGCACCCCTTTGTCGTTGAGCAGCTCCACCCGCACCTTGTCCCCCTCCTGCAGGGGTTTGAGCAGTTGCCACTGGCTGCGCACCACCAGATAGAAGCCCCGGTTGTCACTTTTGTAGAGCAGGCTGTAGCGATTGAGGGTAGCGATGGGCTGATCCGCCGGGCCCAGAATGAGGGGGGCGGTACGCCCGAGCCAGCTGACGGGGTTGAGCAGCGGCAGGGCGAGGGTCAGCAGCAGCAGGGCGGTCAGCAGACCCAGCAACAGCCCGGCCAGGGGCTGGGAGGCGGGGCGGTGGCCGGTGACGGGGGCATTCATAAGGGCTCATCCTTGGAGCGGTCATGGCAGCGACAACTGCCTCTATTTTGACCCGATGGTGCGTGGCTTGTTCCTTGATGTCAATTTAATGACAACAAGATGAATATTCCGTGATGAGCACTGTGAAGCAATTTGTGATCCCGATCCGCCAGGGGCACTCATTCTGTGATGAAAGCGTCATCATGAGCCTTTGCTGCTGGTCTGGGAGGGGTGCGCTGTTTAGTCTCTCAGTAACGATTGGAGGTACATGTATGAATCCCAAAGTTGCGGCGCGTCAGGCCAGATTGCTCCAGATGCTGGAGAGCAAAGAAGAGATCCGGATCGGGCGGGAGCGGGACTGCCCCCTGCCGCTGCCCCAGCTCGTCCGGCTGACCGAGGATCACCCGGACGTCGTCAAGGTCTACGGTCACGGGCTCACCGCCGAGGTGTTCCATCTCAAGGTGGAGGGGCACCACTGGTGCCTGAAACGCTGCCGCCAGGACTCTCTGGTGGCCAATGTGGACGGCAAGACCGCCTTTCTCACCGAGCTGGAGCGCCGCCGGGAGATAGAGAGCCTTCGGGAGCTGCACCCCACCATCCTCTCCAACGTGGTCTGCACCAGTTTCGGCTCCGCCCGGGCCGGGGTGCTGGTCTCCCCCTGGCTGCGGGGGGAGCCGGTGCGCACGCTCTGCGAGCGCAACCTGGCGCAGATGCTGGCGGTGGAGGCGGAGCTGGCCCGCTGGGGCTGGTTTGACTGGGATCCGAGCCCGGGCAACCTGCTGGATGACGGCCAGCATATCTCGGTGTTCGATTTTGGCTACATGTGGCCCTTCGATCCCCTGCACGAGTTCAATTCCAACGGCCTCACCGATCCCGACTTCCATGTGCCTGAGCGGCTCGAAACCCGCACCCTCTCCGGGCTCTGGCTGGACGAGGCGGATCCCTTGCCGCTGTTTCGCCGCTGGCGCGAGCTCTGCCTCGCCTGGGCCAGGGGAGAGCTGCAATACCTGTCGCGGGAGGGGGCGAGCGCCCCCGTGCTGGCGCGGATGCAGGGACTGGTGGGGGAGTGGAGTGCGGCGCTGGCAAGCGACGAGGCGCTGGCGGCCAACTGGTGGCGCGACATGTACCGCAGCCATCGGCTCGACATCCTGGACGACCTCAGCGGCAAGAGCTGCGGCCCGCTCACCCTGCGCCGCCTCGACTGGCTGGAGCAGGCGGTACGGGAGCACTTCCCGGCCCTGGTGGACAATCTGGCCCCTGACGAAGCGGGGCTCGGTCAGGCCGGGTTGCTGCAACGGCTGGGAGGGCTGCGCGAGCAGATCCGGGCCAATCTGCTGCCCACCCGGGCCACCCTGGTCACCAGCTGATGGTGGAAGAAGAGTGACAAGAGGGGCGCCGCGGCGCCCCTCTTTGCTGAGTGGGGAAGGCCGCCCCGGGTGTGATGGGGCGGAGGAGGCTTGTGGTGTGCCAGCGCCGGGGCGACTCAGTCGAGCAGTTCCCGGTGCAGGCAGTTGACGATGTGGCCCGCCTCGTCCTCTTTGACCAGGAAGCAGAGGTTGTGAGCGCTGGCGCCGTAGCAGATCATCCGGATGTTGTGCTCGCGGATGGCGTCGAACACCTGGCTGCCTACCCCGGCCGCCTCGCTCATGCGGTTGCCGATGAGCGCCACCAGGGCGAAACCGGTCTCCACTTCCACCTTGCACAGCTGGCCGAGCTCCGCCAGCACCTTGTCGTTCAGGATGGGTTCGCCGTTGCTCTGGCTGCCGGTGTGATCCAGGGTCAGGGAGACGCTCACCTCGGAGGTGGTGATGAGATCCACCGAGATGCGGTGACGGGCCAGGATGCCGAACACCTCGGCCAGGAAGCCGTAGGCGTGGAACATGTTGAGGCTGTGCAGGGTCACCAGCACCTGCTGGCGGCGCAGGGCCACGGCCCGGAACAGCGGGTTGCTGCGGGTGGTGGCGCGGATCCAGGTGCCACCGGCGGCGGGATCCTTGGCGGAGCCAACGAACACCGGGATGTCCTGGCGCAGCGCGGGTTGCAGGGTGGCCGGGTGCAGCACCTTGGCGCCGAAGGTGGCCATCTCCGCCGCCTCCACGAAGCTGATTTCGGGGATGGGGCGGGCGCGGGTGACCAGGCGGGGATCCGTGGTGTAGATGCCGGGCACGTCGGTCCAGATCTCGATGCTGCCTGCGTCCAGGGCCTCGGCCAGGAGGGCCGCGCTGTAGTCGGAGCCGCCACGGCCGAGGGTGGTGGTGCGGCCATCGCCGTCGGCACCGATGAAGCCCTGGGTGATGACCAGGCTGTCACCCAGCAACGGGCCCACCGCCTGCTGGCAAAGGGCGCGGGTCGCCGCGAGATCCACGGTGGCCTTGCCAAAGCGGCTGTCGGTGCGCAACAGTTGGCGCGCATCCTGCCACTGGGCCTTGACCCCGCGCTGGTGCAGGAGTTCGGTGAAGAGACGGGTGGACATCAGCTCGCCGCAGGCGATGAGGCGATCGGCGAGTTCGGCGTCGGTGTGCTGACTGGCCTGACGGGCCATGGTGCGAATGTCGCCGAGCTGGGCATGGATGAGGGCGCTCACGTCGCTCGGGTTGCCAAGGGCGGCCAGAATGGCCAGCTGGATGTCGGCAAGCCTGGCAAGCTGGGCATCCTGCTCGGCTTCGTCCAGTTCACCCTGGGCCAGGCTCACCAGCAGGTTGGTGACGCCGGCGCTGGCGCTCAGCACCACCACCCGGGTCGCCGGATTGGCCAGCACCACGTCGGCGCAGTGGTTCATGGCCGCGGCATTGGCGACGCTGGTTCCGCCAAACTTGGCGACATTGATCGGGTTCATTGCATACTCCTGTCTCAAGGTGAAAATCCGGTTTCATCGGGCAAAAGAGAGGAGGAGGCAAAAAATGGCAGGAAAACGCGAGGATCCCGGCCAGAAGCACTCCACCTGCAGAGCCCATCCCGTACCCGCCCCAAGTGGGGCGCGGTGTGGGATGACCACTACCGATGACAACCCGGGGGATTCAGCCCCCGCAGCCGACGTGGCGGTGTCCAGTCATTCGCCTCGTCTCGGCGCTGCTCCCCCTGACCCAAGTTCACCGGACACTGGTGTCCTCCCCTGGGCTGCCTGGGCAGCGCTCCTCTTCTGGTGCCACCTGTGACAGGTGGCGTGCATGTACAAATACCTTGGTCTGGATTGCACTGTCAATCGAGTTCGTAAAAAAGAACAAAATTGACGGTAACCAGGCACAAGATCAATCAGTTACGAAATGGTCTTGGACAAAACCTTGGAGCGACGCTGCCAGTTGTAGAAGCGCTGGCGCTCCACCGGCAGATCTTCGACTTCCAGGGGATCGAAGCCCCGCTCCCGGAACCAGTGGATGGAGCGGGTGGTGAGCACGAACAGGCGACGGATGCCGAGCCGCCTGGCCCGTTCGGCCACCTTGGCGATCAGGGTGTCTCCCCGGTTGGAGTTGCGATACTCCGGGTGGATGGCGACGCAGGCCATCTCGGCCATGGCTTCTTCCATGAAGCAATAGAGCGCGGCGCAGCCGATGATGAGGCCGTCCCGCTCGATGATGGTGAACTTGTCTATCTCCATCTCCAGCTGCTCCCGGGAGCGGCGCACCAGGATCCCTTCCTCTTCCAGCGGACGGATGAGATCCAGGATGCCGCCGATGTCCTCAATGGTGGCGGCCCGGGCCCGCTCGGCGCTTTCGCGCACGATCTGGGTACCCAGCCCCTCGCGGCTGAACAGCTCCTGCAGCATGGCGCCGTCGTCCTGATAGCTCACCAGGTGGGAGCGGGGTACGCCACCCCGGCAGGAGGCGATGGCCGCGCGCAGGTAGCGGGCGGTGCCTGACATCTCTTCCCCCGCCTGCTCCAGCGCCACCAGCAGCTCTTCGGCCTGCTCGGGGAAGAGCTCGGAGATGGCCTCCCCGTGCCTGTCCATTACCCCCTGGGTGCTGCTGAAGCAGATGAGCTTGTCGGCTTTGAGATCCACCGCCACCCGGCGGGCTACCTCTTCCGAGCTCAGGTTGAAGCTCTCGCCGGTGACCGAGCAGCCAATGGGGGAGATGAGCACCAGGCCGTGCTGATCCAGCTGGCGGGTGATCCCCTCCACATCGATGCGACGCACCCGGCCGCTGTGGCAGAAGTCGATGCCGTCATCCACACCCAGCGGCTGGGCGGTGACGAAGTTGCCGCTCACCACGCTGATGCGGGCCCCCTGCATGGGTGTGTTGGCGAGCCCCATGGAGAGCTGGGCGGTGATGTCGTATTGCAGACCGCCGCACACCTGCTTGATGATGGCGAAACTGGCATCGTCGGTGACCCGGATCCGCTTGTGATACTGGGCCTGGATGCCGGCGCGGGCCAGGGCCTCGTCATTTTGCGGACGCGAACCAAACACCAGTACCAGGCGGATCCCCAAGGTCTGCAGCAGGGCGATGTCGCTGACGATGTTGGCGAAATTGGGGTGACAAATGGCTTCCCCGCCGATCATCAGGACGAAGGTGGCACCCCGGTGCACATTGACATAAGGGGTGGATTGCCGAAAGGCATGGACCAAGCTGGGTTCGCGTTCACGCACGTGTTTCATTCCATAAAAAAGCAGCAATTTGCCCAATATATGAAAATAAATTCACAAATCAAGACTAAATATCGACTTGGTGTTTTTTTGTCGCCATTTTGACCAGTGCGGGCGGGGAGGGGAAGACGCAGGCGAGGGCGGGAGGGTCGCCCCGGGGGCCGCTCCCTGGTTGATCCGGGCTAATAACCTGATATCTTCGGTGTTCCTTTTCGTCAGCCGCATTGCGCGGGGTTTTATACAAGGACAGGGCATATGGAGCAGATTATTTCACCGGCAGAGGCGCTGCCGGGACGGCGGGAAGCGCTGGAGATTGGCCAGGTGCACGCAGTAAACGGCCACCCGACCCAGGGGCCCTGGCCCGAGGGGATGGAGCTTGCCTGGTTCGGCATGGGCTGTTTCTGGGGTGTGGAGCGTCTGTTCTGGCAGCAGCCCGGGGTCTATTCCACCGCCGCCGGGTATCAGGGGGGGCTGACCCCCAATCCCACCTACAAGGAGGTGTGCAGCGGCCTGACCGGCCACGCCGAGACGGTGCAGGTGGTGTTCGATCCCAAGGTCATCAGCTATGGGGATCTCGTCAAGCTGTTCTGGGAACACCATGATCCGGCCCAGGGGATGCGCCAGGGTGGCGACATCGGCACCCAGTATCGCTCCGTCATCTTCGTCGGGGACGACACCCAGGAGGCGATTGCCCAGCAGAGCCTGGCCGCCTACCAGCAGGCCATGACGGCGAGCGGTGACGGGCGCACCATCACCACCCGCATCCTGCCGCTGGCCCCCTTCTATTACGCCGAGGATTATCACCAGCAATATCTGGAGAAGAATCCCGAGGGGTATTGCGGCCTGGGGGGCATCGGCGTCTGCCTGCCTCCCAGCCTGAATCGCTGAGGCGTCATTGCATACCACGGGGGCCATCAGGCCCCCGTGTCATTGTGATGAAAAATAATTGAAAAAAATGCGTCAGGTGGGGAACTAAACTGAACCCTGGCTGACCAACAGGGTAGCGACCACGGATGGTTGCCAAGACCAGACACATTTTTTTCCCCCGATATTCATTACTCTGACAAGCGCGATGAATTGACAATGCTAGCAAGCAGGGCTGCCCGATGAGGCGGCCCTTTTCATTGGGCGTCCTGCCTCACTCCTCGCCTTATTGCATCTCGTCCCCTTGCCGTCACGGCAGGGGTGGGGTCAGCTGATGGTGCTGTCGAACAGGTTCTTGATGAGGTCGATGAACTCGATGAGGAAGGCTTGCTGGGCTTCGCTGGGGGCGGACAACCAGACGGCGGAGAGCACCTCTTCCAGATCGGCGACCACGGCATCGGCCTCCTGCATGATCAGGAAGCGCACCTTGGGGTCGAGCTGGGGGTTCTGCTCGCAGATGGCCATCAGGTTGTCGGCCACCCGGCTGCTCACCAGATCCTCGATGGTCTGGGCGCCGCCGCCTTGTTGCTGGCTCTCGAACAGACCCAGACTCTCTACCAGATACTCGATCAGCGCAATGTAACCGTCGCTCTCTACCACCATGATGGCTGCCCTTTCTTCATTGCCTTGGGGAAATGGTGCGTATTTTAGTGGCTGAACCCGTCATGGCAAGCGGCAGTGGAGCCGATGGCGGATAAATTGGACACCGCCGCGCTCCACTGTCTCCAATCCGGTCAGCAGGAAGCCGTGACGCAGGAAGAGGGCGAGGCTGAAGGCGCTCGCCTCCGTGGTGAGGCTGCCAAGCCCCATCTGGCTGGCGGCTGCCAGCACCCGCTCCAGCAGCAGGGTGCCAAGCCCCTGGCGCGGATGATCCGCGCTCACGTAGAGCAGGCTGAGATGACCGTCATCGCTCAGGGTGGCAAAGCCAAGGGGCACATCGTCTTGCTCGATGACCCAGCCATGGTGCTCGCGCAACTGGCTGGCAAGCCCCGGGTGATGGGCGCCCCTGGCCCACTGCTCCACCTGCTCCGGGCTGTAGTGTGCAGGCCCCAGGCGGCGTACCGACTGCTCGAACAGATCCAGCAGCCTTGGTATGTGCGCCTCCTCGAGGGGGACGATGCGAGAAGAAGAAAGAGACGGCATGGGTCAACCCTCCCTGATGGTCGCGCGGGGGGCCTGGGGCCGCTTCGCCCTGGGCAGACCCGCCACCACCCGCTCATAGGAGTGGACTATCCAGCCCTGCCAGAGATCGTCAGACAGGCCTTCACTCAGGGTCACCGTGTTCCAGTGCTGCTTGTTCATGTGCCAGCCCGGTTTCACCTCGGGGTGGATCTCCCGCAGCAGCAGGGCGAGCTCGGGTTCGCACTTCAGGTTGATGGAGAGGGGCTCCGCCTGCCAGTCCACCAGGGCAAACATCTTGCCGGCGATGCGGTAGACCAGGATCTCCGGGCCGAAGGGGGTGTCCTCGGTGGCGCCGGGCTGGCTGAGCAAAAATTCACGCAATTGAACGAGGGTCATGGGGACTCCAGGCTGGTCCGATCATGGTGGAAGCATGTTCACCGGGGTGAGCCTTCTGTTAATATGCGCGCCGAGTATACCCCCCATCACCCCGGGAGCCCATGAGATGTTGTACCACAAGGCCTTTGAACTGGGTCCCGATCGGGATTGGGTGGTGTTCGTGCACGGTGCGGGCGGCAGCTCCTCCATCTGGTTCAAGCAGTTGCGGGCCTACCGGGAGCACTTCAACGTGCTGCTGCTGGATCTTCGCGGTCACGGCCAGTCCAACCAGCTGCAGCAGGTGGTAAAGGGGCACTACAGCTTTCGGGCCGTGACCGAGGACATCCTGCGCCTGCTGGATCACCTGCGCATCCCCCACGCCCATTTTGTCGGCATCTCCCTTGGCACCATCCTCATCCGCCACCTGGCGGAGCTTCGCCCCGAGCGGGTCAAGAGCATGGTGCTCGGCGGCGCCATCCTGCGTCTCGACATCCGCTCCCGGGTACTGGTACAGCTTGGCCGCCTCGGCCAGCACTTCCTGCCCTACATGTGGCTCTACCGCCTGTTCGCCTTCATCATCATGCCGCGCCAGCACCATCAGGAGTCCCGCAACCTCTTCGTGCGCGAGGCTCGCAAGCTCTGCCAGAAGGAGTTCAAGCGCTGGTTCCGTCTCGCCACCGAGGTGAACCCCCTGATGCGCTACTTTCGCGAGCGGGCCCTGCCTATTCCCACCCTCTACGTGATGGGGGAGGAGGATCACATGTTCCTCGCCCCGGTGCGCGAGCAGGTGGCCCGCGACCCTTACAGCCGCCTCGAAATCATCGAAAAGTGCGGCCACGTCTGCAACGTGGAGCAGCCGGATCACTTCAACCGCCAGTCCCTGGCGTTTCTCTCCCGTCAGGTGGCGTCATCCGCCCTCTGAGGCCCGACAAGGGCCTCAGATGAAGTAGTGGCCAATCTCCAGATAGCGCTGGCGGATGTGCTCGATGAGCAGCCTTATCTTGCGCGGCGGCTGGCGGGTGAAGGGGTAGACGGCGTAGATGCCGAGCTTCTTGCCCACCCGGTCGGGAAACAAGTCCACCAGATCCCCCTGCATCAGGTCGTGATAGACCAGACAGCGCGGCACATAGACGATGCCGCGCCCCCCCAGCGCCGCCTTGCGCAGGGCCCCGGCGTTGTCGGTTGAAAAGCTCCCCGACACCGACACCAGATAGTTGCCCTCTTCCCCCTTGAAGGCCCACTCCGAGGCCCCCGTGCTCTGGTAGGCGTAGTGCAGGCAGTTGTGGGTGAGCAAGTCTGACGGCTCGCGCGGCGCCCCGAAGCGGCGCACATAGGCGGGGGCGGCGCAGATGACCCACTGGGAGTCGAGAATGTGGCGGGCAATCAGGCTCGAGTCATCCAGATAGCCGGTGCGAATGACCAGATCGAATCCCTCTTCCACCAGGTTGACGAAGCGGTTGTCCAGGGACATCTCCACCGTGAGCCCGGGGTGCTGCTGGCAAAAATCGGCCACCGCATCGGCCAGCAGCAGTTCGCCGGAGATGGTGGGCACCGACATCCGCACATGACCGCTCACCTTTTCACCAAATCCCGCCACCGCGTCGAAGGCGTCCAGTGCGGCGGCCTTCACATTTTTGGCACCCTGATAGAGCGCCTTGCCCGCCTCGCTCAGGGTGAGCCGGCGGGTGGTGCGATAGAGGAGCTGCACCCCGAGCTCTTCCTCAAGACGCCCGATCCGCTTGCTAACCACTGAATTTGTCAGGGAATTTTGTTCCGCTACCTTGCTGAAGGAGCCGGCCTCCACCACCTGGGCGAAGAGGATGAGGTCGTCGGTACTGGCCATATTGATCAACTTTTGGAACGAATGTTGTTCATTATTTCCATATATCGCGAAAAAGGAACAGGGTAAGGTCACGTCCGCTTAACAAAACAACAACAAGGTGCGCCTCTGCACCCCTCTGGACAAGGACGCAATGATGACAGACACCCTGCTGGCCCTGGTGGCCTTCTCGCCGATCCTGGTGGCCGCCGTGCTGCTGGTCGGCCTCAACTGGCCCGCCAAGCGCGCCATGCCCGTCGCCTTTCTGTTGACCGTGTTCATCGCCCTCTGGGGCTGGCAGATGAGCCCGACCCGGGTCTTCGCCTCCACCCTGCAGGGGCTGGTGATCACGGTGACCGTGCTCTGGATCGTGTTCGGCGCCATCCTGATGCTCAATACCCTCAAACACACCGGCGCCATCACCGCCATTCGCGGCGGTTTTACCAACATCTCGCCGGACAGGCGCATCCAGGCCATCATCATCGCCTGGTGCTTCGGCGCCTTTATCGAAGGGGCCTCGGGCTTTGGCACTCCGGCCGCCATCGCCGCGCCGCTGCTGGTGGCCATCGGCTTTCCGGCGCTCGCCGCCGTGCTGCTCGGCATGATGATCCAGTCCACCCCGGTGTCGTTTGGCGCGGTGGGCACCCCCATCCTAGTGGGCATCAACAAGGGGCTGGATAACCAGGCCATCGGCCAGACCCTGAGCGCCGGTGGCAGCAGCTGGGACATCTACCTGCAACAGGTGACCACCAACGTGGCCCTCATTCACGCCACCGTCGGCACCCTGATGCCGGTGCTGATGGTGATGATGCTGATCCGCTTCTTCGGCCGCAACCGCAGCTGGACAGAGGGGCTCTCCATCCTGCCGTTTGCGATTTTCGCCGGGCTCGCCTTCACCGTCCCCTATGCCCTCACCGGCATGCTGCTCGGCCCCGAGTTCCCGTCCCTCATCGGCGGTCTGGTGGGGCTGGCCCTGGTGGTGACGGCGGCGCGAGCCGGTTTTCTGGTGCCCAAGAACTCCTGGGATTTCGCCCCCGAGAACGAGTGGCCCGCCGAGTGGCTGGGTTCCCTCAAGCTCGATCTCAAAGAGGCCGCTGGTCGCCCCATGTCGCTCATGCTGGCCTGGCTCCCCTATGTGGCGCTGGCGCTCCTGCTGGTGGCGAGCCGGGTGAGCCCGGAGTTCAAGGCAAGCCTCCTGTCGGTGAGCCTCGCCTTCACAGACCTTTTGGGGGAGAAGGGGGTCAGCGCCTCCATTGAGCCACTCTACCTGCCGGGGGGCCTGCTGGTGCTCTGCGCCCTGCTCGCCACCTGGCTGCAATCGCGCTCCCTCGCCCCCTTCGGTCGGGCGCTGGGGGAGTCCAGCCGCACCCTGATCGGCGCCGGCTTCGTGCTGATTTTCACCGTGCCCATGGTGCGCATCTTCATCAACTCCGGCGTCAACGGGGTGGATCTCGCCAGCATGCCGGTGACCACCGCCAACTTTGCCGCCGGGCTGGTGGGGGAGTTCTTCCCTGCGCTCAGCGCCACCATCGGCGCGCTGGGGGCCTTTATCGCCGGCTCCAACACGGTATCGAACATGATGTTCAGCCAGTTCCAGTTCGAGGTGGCCCAGACCCTGGGGGTCTCCACCGCCGCCATGCTGGCCCTGCAGGCAGTCGGCGCGGCTGCGGGCAACATGATCGCCATTCACAACGTGGTGGCGGCCTCGGCCACCGTGGGGCTGCTCGGCCGTGAGGGGGCGACGCTGCGCAAGACGGCGCTGCCGACCCTCTACTACCTGCTGGTCACCGGCCTTATCGGGCTGGTGCTCATGTACAGCTTCCACATCTCGGACGCACTGCTGCAGCTCAAGTAAGGAGAGCAAGTGATGAAGGTAATGCGGGTCTACCCGGCCAAGCCGGCCGATGTCTATCTCTACGCCACCTGTCTGGTGGACCTGTTCGACCCGGTGGCGGGGCTCGATGCCATCGCCCTGATCGAGCGGGAAGGGATAAGGGTGCACTTTGTCGAGAAACAGACCTGCTGCGGGCAGCCGGCCTACACCTCGGGTCACGAGGAGGAGGCGCGCAAGGTGGCGCAAAGCCAGATGGCGCTCTTCCCCGAGCCCTGGCCGGTGGTGGTGCTGTCGGGCTCCTGCGGCGGCATGATGCACCACCACTACCGCCGCCTCTTCCCCGAGAGCCCCGAGGTGGCCGATTTTTGCGATCGGGTGTTCGAGCTCACCGAGTTTCTGGCCCGGGTCTGCCGGGTGCGCTGGCACGGGGTGGGGGAGGCGAGCATCGTCATGCACACCTCCTGCTCGGCCCGGCGCGAGATGCAGGTACACACCACGGCCCGCAGCCTGCTGGGGCAGCTCGATGGCGTCACCTTGCATGAACAGGCCTACGAGAGCGAGTGCTGCGGTTTTGGCGGCACCTTCTCGGTGCGCCACCCCCACATCAGCCAGGCCATGGTGGAGGACAAGACCCGCCACCTGCTGGCCACCGGCGCCGACACCTTGGTGAGCGCCGACTGGGGGTGCCTCTTGAACATCAAGGGATCCCTGGCCTATCAGGGCAGGATCTTGCCTGCCACCCACCTGGCGAGCTTCCTGCTCGCCCACAGCCGCCCCGACAGTGACGAAATAGCTCATAACGGCGCCGCTGTTAGCGATTTGGCTCATACCAAAGAGGCCCAGCCCCATGTCTGATCACGCCAAGTATTCGCCGCGCCGCTTCCATCCCCAGGCCGAGGCGGCCCTGGCCGACCCCGTGCTGCGCCAGAATTTTCGCGGCGCCATGGATTACCTGCGCGCCAAGCGCCGGGATGCCTTCGCCGACCCGCAGGAAGAAGCGGCGGTGCGCGATGCGGCGGAGCAAATTCGCCAGCGCTGTCTCTCGCGCCTGCCGGACCTTTTGGAGCAGCTCGAAGCCAACTGTGAGCGCAACGGCATCCGGGTGCACTGGGCCCAGACGCCGGCCGAGGCCAACGCCATCATCCTCGGTATCGCCCAAAAAAACGGGGTGAGCAGCATCGTCAAGGGCAAGTCCATGGTGAGCGAGGAGGTAGGCTTCAACCACGAGATGGCGCGCCACGGCATCCGCTGCCTTGAGAGCGACATGGGGGAGTTTATCGTCCAGCTCGACGGCGACACCCCGTCCCACATCATCATGCCCGCCATCCACAAGAACAAGCAGGAGGTGAGCGACACCTTCGCAAGCAACCTGGAAGGCTTCACCCCCACCACGGACGTGGACGCCCTGATCCAGACCGGGCGGCGGGCCCTGCGCGAAGAGTTTCGCCGCGCCGGCATGGGGCTCTCCGGCGTCAACTTCGCGGTGGCCGAGACCGGCAGCCTGTGTCTCGTCGAGAACGAGGGCAACGGGCGTATGTGCACCACGGTGCCGAAAGTGCACGTGGCCATCACCGGCATCGAGAAGGTGGTGGAGTGCTTATCCGACGTGCCGCCCCTCTACAGCGCCCTGACCCGCTCGGCCACCGGTCAGGCCATCACCACCTACTTCAACGTCATCAGCGGCCCGCGCCGGGCAGGGGAGCTGGACGGCCCGGACGAGGTACACCTGGTGCTGCTGGACAACGGCCGCAGCCAGGCTTACCGGGATGAGGAGCTGCGCAAGACATTGCAGTGCATCCGCTGCGGCGCCTGCATGAACCACTGCCCGGTCTACACCCGCATCGGCGGCCACGCCTACGGCACCATCTACCCGGGGCCCATCGGCAAAATCATCTCCCCCCACCTGCTGGGGCTGGAAAGCACGAGCGATCTGGTGACGGCCTCGAGCCTGTGCGGTGCCTGCGGCGAGGTGTGCCCGGTGCGCATCCCCATTCCCGACATGTTGCAGCGCCTGCGCCGGGAGGCCAAGCACAACGCACAGCCCGGTCACGAACCGCTGGCGGGGCAGGGGGCGGCCAAAAGCCGGCTCGAGACCCTTGCCATGCAGGGCTTTGCCTTTGCCGCCACCCACCCGCGCCTCTACCACGCCGCAACCGGGGTGGCCGGTCGCCTGCGGGGCTTGATGCCCAAACACCTGGGCCCCTGGACCCAGTGCCGCGAGGCCCCCAAACCCGCCCCCCAGAGCCTGCACGCCCTGCTGCGCCAGAAGAAGAAGGAGTCCTGAGATGTCGAGCAAAGAGGCTATCTTGAACCGCCTGCGCGGCGCCGCCACCCCCATTGCCCACGCACCGCACGCCTGGCAGCCCTGGCGCGGGGTAGATGACAACGCACGGCGCGAGCGCTTTGTTGCCGGGATCTGCGCCAGCCACGCTGAGATCCTCACCGTCAAGGAGGCAAGCCTGGCCCGGGAGCTGACCGCCTGGCTGGATGAAGAGGGCGTGACGAGTCTGGCCTGTGGCCAGGGCGGCCGCTGGCAAGTCGAAATCGCGGCCGCTTGCGCCGGGCGATCTGTGTTGACCCCCTCTGGCGAGTTCGCAAGCTGGAAGGACGATTTGTTCGATGCCTGTCAGGCGGGCATCACCCACTGCGCGGGGGCCATCGCCGATACCGGGACGCTCGTGTTGCTGCCCGATGGCGGCGAGCCGCGCACCTTGTCCCTGGTGCCACCCTGCCATATCGCCCTGCTGGCGGCCTCCACCATCGCCGACAACCTGGCGGGGCTGGTAGAGGCCGGGCGCTGGCAGCAGGCCATGCCCACCAATCTGTTGCTGGTCTCCGGCCCCTCCAAGACCGCCGACATCCAGCAGACCCTGGCCTACGGCGCCCACGGCCCGAGCCGCCTCTTGGTCGTGCTGGTGGAGGATTGCTGATGCGCTGGAATGAATTTGACGCCGCCATGCTTGAGCGCATCCCGCCGGAGCGGCTGGTGAGCGACCCGGACTTGCGCCTCGCCCACGGCACGGACGCCAGCTTCTACCGGCTGGTGCCCGAGCGCATCGTGCGCCTCGACTCCCTCGATGAAGTGCGCTTTGTGCTGGCGGTGTGCCGCAAATTGCACCTGCCGTGCACCTTTCGCGCCGCCGGCACCAGCCTCTCGGGCCAGGCCCTGAGTGATTCGGTGCTCATCACCCTGACCGACAGCTGGCGCGGCCACCGCATTCTGGACGAGGGGGCGCGCATCGCCCTGCAACCCGGGGTGATCGGCGCCGATGCCAACCGCTATCTGGCGCCTCTGGGGCGCAAGATTGGGCCGGACCCCGCCTCCATCAACGCCTGCAAGCTCGGCGGCATCGCCGCCAACAACGCGAGCGGCATGTGCTGCGGCACCGCCCACAACAGCTATCACACATTGCACGCCATGACCTTGCTGCTGGCCGATGGCACCGTGCTGGAGAGCGGCGACCCTCACAGTCGCGCCGCCTTTGCGGCCAAGCGCCCGGAGTTGCTGGACGGGCTCGCCGCCCTGCGTGCCGAAGTGCTGGCGAATGCCGAGCTTGCCGCCAAGATCCGCCACAAGTACCGGCTCAAGAACACCACCGGCTACGCCATCAACGCCCTGCTCGATCATGAGGATCCCGTCGATATCCTCACCCACCTGATGATCGGCTCGGAGGGAACCCTCGGCTTTATCGCCGAGGTGGTGCTCGATACCGTGCCCGAATACCCCCACAAGGCCTCGGCCCTGCTGGTGTTCCGGGACGCCGAGCAGGCGTGTCTGGCCACCTCGCGCCTGAAAAGTGCGCCGGTGGCGGCGGTGGAGCTGATGGATGGGCGATCCCTTCGCTCGGTGGCGGGCAAGCCCGGTCTGCCGGACTTTATCAAGACGCTGGATCTGGCTGCCTGCGCCTTGCTTGTGGAGGTGCATGGGGAATCGAAAGAGGCGCTGGTGGATCGCTGCGAGCAGGTGATGGGCATGGCGGCCGAGTTCGCTCAGGTCGCCTCTGTGCCTTTTACCAGCGACAGCGCCGGGCTCTGGGCCATTCGCAAGGGGCTCTTCCCGGCGGTGGGGGCGGTGCGCACCACCGGCACCACCGTCATCATCGAGGATGTCGCCTTTCCCATCGAGCGCTTGGCCGAAGGGGTGGCGGGGCTGCAAGCCCTGTTCGATCGCTTCGAATACGGTGAAGCCATCATCTTCGGCCACGCGCTGGAGGGGAACCTGCACTTCGTCTTTACCCAGGGGTTCGACGATCCGGCCCAGGTGCTCCGCTACGGCGCCTTTATGGACGCGGTGGCGGAGCTCGTCGCGGTGCGCTTTGGCGGGTCTCTCAAGGCCGAGCACGGCACCGGCCGCAACATGGCCCCCTATGTGGAGCTGGAATGGGGGCCGGAGGGGATGGCGCTGATGCGCCACATCAAGGCGCTGCTGGACCCGGACGGCCTGCTCAATCCCGGCGTCATCATCAACGATGACCCCAAGGCCCACCTGGCCCATCTCAAGCCCATGCCGGCGAGCGATGCCATCGTGGATCCGTGCATCGAGTGCGGCTTTTGCGAGGCGGTCTGCCCCTCGCGCACCCTGTCGCTCTCGCCGCGCCAGCGCATCGTGCTCTATCGGGAGTTGTCGCGCCGTGGTCGCAGCGGTGAAGTTGCAGGAGATCTTGCCCGGCTGTTTGACTATCAGGGCATCGACACCTGCGCCGCCACCGGGCTGTGCGCCGATCGCTGCCCGGTGGGCATCAACACCGGAGCGCTCATCAAGAAGCTGCGCTCTGACAAGTACCAGCGCTTCGTGCCCATCGCCCGCTGGAGCGCCGATCATTTCGCCGGCGTTACCCGCACGGCCCGTGGGGCCCTCGGCTTCAAAGCCATTGCCGGGAAGGTGCTGGGAGACAAGGCGCTGGCAGGATTGGTGAACGGGGTTCGCCATCTGAGCGGCCAGCGCACACCCGCCTGGTTGCCCACACTGCCGGGGCCGAGCCGCTACCTGTGGCCGCAAGGGGAGGGGAGCCATGGCGGATCCAGCGAGGACATTGGAGAGGATCGCGCCGTGGTCTATCTGCCGTCCTGCGCCAGCCGGGTGTTCGGCCAGCAGGAGGAAGCCCCGTCACTGCCGGACGTGGTGCAATCACTCCTCAATAAAGCGGGTTGCCGGGTCATAGTGCCGCAAGGTATCGAGGGGCTCTGCTGCGGCATGCCCTATGACAGCAAGGGGATGGTCGAGGTGGCTGCCGCCAAGCGCAGTGAGCTGGCCGAGGCATTGTGGCAGGCAAGCGAGCAGGGCCGCTGGCCCGTGCTGCTCGATACCAGCCCCTGCGTGCAGCGACTGCTCTCGGGGGCACTCGGCAAGGGCCTTCGGGTGTTTGAGCCCTCTGCCTTTGTGCTGGAACACCTGCTGCCCCACCTTGAGCTGACCCCCATCGATGAGACAGTGATGCTCCATATCACCTGCAGCAGCCGGCGCATGGGGCTCGGCGATAAGATGCTGGCGGTGGCCCGCGCCTGTGCCCGCGAGGTGATAATCCCTGAGCATATCCAGTGCTGCGGCTTTGCCGGCGACAAGGGGCTGATGACGCCTGAGCTCAACGCCGCGGCGCTTGCCAGCCTGCCCGTTCAGGTCCCCAGGGATTGCCGCCAGGGATTCAGCAACAGCCGCACCTGCGAAATGGGGCTTAGCCAGCATGCTGGCATTCCCTATCACAGCATCCTCTATCTGGTGGATCAGGCGGCGAGATAGGAAAACAACAACGGCAGGACAAAAAAATCCTGCCGTTGTTGGAGACGTTAAACGCCTGGGGCGTTACTCCAAGGAGTTGCTGCGCGTCATAGTCAGAACCTGCATAGAGAAAGCGGATTATCCCATCCCTGCCGAATTGTGTGCGTCAAGCCCCTGCCGGTGAGCAGTTACCGCGGGTGCTGGTGCAGCTGGGCCGATTCGGCCAGCATATCCTGCCCTAGTATGTGGCTCTATCGGCTGTGTGCCTTCATCATCATGCCGCGCCAGCACCATCAGGAATCGCGCAACCTCTTTGTGCGCGAGGCCCGTAAGCTCTGCCAGAAAGAGTTCAAACGCTGGTTCCGCCTCGCCACTGAGGTTAACCCGCTGATGCGCTACTTCCGTGAACGTCCCAGCCCATTCCCACCCTTTATGTGATGGGGGAGGAAAATCATATGTTCCTCGCCCCGGTTCGCGAGCAGGTGGCACGCGACCCCTACAGCCGGTTGGCCATCATCGAGAAATGCGGCCATGTCTGCAACGTGGAGCAGCCGGAACACTTTAACAGGCTGTATGGAGATGGTATTCACCTGACAGTTGCCCACAAAAGGGAGTGGTCATACGGCTTCAAACCGGATAACAAAAC
>NZ_JAPCIS010000038.1:0-39687 GCF_027707425.1 Aeromonas sp. QDB63
TCATAATGAACCCTTTTTCATGGCTCCAGATGACAAACATGATCTCATATCAGGGACTTGTTCGCACCTTCCCTAACTTCATCAATCACAGTGATAATCCCACGCTACCGCCCGTGGATTACAGCTTCCAATGCGCTCCATTAACCAGCGGGCGGGGCCCGGATGGTGCTGTAGGCGCCGAATGGCCAGCATATCCTCAAGCCTCATACGCAAACCAGTCAAAAGTTGACGTAACCGCAAGGAAGCGCTGGATTTTTGCGCCAGCTCAACAATTGAAGTGAAGGCGCCGGGTGGCCGGAGCGGGGGCAAGGAGGGGGTTGTCGAGAAGGAAGGGGCATTTTGTTGTCACGGGGAGGGGGGACTATAGTGCAGCGAGGCGAGGGTGCCTCGTTTGGCCCGCGTGAGTGGGGGCCAACCACAATGGATAGAACAATGGGAGTGTGACATATGAAGCGGGTCCTGATGGTGTTGAGTCTGTGTGTGACGGTCATGGGCATGGGAATGGGGGTAGCTCAGAGCGCGACCTCTGGCGCGCAGCAAGAGTGCGAGGCCCAGGCGGCGGTGAAGAAGCTGGCGGGCGCCGCCAAGACCAGTTTTGTGGGCAAGTGCGTCAAGGATGCCTCCGCCAGTGCCAAGGCGAGTCAGTGTGAGAAAGCGGCCGCCGACAAGAAGCTGGCCGGGGCTGCCAAGAACAGCTTCGTGCAAAAGTGCGTGAAGACGGACGGGGCCGCCGACAAGGCGACCCAGTGCGAGAAGGCGGCGGCGGACAAGAAGCTCGCCGGGGCGGCCAAGAACAGCTTTATCCAGAAGTGCGTCAAGACCACCTGAGCCGGTTGAGGCTCTGAAATCAACGCAGGTTGAGGCAGTGACGAGAAAGGGGCCCAGGGCCCCTTTCTCTGTTGTGATGGGTGGTGGGGGCAGCCCTCGCCGCCAGTGTGCCCGGCCATAAGCTCCGGGCGGGGAGCTGACTTGATCCCTGCCTGGTCATCACTCTCCCTGGGTTGGCTGGGTATGTTCGGGGGCGCTGCTCAGCAGATCCTGCCCCTCGTCCTGGCTCAGCACCAGATAGCGCTCGTACTGGCGCAAGACGTCGGCACTCAGCTCGTCCCGGGTCAGGTAATGGATGTCGTAACCGGCACGTCCATCGGCAAAATAGGTGATGGGCTCGAAGATGCGGGCCTCGGGATCGTGGTTGTGGGCCGCCTCCAGGGGGTTGAAGGCGGGGGCGGGGCGGGCCTCGATGCGCACCCCGTAGCAGAAGTCCCGGCGACCCTGCTGGGGCACCAGCAGATGGCACTGATCCGGCCCATCCTCTTCGACCCGGCTGGTGATGCCCCGGGCAGCGAACTCCTGACTCAGGGCCGTCAGGGCGGGCAGGGCGACCTTGTCCACAAAGGCGCGGGCCTCCTGCTCGGTGGAGGGGCGCAGCAGGTGATCCATCCGGGTGCGCCACTGCTTGCCGTTCCAGAAGTCAGTGGCGGGGGAGAGGCGCCTGGCCGAGTGCTCCTTGTCTGCGACAAGGCCGCGGCAGAGTCCGAGGCAGAGCAGCACCATGATGAAGGCAAACGGCAGGGCGGCGATGAGGGTCATGGACTACGGGGAGGGCTTTGGCGACTGGCTGGCACGCTTGCCCACCACGGCCGCGTTGCCCTGGCTCGGGGATCTGGCCCGCTTCGAGTGGGGGCTGGAGCGGGTCTCGCTGCTTGCACCAGAGACGCGGCGCTGGCCTGCCGAGCGGCTTGCCGCCATGACCCCTGAGCACTGGGAGCGGCTGGTGCTGCATCCTGCCTGCGATCTGCTGCTCCTGGAGAGCCCCCATCCGGTGCTGGCGCTCTGGCAAATGGCCCTGCACGGCGGTGAGACGGTCAGGGAGCTGGATGCTGTCTGCTCCCTGGCACTCAAGAAACGCCCCGGACACCGGGTCGACCCCATTCCCCTGGATGCCGCCGCCTGGTGTCTGCTGCAAGGCTGCCTGCAGGGCAGGCCGCTGGCCAGCCTGCTGGCTCAGGATCCCGCCATGGCCGAACACCTGGCCCCCCTCATCACCCTCGACCTGCTGGTCGATCTGGAGCTTGCCCCATGCAACGCAAACCCTTGCCAGGCCCCTTGGCCCCCTTGTTGAACGCATCTTGCCCTGGTGCAGCGGTGGCCTGTTGCTGCTTGCCAGGCTCTGGGTCGCCACCATTTTTCTGCGATCCGGCTGGCTCAAGTTCACGGCCTGGGACAGCACCCTCTATCTGTTCGAGTTCGAATATCAGGTGCCCCTGCTGCCCTGGCAGTGGGCGGCCTATGCGGGCACGGCGACCGAGCTGTTGCTGCCCCTCTTCCTGCTGGCGGGCCTCTTCACCCGTCCGGCCGCCTTGCTGCTGTTTGGCTTCAACGCCATGGCGGTCATCTCCTACCCGGCCCTCTGGGCGGGAGGCTTTCACGATCACCAGTTGTGGGGCTGGATGCTGCTGACCCTGGCCGTGTGGGGGGCGGGCCCCCTGGGGCTCGACAGCTGGCGCCTTGCCCGTCGCTCGCCTCCGGCGTAAGGTGGCCGCACACGAGCCCTGCCTGACTGACGGGCGGGAAAGGAATGTAAAGGAGAAGAGATGAAGGTACGCGAGGCCCTGGCGGCCGATATTCCTGCCCTGACGACACTGCGCATGGCGCTCTTTTGCGAGGTGGGGGAACTTGCCCGGCCCGATGAGGATCCGGTCCTCAGGGAGGCGACGCAGGCCTACTTCATTCAGGCGCAGGAAGAGGGCAGCGCCCGTAGCTGGGTGGTGGAGGAGGAGGGCGAGGTGGTGGCGTGCGCCACCCTGGCACTCTTCGTGCGCCCGCCCTACCCGGGCAATCTGGCGGGGCGGGAAGGGTACCTGCTCAACATCTACACCCGGCCGGCCTGGCGCAGACGGGGAATGGCGAATGCCCTGCTGGTGGCCATGGTGGCGTATGCCCGCGAGCAGCAACTGGGCAAGCTGTGGCTCCATGCCAGCAGTGATGGGCGCGCTATCTACGAACGGTTCGGCTTTGCCGGCAATCCCGCCTGCCTCGAGTGCGTACCTGGCCGTTAGCCTCCTCTTTTTCTGCACCGAGTTGATCCTCTTTCACAAGGGCTGCGTACTGGGAGCCCTTGGCGGCATCGCCGCTTTTCTATACACTGCGCGCTCCATTCGTTTCAGTCGTCCGACCACTTATGTCGGCGCTGGCGGTGCCGATACCCTCTGTGGGTGAGGCCGTGGTGCCCATGGGGATGGTCAACGAGGAAGAAGTGTCATGTTCAATCAGAAGCTCAAAGCGCAGTTGCAGTCATGTCAGACCCGGCTCGACGAGGAGCAGGGCATCATAGAGGCGATCAAGGCGGGTGCCGCCACCGTCATCTTCAGCCCGGAGGGGATCATCCAGGAGGCGAGCCCCCCTTTCCTGGCCCTGATGGGATATGGTGCCGCCGAACTGATTGGGCAGCCCCACAGCCAGCTCTGTCCGAGGGCCTGGGGGGAGTCCGGTGACTATCGCCAGTTCTGGCGGCGTCTCGCTCAGGGGGAGGTGCAGTCAGGCACCTTCGAGCGCGTGAACCGGCAGGGGGAGACGCGCTGGCTGGAGGCGACCTATTTCCCGGTGAAGCACCAGGGCCGGGTGACTCGGGTACTCAAGATTGCCAGCGACGTCACCGAACAGCACCAGCGGCTTGGGCGGCTCGAGGCGCTGACCGAGGCACTGGACCGCTCCCGGGCCATGATCGAGTTCACCCCGAACGGCGACATTATCCATGCCAATGCCAACTTCCTGAGCGTCATGGGTTACACCCTGAGTGAGATCGCGGGCAGGCACCACAGGATCTTCTGTGACGAGGCCTTTCTGCGCGAGCAGCCCCGTTTCTGGGAAGAACTGGCCCGGGGTCAGTTCAAATCCGGCCTCTTCATGCGCCACAACAGCCGGGGGCAGGCCGTCTGGCTGGAGGCGACCTACAACCCCATCCGGGATGGCAGCGGCAAGGTGGTGCGGGTGGTGAAGTTCGCCAGCGACATCACCGCGCGCATCGAGCAGAACCACGCGACCCGGGAGGCCGCCCTCCTGGCCCACAGCACCGCCCAGGAGACCCTGCACAGCGCAGAGGAGGGGGCGGGCTTGCTGCGCGCCGTGGTGCAGACCTCTTCCCTCATCGCCTCCCAGGTGGATGAGGCCATCGCCCTTATCGGCCAGCTCAACGAGCAGTCCAGAAGCATCGAGGCCATCGTCTCGACCATCAGCGCCATCGCCGATCAGACCAATCTGCTGGCCCTGAACGCTGCCATCGAGGCGGCGCGGGCGGGGGAGCAGGGGCGCGGGTTTGCGGTGGTGGCGGACGAGGTGCGCCAGCTAGCCGCCCGCACGTCGCTCTCTACCGACGAGATCGCCAAGGTGGTGCAGAAGAACCGCGAGCTGACCGCCAGGGTGACCGACGACATGGCCGGGGTGGCGGGCAGCGCCGAACTCGGCAAGCAGCAGATCGCCGGCGTGGACAAGCTGATGAGCGAGATCCACCAGGAGGCGGACAGGGTCTCCCAGACGGTGTCTGCCCTCTCCATCTGAGGGGCTGACCGCAAGATTGCCAACAGATTGAGCGATCGGACGGCCAGGCTGAACCCTGGCTGTATGACGCCCCCCTTCGTCATTGTGCCGCCCGGCCCCCTTGTTTAGGCTGCCGCTTCCTTTTTATTGAGCAGGTAGACAACAATGGCAGTACGACAGAGAGGCAGGGCACTGGCCCTGCTGCTGGGAATGGGGGCGAGCCTGGGGCTCGGTGGTTGCATGGGTCAGATGGGCCTCTCTTCCATGGTGACCAAGGGCAACCTCAGCGTGGTGGACAACCGCTACGGCCGTGCCGGCGTCTTCGTGCTGCTCTCCCCCGTCTATGGCCTGGCGGCCACGGCGGATCTCTTCGTGTTCAACACCATCGAATTCTGGTCCGGCAAGAACCCCATCACCGGCAAGGCGCCCGCCCTGGTGGATCAGAAGAGCGATGCGATCATCAAGGTGAACCAGCACCTGGATCCTGCCCTCAACCAGGTGCCGCTGGCCATGCTGCCCCAAGGGGTGCGCGAGGTACAGGTGAGCTACCCGGACGAGCGCACCGCCCAGATGGAGATCCACTACATCGACGGTCAGCGCAGCCTGATGCGGGGAGAGATGCGCGGGGAGCGACTGGATCTCTATCTGGACGACAAACTGGTCTCGACCCTGAGCCGCGAGCAGCGCGATGCGGCGGCAAGTCGGGGAGCGGTGCAGGCATAATTTGTCGCGCCCCTGATCCTTTACTCCCGACAAATGCTATACATGCCTGCGGGCAAGTACGCCCCGATGTAGAGGGAGTGGGCTATGACGGTAAATGGATTACGTTTGGCAGAGCTGATTGGTTCTCTCAGTCATGCCCTGGACATGACGGAAGGACAGCCGAGAGGCCATTGCATCCGCTGCTGCTGGATAGGCTCTCGTCTGGGGGAGCAACTGGGACTGGATGCCCGGCAGCGCCACGACCTCTATTACACCCTGTTGCTCAAGGATCTGGGGTGCAGCAGCAATGCCGCCCGCATCTGCGAGCTCTATCTCACCGATGATCTTCACTTCAAGCGCGACTTCAAGCTGGTGGATGGCTCCCTCTCCGAGGTGGTCAACTTCGTGCTGGGCCACACCGGCTTGCAGGCGGATCTGCTGGGCCGTTTTCGCAGCCTGTTCCACATTTTTCGCAACGGTGATCAGATAGCCAACGAGCTGATCCTGACCCGCTGCCACCGGGGGGCGGACATCGCCCGCCAGTTGCGTTTCAGCGACGAGGTGGCCCAGGGGATCCTCTCCCTGGATGAGCACTGGAGCGGCAAAGGGCGGCCGCAACAACTGGCGGGAGAGGCCATCCCGCTCTTCTCCCGCATCGCCCTGCTCTGTCAGGTGGTGGACGAGTTTCACGCCGCCGCCGGACCGGACGCGGCGATGAGGGAGCTGCGCGAGCGCAGCGGCAACTGGTTTGATCCCGCCCTGGTCAGGGCCTTCGAGGCGCTGGCAGACGAGGCCTTCTGGCAAGGGCTGGCGGATCCCGCGTTGGCGGAGCGGGTCTTCGCCCACCCGGCGGGGCAGGGGGAGGTGGCGCTGGATGAGGATTATCTGGACGAGATAGCGGCGGCCTTCGGCCAGGTGGTGGACTCCAAGAGCCCCTATACCGCGGGGCACAGCGGCAGGGTGGCGCTCTATACCGACATCCTCGCCGCCCAGATGGGGATGTCCGAGGCGCGGCGACGCTGGCTCAAGCGGGGTGCCCTGCTCCACGACGTGGGCAAGCTCGGGGTGAGCAACGCCATCCTCGACAAGCCGGGCAAGCTTGACGAGCAGGAGTGGGCGGCGGTGCAGATGCATGCCGCCTACACCGAGGAGATCCTGAGCCGCATCGGCGCCTTCGAGGAGCTGGCCCTGGTGGCTGGTGCCCACCATGAGCGACTCGATGGCAAGGGCTACCCCAAGGGGCTCAAGGGGGAGGCGATCACCCTGGAGACGCGCATCATCACCACCGCCGACATCTTCGATGCCATCACCGCCAAGCGCCCCTATCGGGATGCCATCCCGGTGCCGAGGGCCCTGGAGATGATGGCGGAAAACCTGGGCACGGCCATCGACCCCGACTGCTTTGCCGCCCTGAAGGCGGGGATAGAGGACTTCTCCCTCTACCTCACTCCGGAGCAGCCCCTGGCTCGTGCAAGCTAAGGCGCGAGCCCGAGACAAACAAGCCCCGCATCGGCGGGGCTTTTTTGTGGGCGGTTGCAGGCGGCGCGATCAGGGGCGGGCCGAGGGCTTGGCATAGGGTTGCAGCACCAGCCCCAGCAGGCGATGGAGGTGGGCGAGCTGCTCGATGAGATGGAGATTGAGCCAGAGGTAGCCGCCAAGGGTGGGGTCGTGTCCCTGGCCTGGCGCCTGGCTTGCGTCCCCATCGAGCCGGGCAGCGGCCTCTTGCAGGCGGCCGATGGCCTGGTCGGCCGCCGTGGTATCGCCGCTCTTGAGCATGAGGGCGAGTTCGGTGAGCACCGACTCCGTCGCCTGCTGGCAGGCGCGAAGCCCCGGGTGGCTCTGCATCAGGAAGTGGCTCTGGCGATCCCGCCAATAGGTGTTGGCCAGCATCTCCAGGGTACAGACGCTGTTGCGAAGGGTGGTCTGGGTCGCCTCGAACAGCGGGCTGCCAAGGCGGTTCTCCTTGACCGCCGGGGCCAGCAGGGGGCGCAGGCTGACTATTTTGGCGAGCAGGCGGGCATGGCTTCGGGTGAGCTTGGGGCGCTCCAGCACGTTGGGGGAGAGGTGGGTGTGGTAGAGCCGCCCCGCCTGCTGCAGGGTGTCGTGCATCTGCAGACTCCAGTGGGTATAGGCCCGCTGGGGGTAGATGCTGCAAAACAGCAGGGCCAGCACCGATCCCAGGATGACGTCGCCGCTGCGCCAGAGCGCGGTCTCGATGTCCCCGGGCACCCCGCCGACGATGACCCCCAGGGTGATGCCGATGAGCAGCCCCACATAGGGGCGCTTGCCGAGCGCCAGGTAGCCGCACAGGAACATGATGGCGCAGCACCAGGCCAGCATCAGGGGCAGGGAGTAGAGCTCCAGATAGAGGGCCACCACCCCGCAGGCGGCGCCGAAGACGGTGCCCACCACCCGTTGCAGAGCGCGCGACAGCACGTTGCCCCAGAACGAGATGGGGCCCATCACCACCACCAGGGTGATGAGGGGCCAGGTGCTCTCCGGCAGCTTGAGCTCCCGGGTCAGCAGGAAGGTGAGGGTGAAGGCCAGGGCGATGCGCAGGCCGTGGACCAGGCGGTAGCGGCCATAGATGAGCAGATCGAAGCGGGAGAGCGGGGCATTGAGGCGCAAGGGCGTTCTCTTATCTCGGGTCAGGGTTGTGAGGATAGCAAGGGGGACGGCATTCGCCTTGACCTGCGTCGTTTCCCCGGTTCATGGGGGCGCACCTGTCGGCAGGCGCACCATGACCCGCTCGCCGGGGGGAAGGGCCGCGCTACCCGGCGCCCGTTCGATGCGGCAGTTGGCACTGTCGTGGCCCCCATCCACCGGGCGCACCAGCAGGGTGCCCGCCTCGTCCTGACTGAGCAAGCCGGGCACAACGCCCTGCTCTGCCGATGGGGGCAGGGCCGCCAGCAGCCGGGCGCAGAGGCGCAGGGGCGGGGCCGGCTGGCGGGCCCCTGGTCGGGGCAGCCAGGCGCAGACAAAGTCGGCGATGGCCTCTAGCTCGTCGAAGCCGAAGCGGGGCAAGGGGCTCGCCTGGGGCGTGTCGCTCACGAGGGCGATGATGTCAGGGTCATCGGGGAAGAGCAGGGGCCTGCCGATGGCGGCGCGATACAGCTCCACCTTGGGAAAATGGTGATGCTTGAACCCCTCGACCAGCAGCAGATCCAGGGCGCTGGCATCGAAGCGGGCCAGCAGCGCAGCCAGGGAAGGCTCCCCCTCTGGCGTCTCCCGGATGAGGGCGTGACGCAGGCCGGACGCCGCCATCACCTGGACGGCGCCCGCCTGGCGCAGGCGGTGGCTGTCCTTGCCGGGCTGGTCGATGTCGAAGTCGTGGTGGGTGTGCTTGAGCACCCCGAGGCGCAGGCCGCGCTGGCCGAGCAGGGGGATGAGGCGCTCCAGCAACGTGGTCTTGCCGGTGCCGCTCCAGGCGACGAAGCCGAGCAGGGGCAGGGGGCTCATGGCGTTTCTCCCGCCAGCAGCCTTGCCTCCCAGGCGGCGAGCTCGTCCGGGCTGTTGAGGTTGACGAAGGCATCGGGCTGGTCGGCAAAGGGCACCACCGCCATCCGGTGGCGGGCAAACCAGGCCCCGGTCTTGCGCTCACCCTCGGCCAGCGCCCGTTGCAGGGAGGGGAGCAGGGCACGGCGCAGCAGGGCGACCACGGGCTGGAGGTGCTCGCCGTCGTGGGCCACCACCAGTTCTGTATCAGGGGTCACGGCGGCGCGAAAGCGGGCCATCAGATCCCGGGGCAGGGCGGGGCCGTCACAGGGGACGAACAGCACCCAGTCGTGGCGGGCGGCGGCAAGACCCGCCAGCATCCCGGCCAGCGGCCCCTGGAAGTCGGCATGCTGGTCGCGGATGACGGGGGCAAGCTGCCGGTAGCGATCCTCGCTGCGGTTGGCATTGATCAGCACCTCGTCCACCTGGGGGCGCAGGCGCTCGAGCACGTGTTCGATCAGGGGCCGGCCCGCAAGGGGCTCCCAGCCCTTGTCGTCGCCCCCCATGCGGGTGGCACGGCCACCGGCCAGGATGACGGCGGAAACGGGAAATGCGGGGGGCTGGGGTATGCTCATGGTGCTCCTGGGGGTGAAGAGGGCAGGCAAGGGGCCGGGGGGATCTTGCGCCAAGCGCGCCGTCGGAGCAAGCCTCTCCCGACCCTGGCCGGCGGGGCTTTGGCCGCAGGGTATGGCTGAGCTCACAAAACCGAATCCCTAAACGTCATATGATCCGCACCAATCTGAGCCTTGCTCTCCTGCCGAATGGCAACTTCATGTAAATCAAAGAGAATGACTATGGCTACCGGACAATATCTGCTGTGGAAAGATGCACAGGGTCACGATTTTCGCCCCGTTGCGCTGACGGGCACCAATCTGCTCAACGATCGCAACCTCAACAAGGGCACCGCCTTCACCGAACAGGAGCGGGCCGATTTTGAGCTGGGCGGCCTGCTGCCGCCTCAGGTGCAGACTTTCGAAGCCCAGCTGGAGCGGGTCTATGAGGCCTTCCTGAGCGCCTGCAGCGACATCGAGAAGTACCAGAACCTGCGAGCCTTGCAGGATCGCAATGAAACCCTGTTCTACGCCCTCCTGTCCCGCCACGTGGAGGAGATGACTCCCTACATCTACACCCCGACCGTGGGCAAGGCGTGCCAGGAGTTCAGCCACCGCTTCCAGAAGCCGCGCGGCCTCTACATCACCCCGAAGAACGTCGAGGACATGGGCTCCCTCGCCCGCCACATGGATGCCAAGGCGGTGCGCATCATCGTCGTGACCGACAGCCAGGGGATCCTCGGCATCGGCGATCAGGGGGTGGGGGGCATGGGCATTCCCATCGGCAAGCTCGCCCTCTATACCCTGGGGGCGGGCATCCACCCCGCCTGCTGCCTGCCCATCGCGCTGGACGTGGGCACCGACAACCAGGCGCTGCTGGATGACCCCATGTACCTGGGTCAGCCCCACAGGCGCATTCGCGGCAAGGAGTATGACGACTTCATCGACAAGTTCGTGGCCGGGGTCAAGCGCCACTTCCCCAACGCCGTGTTGCAGTGGGAGGACTTCAGCAAGTCCAACGCCTTCAACAACCTGGCCCGCTACCAGCAGGCGCTGCCGTCGTTCAACGACGACATCCAGGGCACCGGGGCCGTGGTGCTGGCGGGCATCATAGGGGCCGTCAAATCCAAGGGGGAAACCCTGGGCCAGCAGCACTACCTGGTCTACGGGGCCGGTGCTGGCGGGGTCGGGGTGGCGGATCAGATCTGCGCGGGGATGATCCGCGAGGGGCTTGACCCGCAGGCGGCGCGGGATCGCATCTACATCCTGGATACCCAGGGGCTGGTGTGTGACAACCGCGAGGGGCTGGATGAGTACAAGCGCCGCTACGCCAAGCCGGGCCTTTTGCTGGCCCAGTGGGATCTGCAGGGCAAGGCGGGGCTGACCGAGGTGCTGCGCCACGTGCCCATCACCGTGCTGCTCGGCACCAGCGGCGCCGGTGGCGCCTTCCAGGAGGAGCACATCCAGCTGATGCTGACCCACTGCGATCGCCCCATGGTGTTCCCCCTCTCCAACCCCACCGCCAACTGCGAGGCCCTGCCGGAAGACATCTTCCGCTGGAGCCAGGGGCGCGCCATCGTCGCCACCGGCAGCCCGTTCAAGGACGTGCACCATGAGGGGCAGGATTATCGCATCGGTCAGGGCAACAACGTCTTCATCTTCCCCGGGGTGGGGCTGGCGGCCATCGTCAGCCAGATCCGCGAGATAAGCCCGGACATCTTCACCACCGCCGCCTTTGCGCTGGCGGAGTGCGTGAGCGAGGCGGATCTCGCCCGGGGCACCGTCTACCCGAGGATCAGCGAGCTGCGCAACATCTCGGTGCACGTGGCGACCGCAGTGCTCAAGGATATCGTGCGCCGCGACCCCTCCCACCCGCTCATCGGTCAGGATCTGCAAGAGCACATCCTGAGCCATATGTGGGAGCCGGTCTACCTGCCCTATCGCCGGGTCTGACGGGGTTTCGAAAAAACGCGACGGGGTGGCGCCAGCCACCCCGTTTTTTTGCGTCTGCCGCCGGGGCGGTAGCCATCTCGGCCCAACCGGGGGCGGCGGGTCGGGCGACCAGTTGAAACCCTTGCCATGCTATCTGCCCGGAAAAACGATTGGCGTCGGCCACAAAAGTGCGTAAAATCGCATACTCGATGCTTGTAGCAACGAATCCCGCCTAAAAAGCCAGTTTCATGCCCTCCTCAAGCAGTAAAAGGCAACAAATGACGCCCATCAGTTCATTTTCTGCCTTGAAAACGTCTTGTGATGACTGAAAAGTGTCAAATATCCCTGTCAGTTATCAAAAAATTAAGGATACCCATGTTTTCCTTGGTCAAGCAAAGCGTCGCCGGGCTGCAAATTCTGTTTGTCGCCTTCGGTGCCATGGTGCTGGTGCCCCTGCTCACCGGTCTGAACCCCTCCATGGCCCTGCTTGGCGCCGGTGTAGGCACCCTGCTGTTCCAGCTCTGCACCCGTCGTCAGGTGCCGATCTTCCTCGGCTCCAGCTTCGCCTTCATCGCCCCCATCATCTATGCCACCCAGACCTGGGGCCTGCCCTCCACCATGTTCGGTCTGTTCGCCGCGGGCTTCATGTACTTCATCCTGGCGGCCGTCATCCGCGCCCGGGGCATGGGCTTCGTGCACAAGCTGCTGCCCCCCGTGGTCATAGGTCCGGTGATCATGGTGATCGGCCTGTCGGTGGCCCAGGTGGCCTGCAACATGGCCATGGGACGCGCCGGCGGTGAGCAGGTGGTGCCACCGGCGACCGCCCTGACCCTGGCGGGCATTTCGCTGGCGGTGACCCTGATCGCGGCCGTGTTCTGCAAGGGCTGGATCAAACTCATCCCCATCCTGTGCGGTGTCATCGCCGGTTATGTCTCTGCCGTGCTGATGGGCCAGGTGAGCTTCGACGGCATGGTCAACGCCCCCTGGCTGGCGCTGCCCCACTTCGAGACCCCGGAGATCAACTGGGCCGCGGCGCTCTTCATGCTGCCGGTGGCCATCGCCCCCTGCATTGAGCACATCGGCGGCGTGCTCGCCATCGGCGGCGTGACCGGGCAGGACTACACCAAGAACCCGGGGCTGCACCGCACCCTGGCCGGTGACGGCATCGGCGTCTGCTTCGCCGGTTTCATCGGTGGTCCCCCCGTCACCACCTACGCCGAAGTGACCGGCGCCGTGATGATCACCCGCAACTTCAACCCGGTCACCATGACTTGGGCCGCGGTGTTCGCCATCATTCTGGCCTTCTTCGGCAAGTTCAACGCCCTGCTGACCTCCATCCCCATGCCGGTGATGGGCGGCATCATGCTGCTGCTGTTCGGATCCATCGCCGCCATCGGCCTCAAGACCCTGGTGGAGTCCAAGGTGGATCTGGGCCTGTCCCGCAACATCGCCATCGTGGCCGTGACCCTGACCGTGGGTGTCGGTGCCCTGGAGATGAAGATCGGCGACTTCGCCCTGGCGGGCGTGGGTCTGGCCTCGGTGGCCGCTATCCTGCTGAACCTCATCCTGCCCCAGCACTCGGAAGAGGGCGCGATGGAGAGCGCCAAGGATTAAGCGCCTGGCTTGCTGTACGTTGAGATGATGAAAAAGAGGCCACCTTCGGGTGGCCTCTCTCTTTTGGCCTGCGTACCACTGAACCCGGGCTCCCATGTGAAGCGGCTACACTCAGGGGCACCATTGACGGGAGAGGACGAAAGGATGAAGAGGGCATGGATCCTGGCTCTGCTGGGGCTGATGGGGAGCGGCGCGGCCGAGGCCGGTGCGGTGCGCTACGAGGTCGAAGGCAAGCCGTTCGAGGGCTATTACCTGGCGGGTGCCGACAAGCAGGCCCCTCTGGTGGTGCTGGTGCACGACTGGGACGGGCTCAACGGCTACGAGATCAAGCGGGCCGAGATGCTGGTGGCCCTGGGCTACAGTGTCTTTGCCGTAGATTTGTTCGGTGCCGGGGTCAGGCCGGGCACGGTGGAAGACAAGAAGCGCCTCACCGGGGCCCTTTATCAGGACAGGACCAGGATGCGCTCCCTGCTGCAAGGAGGATTGGCGGAGGCGGGCAGGCAGGGGGGGCGGCTCGACAATGCGGTGGCCCTCGGTTACTGCTTTGGCGGCGCCGCCGTGCTGGAGCTGGCCCGCAGCGGGGCGGATCTCAAAGGGGTGGTGAGCGTACACGGCGGGCTGGAGACCCCGGCCGGGCAGGACTACAAAGAGGTGAAGGGAGAGTTGCTTGTCCAGCACGGCAGCGCCGACGAGGCGGTCTCTCTGGGTCAGTTTGCGGCGCTGGTGGCCGAGCTGGAGAGCGCCGGGGTAAAGCATGAGGCGACCAGCTACAGCGGCGCCCCCCACGCGTTCAGCGTCTTTGGCTCGGACAACTACCGCGCCGATGCCGATGCCAAGTCCTGGCAGCGTTTCACCGGTTTCCTGAAGGAGGTGACCGGCTCCTGAGGGGGCCGGCTCACGCAGGCCATGGCAGTGCCATGGCTTTTTTTATGCCCGTTTTTTGCCATCTCAGGGGAGGGCGAGCACCCTCACCCACATGGCCCCCTTGCCCACCTCGTTCCGTGGGCCCGGGGTGAGCTGGCCGCTTTCGGGGTCGATGGCATGCAGCGCCACCTCATGGGATTGCTGCCCGGTCGCGATGAGCCAGTGGCCGCTGTGGTCGATGGCAAAGCCCCGGGGACAGGCCTCGGTCGGGAAGTGGCCGAGGGGGGTGAGGGCGCCATCTTGGGGGGAGACGCCGAACAGGGTGAGCAGGCTGCTGGCCCGTTCGCTGGTGTAGAGAAAACGTCCATCCGGGGTCAGGTGCAGGTCGGCGCCCCAGCGCTCCCCTTCATAGCCTGGGGGCAGCATGTCCAGGCTCTCGCGCGCCACTATCTGTCCGTCCGCCTCCCTGTGGTAGCGACTGAGGGTGGCGTCGAGTTCGTTGAGGCAATAGAGATCGCCGTTGTCCGGGTGCAGTGCCAGATGGCGGGGCCCGGCGCCGGGGGCGGTGTGAATGTCCCCCAAGGGATGGGGAACCAGCCTCTCGTCCACCAGGGCAAAGCGGCGCACCCTGTCCTCTTTCAGGCAGGCCACCAGCAGATCCTGCTCCCCGTTTTGCCCCGTAAGCCAGGTGACCGAGTGGGCCGCCATCAGGTGGTCGAGACGCTGGTGAGGGGGCTGCATCCGGCCCGCCTGATCCTGGCGGGAGACGGTGACGTGGTTGAAGGCGTAGGAGGCGGCAAAGAAGAGGCGGCCGCTCCCATCGGTGCAGGTGTGGGAGGCGCTGCCGAGCAGCGGCGCCGAGGTCGGGGCCCCGAGCCGCCCATCGGCGGCGATGGGGAAGCTCAGCACCCGAAAATCGGGGCGCACCCCCGCATGGAGCCAGCGCCGGTCCGGGCTGATGACCAGGGGCTGCACCTCGCCGCCGGTCTGCACTTCCTGCAGCGGGGCGAGGGTGCCTGCTTCGAGGCGAAACACATGGATCAACCCGCTCACCGGGTTGGCCACATAGACCACTTGTTGCATTGCATCTCCTTTGCGACGGCCATCCGTCGGGTCAAGGGAAAGGGAGTCCCGGCGTCTCAGGCGGGGATCAGGATCTCGCGAATGACGGGCACCACTGACAGTGCCAGCAGGGCCGCCATCACCTGGTTGAAGCGGCGACGGGCAAGATCGTTTGCCAGCCAGCGCTTGAGCAGGGAACCGCACAGGAGCCAGAGTCCGACGCAGGGGAAAGAGACGATGAAGAAGGTCAGGGCGATGACGAGGTGCTGCTCAAAGGGGTCGCTCCCCGCGCTGGTGAAGGCGGCGATGGCGCCGGTGGCAACCACCCAGGCCTTGGCATTGACCCACTGGAACAGGGCACCCTTGAAAAAGCCGAACGGGCGGGCCCCGTTGCTGTCAGTCATCCCGTCCGTCGGGCGGGCGATGAGCCAGGCAAGATAGAGCAGATAGAGGGTGCCCGCGCACTTGATGAACAAGTGGAGTTCGGGGAAGCGGGTAAAGAGCTGGCCAAAGCCCAGCCCCACCAGCAACAGCATCAGGGTGAAGCCGACGCAGATCCCCATGAGCAGGGGCAGGCTCTTGCGTATCCCGACGCTGGCGCCGGCGCTCATCACCATGATGTTGTTGGGGCCAGGGGTGACCGATGCCGAGATGGCAAAGAGCACCACGGCGTAGAGCGAGTCCATTGGGTTCCTCGTGCAGACAGTCCGTTGTCTTCCCTATATTGGGGGCGATCTGCGCTTTCCAAGGCGGGGGGCGGGCAGAAAAAAACAGGCCCCGTGACGGGGCCTGTGAAGTGGGCGGGATCAGACGGGCTGGTTCCCTGCCGGCGGCAGCGCCGGGCGGGATTCCACCTTCTGTTCGTCTCCCTGCATGTTCTTGATGTAGACGTCCATCTGGTTGAACGCGATCTCGATGCCATGCTCGCGGAACAGCACGTCGATGCGGCGGTTCAGCTCGTCGATGGCCGGGTTGCGATCCCCCAGCTCGCTCACGAAGAAGCGCAGCTCGTGATCCAGGGTGCTGGGCCCGAAGGTGAGGAAGTAGACGATGGGGGCCGGGTCTTTCAGCACCCGGCTGTTCTCCATGGCGGCCTGCATCAACAGCTTGCGGGTCAGATCCAGATCCGAGCCATAGGCCACTCCGACCCGGGCGATGACCCGGGTGACGGTGTCGGACAGGGACCAGTTGATGAGCCGCTCTATCATCAGCTGCTGGTTCGGGATGATCACCTCCTTGCGGTCGAAGTCGGTGAGGGTGGTGGAGCGGATCCTGATCTTGTTGACCGTGCCCGAGATGGTGCCGATGGTGACGGTGTCGCCGATCCGCACCGGGCGCTCGAACAGGATGATGATGCCCGAGATGAAGTTGGAGACGATCTGCTGCATGCCGAAACCGATACCGACCGAGAGACCGGCGGCCAGCCACTGCAGCTTCTCCCACTGGACCCCGAGCATGGCCAGCCCCGTCAGGCTGCCCACCCCGATCAGGGCGTAGTTGAGCATGGTGGTGAAGGCGTAGGCCGTGCCCTGGGCGAGACGCAGCTTGGAGAGCACCAGCACCTCCAGCAGGCCCGGCAGGTTGCGGGCCAGCGACAGAGCCGCACCAAACACGAACAGGCCGGTCAGTACGTCGCTCAGGCTGACGGGATAGAGCACGGCGTTGGCCCCGGTCCCCTCGCTCTTGTGCCACAGCACCACGCTGTCGAGGTAGGTGAAGACCGCCACCAGATCAGACCAGAGCCAGTAGAAGGCGACGCCGAACACCAGCAGCAGCATGATGCGGGTCAGACGCAGGGACTGCTGGCTGACCTCTTCCAGATCCATGGGCTGCTCTTCGATGGCTTCGCCCCCTTCCGCATCCTCCTGGGTCTTGTGTTCCCGCTTGGCGACCGCGCGGCGATAGGCCAGACGACGGGCCGCCAGCTCAAGACCGCGCAGGGCGGTGCGATAGACCAGACCCCAGATGATGATGAGGTAGAAGGACTCGATGAGCCTGCCGGTGAGTTTCAGGGCCGTGTAGTAGTAGCCAAGGGCTGCCAGCACCATCAGGGCCACCGGCGCCAGCGCCAGGGCGACGGCGGTCAGGGTCTGCAACATGCTCGCCTCGCCCTTGATGCGGGCGCGGGAGATGGGCAGCACCAGGTAGGCGGTCAGCCCCAGCAGCAGCATGGTCATGCCCTGGCCGATGACGTCGTTGCCAAGGGAGGAGGGCTCCACCACCGCCTTGGTCGACAGCATGATGAGGGGCAGCAGGGGCAGCCAGAGGTAGCGCATGCTGTTGCGCTTGGCCTGCAGCTCGTCCCGCGGCATGCGGAAGTGGGTCTCGCCGATGCCCCCCGGTCGCATCACCGACAGGTAGACGCTGAACACCAGGTAGCCGAGGGCCAGGTTCAGGGTGATCTGGAAGATGAGTCTCGGGCTCAGCAGGCCGCAATAGGCGAGCAGCAGGCCGGCGGCCAGGATGAAGAGGGTGCCCGGCAGGCGTTGCAGCACGGTGAACAGCAGGGCACGGGGGGTGTGCCACTGGCTGTCCTGACGAAAACGTCCCAGATCCTTGACGATCTTCTTCTGGCGCTCGAGCAGGGTGCCGCGCTTCCACAGCAGCAGGCCACCCACCAGCAGCAGGGGCAGTGCCAGCAGAGAGACCGCCAGCAGCATGTCGCCCCAGCCGCTCCAGTCCGGTTTCAGCACCCAGTCGGAGGCCTGCTTGAAGGCCTGGGCCGGCCAGGTGATGAACCACTTGGCGTCGATGGGCTTGTTGCTGCTCACCCAGAAGATGTGCTGTTGCAGGGTGAACTCGATGGAGGCATAGACCCGGGTCAGCTGCTGCTGGGTCAGTTGCAGGCTGATGGCGTTGGTGAGCTGGGCATCCATCTGGCGGTTGAGCTGATCCAGCAGGCCGATGCGGGTGTCGATGAGCTTGGCAAGGCTGGCCCTGTCTTCGTCGCTCACCGTCTCGCCGCTGCTGGCGATGAGGTTGTCCAGATACTGGTTCTTCTGGAACAGCTGGTCACGCTGCTGGCTCAGTTCGAACTGGGCCAGGTGCAGGTCGGCGATCTGCTCCTCCAGGTTCTTCACCAGGGTGGAGGGGGCCGCTTCCAGTTGCTGGTAGAGCTGATAGAGGATGCGCGAGAGCAGCAGGTTGCCCTTGAGCATCTGCACCTGTTCGTTGAGGTTGCGCTCGGTCTGGGTGCCGCGCTCCAGCATGCTCTTCGCCTGCAGGTTCTTCTGGGCCAGGGTGTTGAGGCTGTTGGTGGAGCTGATGAGTTGCTGGCTGAGCTGGTAGTTGAGCTCCTGCTCTTTTTGCACCAGGGGGTTGTCTTCGGCGGTCACCAGTTCGCCGGTCTCTTCGGCGGTCTTTTCGGTGTCCCCCAGGCGCTTGGCGCTGCTCTGCTCCTGCAATGCCTGCAGTTTCTGCTCTTCACTGGCGAGACGGGCACTCTGGTAGTCCCGTTGCTTGACCACCAGATCCTGCATGCTGGTGCGGTTGTCCAGCTCCTTTTGCAGGTTGGCCAGTTGCAGATCCAGCAGGGCCAGTTCGGCATTAAGCTTCATTTTCTCGGCGCTGCTCACCCCGTCCCCGGCGTTGAGGCGGGTGCGGATCTCCTGGCTGCGCTGATAGGCGCGGCTCATGCTGGCCTGGGCCCGCTCCGGCAGGGTCTGCAGGTTGGTGATCTGGCTGCCGATGGTGCCAAGGGCCTCCTGGGCCGCCTGCATGTTGGCCATGATCTCGGGTTGGCGGGCATCGAGCTCCGCCAGGCTCATGGTGGCGTATTCGTTCTTGAGCTGCTCCGGGCTCTTGCCCTGGGTCAGGGCGTCGAGCTTGGCGCCGATCTCCTTGAGCTCTGCCGGCAGGGTGCGCAGGCGTTCGCTCTGGGTTTTGGCCTTGCTCTTCTCCTTGTCGATGCTGTCGAGGAGGGAGAGGGTGTCAGTCAGGAACTTCTGGTCCGCCTGCTGGCTGGCCGTGGGGGTGTCCGACTTGCCGAGGGCGTCGAGCGCCCGCTGCACGGTGGCGCGCTGGGGCAGATCCTGCGCCAGGGTGCTCGGGGTCCAGAAGGTGATGAGTAAACAGAGCAGCGGCAGCAGGGTGGCCGAGGCTCTTTTGAAGCGTGTTGAGAGCATAAAGCGTCCGGGTGATTATGCGATGTTCGGGGGATTTTCCACCAGGGTAAAATCCGCGTGGATTCTAGCACCGGCGCAAGAGGGGCAGCAGGGGGAGAGATAAAAAAAAACGGCGCCCGCAGGCGCCGCTTTCATCGGTTCAGGACTGATTACAGTACGTGAACGGAGGCGGTGTTGGTGGTACCGCTCGGTACCAGGGCACCGGAGACCATGACAACCACGTCACCCTTCACGCCCATGCCGATTTCCAGCGCGGCTTCTTTGCCGATGCGATAGAAGTCGTCGGTGGAGGCGATGGAGTCAACCACGTGAGCAACCACACCCTTGGTCAGCACCAGCTGGGCAGCGGTCTTCTTGTTGGTGGTGATGGCCAGGATCCAGGCTTTCGGGAAGTACTTGCGGATGGCCTTGGCAGACTTGCCGCCTTCGGTGGCAACCACGATCAGCGGGGCGTCCAGCTTCTCGGAGGTCTCTACCGCGCCTTTGCAAACCGCTTCGGTGATGCGCAGCTTGTTGCTGTCGTTGGCAGCAGACAGGTTGGAGGGCATCACGGCATCGGTACGCTCGCAGATGGTGGCCATGATGGTCACGGCTTCCAGCGGGTACTTGCCCTTGGCGGACTCACCGGACAGCATGACTGCGTCGGTACCGTCCAGGATGGCGTTGGCCACGTCGCCAGCTTCGGCGCGGGTCGGACGCGGGTTCTTGATCATGGAGTCCAGCATCTGGGTGGCGGTGATGACCACTTTGCGGGCTTTGTTGCACTTCTCGATGATCATCTTCTGGGCGAAGATCACTTCTTCTACCGGGATCTCGACACCCATGTCGCCACGGGCAACCATGATGCCGTCGGAGACAGCCAGGATCTCGTCGAAGTTGTCCAGGCCTTCCTGGTTTTCGATCTTGGAGATGATCTGGATGTTCTCGCCGCCGTGGGCTTTCAGGTGCTCACGGATTTCCAGCACGTCTTCTTTCTTGCGAATGAAGGAAGCGGCAACGAAATCAACGCCTTGCTCGCAACCGAAGATGAGGTCGCGCTTGTCTTTCTCGGCCAGGGCCGGCAGCTTGATGGAGACGCCCGGCAGGTTGATGCCCTTGTTCTCGCCCAGGTCACCGTTGTTGAGCACTTTACAGATCACTTCGCGCTCGGTGATTTCGATGACGTCCAGGCCAATCAGGCCGTCGTCAACCAGGATGCGGTTGCCGACGCGCAGGTCGCTGGCAAAGCCGGCATAGGTGACGGCGACTTTGTCTTTGTTGCCCACCACGGTCTGGTCGGTGGTGAAGGTGAAGGTCTGGCCGGCGACCAGGGAGACGTCGTTGCCGCCTTCGAGCTTGATGGTGCGGATTTCCGGACCCTTGGTGTCCAGCAGGATGGCTGCGTGCTTGCCGGTTTCGGCCATGACAGCGCGCAGGTTGCTGATGCGACCACCGTGTTCGGCGTAGTCGCCGTGGGAGAAGTTCAGGCGCATGACGTTCATGCCGGCATCCAGCATCTTGCCCAGCATTTCTTTGGATTCGGTCTTGGGACCGATGGTGCAGACGATTTTGGTCTTTTTCATGTCAGTCTTCATGGTTAAGGAATTTCCGCCGTGCAATATACACCAGTTTTTGGATACTTTTTATGATCCAGAAACAACGTTTTGAGCGAAAACGGCCTCAATTTGAAAGATAACGTTTTCGATCACAGCTCATTTTAGGGGCTAAAATAATTGATTTTCCGCAACTGAGGCCATTTGGTTCCCATTTCTGGCCCCGCATCCTGCCCGATCCCATGTTGTTAAATGACAAACAACAGGGCCCCATTGCGGGGGCGATCCGGCCCGATGCCGTTGGCCGTCATCCAGTGTAGTCACTCCCTCCCGCGGCGTCAGGACGAAGCAACGCAAGGCTGGAGCCGGTAGGCCTACAGCGGAAAAAACGCCGCCCCTCCCGGCACGCCGGGAGGGGCGGCAGCCCTCTGGATCAGCCGAAGAACCAGTAGCCGCGGTTGACCAGCCGGGTCAGCAGTTGCAGGAAGCCCGCCTGATCGGCCAGTTCCACCAGCGCGTCCTGGGTGATGATGTCCTTGTCGCACAGGAGTGCGATGGCGGCCGGATCCTCGCTTGGCAGGGTCCAGGCTTCGCCGTCGATGTAGCAGGTGCGGCTCTCGCCGCTGAACCAGACGCTGCGCAACCCCGGCACCTTGATGGCGGGCTCCCCCTGGCTCAGCAGGTCGGCCACCTCGTCGGCGCTGTAGTCCGGCTCCACCGGATTGACGTCCAGATCGTGCTTGGCCTCGGAGATCATGGTGCCGAACCACTCCTTGAACAGGGTCTCGTCGTCGAGGGCCTGTTGCATCAGCTCCCGCAGGCGGTGCAGCTCATGGGGCTGGATCTCCCCGTGGCGGGCGCGGGGCTGGAGGTCCGGGTCGCCGTAACGTTCGGTGCGGATCTCGTTGTCGATCAGGTGATCGGCAAAGGAGGAGACAAGGGCCTTGGCGTCCGGTGCGCGGAAACCCACCGAGAAGTTCAGGGAGGGCTCGATGGCGTAGCCCTCGTGGGGGAATCCGGGCGGGATGTAGAGGATGTCGCCCGGCTCCATGATGACGTCGATGATCGCCTCGAACGGCTCGCAGTGCAGCAGGGCCGCGTGGGCGGCGAACTCGTTCAAGGGCTTGGCATCGCCGACCCGCCAGTGGCGCTTGCCCTGACCCTGGGTGATGAAGACATCGTAGTTGTCGATGTGGGGGCCGACACCGCCGTGAGGGGTGGAGAAGCTCACCATCACATCGTCAAAGCGCCAGCCCGGGATGAACTGGAACGGCACCGCCAGCTCGTGCACCTCGGGTACCCAGTGGTTGCACGCCTGCACCAACACGGTCCAGTTCTCTTCCCCCAGGTGATCGTAGGATTCGAAGGGGCCGTGGGCCGCCTCCCACTTGTTGTTGAAGCGGGTGACCAGGCGCGACTCAATCACCTCTTCCATGGCCAGACCTGCCAGCTCGTCCGGGCTGATGGGATCCTGAAAGTCGGTGAAACCGCCCTTGATGAGGAGCGGGCGCTTCTGCCAGTAGTGCTCGAGGAAGTGAGCGATATCCAGATTGAGTTGGTACATGGTGCTTCTCGTATCTTGTGAGAGGGCTTGCCCAAGGCGGGCTTGGGCAAGGGCTCTGAAATGGCCCGATAGAGGGTGATCATATCAAATGGGCCAAAATCAACGGGGGCCCTGCCGTCATGACAGAGCCCCCGCCGGTTCGGTTACATCACTTATTTCAGCAGATCGACCAGACGCTGGGCGTCGCCGATGTAGTTGGCCGGGGTCAGCTTCTTCAGCTCGACCTTGACCGCTTCCGGCAACTCCAGGGTGTCGATGAAGGTGCGCATCCCTTCGGCGTCGACGCGGCGACCACGGGTCAGCTCTTTGAGCTTCTCGTAGGGCTTCTCGATGCCGTAGCGGCGCATCACGGTCTGGATGGGTTCCGCCAGCACTTCCCAGTTGGCGTCCAGATCGGCGGCCATGGCGTCCGCGTTGGCTTCCAGCTTGGAGATGCCCTTGAGGGTCGCCTGATAGGCAATCAGGGAGTAACCCACCGCCACACCCAGGTTGCGCAGCACGGTCGAGTCGGTGAGATCACGCTGCCAGCGGGAGATGGGCAGTTTGCTCGCCAGGTGCTGGAACACGGCGTTGGCCAGACCCAGATTGCCTTCGGAGTTCTCGAAGTCGATGGGGTTGACCTTGTGGGGCATGGTGGAGGAGCCGATTTCGCCGGCGATGGTGCGCTGCTTGAAGTGACCCAGGGAGATGTAACCCCAGACGTCACGGTCAAAGTCGATCAGGATGGTGTTGAAGCGGGCCAGGGCGTCGAACAGCTCGGCGATATAGTCGTGGGGCTCGATCTGGGTGGTGTAGGGGTTCCAGGTCAGGCCGAGAGAGGTGACGAACTCCTCGGAGAACTGGTGCCAGTCCACATCCGGGTAGGCGCTGATGTGGGCGTTGTAGTTGCCCACGGCACCGTTGATCTTGCCCAGCAGCTCCACCGCCATGATTTGCTTGAGCTGGCGCTCCAGACGGTAGGCGACGTTGGCCATCTCCTTGCCCATGGTGCTCGGGGTCGCCGGCTGACCGTGGGTGCGTGACAGCAGCGGCATGTCGCGGTACTCGACGGCCAGGCGCTTGATCTCGCCGATGAGCTTTTCGCAATAAGGCTTGATCACCTCTTCCCGGGCGGTCTTCAGCATCAGGCCGTGGGAGTTGTTGTTGATGTCTTCCGAGGTGCAGGCGAAGTGAATGAATTCGCTGACGGCGGCCAGCTCCGGGTTCACTTCGACTTTTTCTTTGAGGAAGTACTCCACCGCTTTCACATCATGGTTGGTGGTGCGCTCGATCTGTTTGATGCGGGCGGCATCCTGCTCGTTGAAGTTGCTGACGATGCCGTCAAGCACGGCATTGGCTGCCTCGCTCAGGGCAGGGACTTCCGGGATCCCGGCGTGGCTGGCCAGTTTTTGCAACCAGCGCACCTCGACTTCGACGCGAAAACGCAGCAGACCGAATTCGGAGAAGATAGGGCGCAGGGCATCGGCCTTGTCGCCATAACGACCGTCAATCGGGGAAACGGCAGTCAGCGCGGACAGCTCCATGGGGTGAACTCCTGATGATTGGTGTGGGGGTTAAAATCGTTTGGCCAGTTCCACCATCTTCTTGCGGGCGAAGATGATCTGGGTACGGCTGCCGCCGAGCTGGCGCCACAGCACCACGGCGCGGATGCCTGCGAGCAGCAGGGCGCGCACCTTGTGCTGCACCAGGGGCTGCTGCAGGAAGAGCGGGGTGCCCGCCACCTGGATGCGCGGCCCGATGGGGCTGATAAGGTCGCTGTAGATGCTCGCCATGTTGGCCAGGATCTGCTCGTCGAGCAGATCGAAATGCTGTTGCTGGCGGCCGATCTGGCTGATCCGCTCCCCCAGCATGTTGAGGATGTCCTTGCGCTTGGCGAGCTTGCGCTCCAGCGCGATCAGGCTCACCACGTAGCGGGTCAGCTCGGCATTCTTCTGGCTGCCGTCGGCCCCCAGCTGTTCCACCAGGGCGCGATAGCCGTCGCGAATGGCCAGGTGGCTGCCGAACACTTCCAGCGGCTGCGTGGGGTTGGTGACCAGAATGCTTTGCAGGCTCTCGCGCAGGGAGGCTTCGTCGCAGGAGCCGTCACGGGCCACTTTCTGCACCAGATAGGCAGCCTGGCAGATGCCTGCGAAGGCCATGGTTCTGTCTTGGAATTTGTCGCTCATATCTTCACAGCCCTGTTCTGTTCTTTCACCGGCCGATGCCATGATCCGGCCTGGACGTTGCCAATCATGTATCGCTGCCTAGTACTGTTTTTCTCTGTCCCCTCTCCCTCAGGGAGAGGGTCAGGGTGAGGGTGGTTACCCCCTCATCCCCAACCCTTCTCCCGCGAGGGGAGAAGGGAGTACAGCGCGGACGCTCGTGAGCGCCCAGCCCTTAGACCGGATGGCTGAAACGTTGTTCGATGATGCCGCCGCCCAGACACACTTCCCCGTCGTAGAAGACGGCGGACTGGCCCGGGGTCACCGCAGCCTGCTTCTCGTCGAAGATGACCCGGATGGTCTCGTCGTCGATGGGCTGGATCAGGCAGGGGATATCTTCCTGACGATAACGGGTCTTGACGGTGCAGCGGCGCGGCGCGCGAATGGGGGTGCGATCCACCCAGTGCAGCTGGCTCGCGACCAGGCCGTCGGAGTAGAGACGGGGGTGTTCCCCTTGTGCCACCACGAGCGTGTTGCGCTCCACCTCTTTGTCCACCACGTACCAGGCCTCTTCGGTGGCATCTTTACGACCGCCGATGCCAAGCCCCTTGCGCTGGCCCAGGGTGTGGTACATCAGCCCCTGATGCTCGCCGATGATCTTGCCGTCCACGGTTTCGATGGGACCTGGCTGGGCGGGCAGGAACTTGGCCAGGAAGTCCTTGAACTTGCGCTCACCGATGAAGCAGATGCCGGTGGAGTCTTTCTTCTTGGCGGTGATGAGATCCAGCTGCTCGGCGATGCGGCGCACCTCGGGTTTTTCCAGATCCCCGACCGGGAACAGGCTCTGACCCACCTGGGCTTCGCTCAGGGTATAGAGGAAGTAGCTCTGATCCTTGTTGGTATCCAGACCGCGCAGCAGGCGCGGGCGGCCGGTGCTGTCGTCACGGCGCACATAGTGGCCGGTGGCGATGTAGGTGGCCCCCAGCTCTTCGGCGGCGAATTCCAGGAACGCCTTGAACTTGATCTCCTTGTTGCACAGGATGTCCGGGTTCGGGGTGCGACCCGCCTTGTACTCTTCCAGGAAGTGCTCGAAGACGTTGTCCCAGTATTCGGCGGCGAAGTTGATGGTGTGGAGTTTCATCCCCAGCTTGTCGCAGACGGCCTTGGCATCAGCCAAATCCTGGGCGGCAGAGCAGTACTCGTCCGTGTCGTCTTCTTCCCAGTTCTTCATGAACAAGCCTTCGACCTGATAGCCCTGCTGCTGGAGCAGGTAGGCCGAGACGGAAGAATCCACGCCGCCGGACATGCCGACGATCACCTTGATTTGGCTGTTGTCTGTCATTAGTCGAAGTTACCAGTTCGTTTAAACGGGGCGTATTCTACCAGAGTTTTGCGCCCCCGGTCACATCTCCCTGCCGCCGTTCCCCTTGGAAGCCCGGTGGCGGGAAATCGTTTTTCTTGTCTCGGCCCCATAGCGTCAAAAAGAGCGTCAAATGGCGCTTAGATGAAGGCCTTGAGGGCCGACAGCGGCAGGCGGGTGCCTGCCAGATAGTCCTGGATACACTGCCACACCAGGGGGCTTCGCAGGGCGGGCTTGCACTCGGCAATCTCCGCCAGGCTGAGCCAGTGACAGGCCAGTACGTCACCGTCGGGATCCTCTGGATGGTGCTGACCGGGCGCCTTTTCAAGGTCGAAGATGACGGCGGTGCGCACAAAGGTGGCCTCGCTGTCCGCCGGTTTGAAGAGGTAGACCCCAAGCCAGCCGGTGGGCGCGGCGGTGAGTCCGGTCTCCTCCTTCAGCTCGCGGCAGGCCGCCTGGATGAGATCTTCTCCCGGCTCCACGTGGCCGGCGGGCTGGTTGAAGCGGCGCTGGCCCGCAATCTCCTCTTCCACCAGCAAGAAACGCCCCTGCCAGTGCACCAGAGCGGCCACGGTGAGGCGGGTGGGCAGCGGTGGGTGATCGCTCATAAGGACTCCTTGTCTTGTTGGCTGTGCCCCGGCAGGGGCGCTCGATGCAGATCCGCTGTCGCCTTCATTCAGAGGGCTTGGTGCGAGCCGGACGGCGGGCGGTGGTGCGCCCGCCGCTGCGATTGGCCTGGCGCGGGTCTGCCCCGCGGCGGTCCCGCCCCCGGGCTGGATCCTGATCTGTTGGCTGGGCGGTGCGGGGGGCACTGCGGCCAGTGCCCCCGGCTGCGGCGGATGCCCGTGGTTTGCCTTGCGTGGCGGCTGGTCGTGGCGCGGGGGCCAGATCGGGGGCGGGCAGGGCGCGGCTCTCTCCCGGCGCGAGCCCATCGAGGGTCCACTCCCCGATGGCGTAGCGGATGAGGCGCAAGGTGGGGTGGCCGATGTGGGCGGTCATGCGCCGCACCTGGCGGTTGCGCCCCTCTACGATTGTTATCTCGAGCCAGCAGGTGGGGATCTCCTTGCGCTCGCGTATGGGCGGGTTGCGTGGCCACACCACAGGGTCATCCATGATGCGCGCCCCGGCGGGCAGGGTCATGCCGTCGTTGAGTTCCACACCGGCGCGAAGGGCGGCCAGTTTCTCCTCGCTCGGGATGCCTTCCACCTGCACCCAGTAGGTCTTGGGGGTCTTCTCTCCCGGCTGGGTGAGGCGTGCCTGCAACTTGCCGTCGTTGGTGAGCAGCAAGAGCCCTTCGCTGTCTCGATCCAGCCTGCCCGCGGCATAGATGCCGGGCTCTTTGATGTAATCCTTGAGGGTCTCGCGGCCCGCCTCGTCGGTGAACTGGCAGAGCACCATGTAAGGCTTGTTCAGGAGCAGCAGCTTGCGAGCCGCCGGGGCGGGGGCCGGTTTGCGCTCGTTGACGCTCCCTGGGTGCCGGGCCTCCCGGCGTTGGGATGGGCGCGCCGTGGTAGGCCCGCTGGCCGTGCGGCCTGCGTCAGGGCGGGCGGAGAGGGAGAGACGGGGGCGGGCTGATTTCATCGCATGCATACCAAAAACAGGGGATGGCGGAGTGTACCACAGGGGGCGGCCGTCAGGGGGAGGGCGGGGCTTCCCTCTCGGGTCAGGGGGAGGCGGTGTCCGGCGCCAGTGCGAGGGAGAGGCGCAGCATGTCCTTGTGCTGGATGCCGTGCTCCATCAGGGGCTCGGGATAGTGGATGAGGAAGTGATCCTTCACGACGGCATGGACGCGAAAGCCGTGGCGCTGGTAATAGGTGAGCTGGTGACCGAAGCTGCCGGTACCGAGCTCGACGCGGCCTATCCCCTTCCCGGCCAGGTTCTCCAGCACGAAGCGCAGCAGGCCGGAGCCGATGCCCTGCTGCTGGCGGTTGGGGGCAACGGCGATGTTGAAGATCTCGGCGGTTTGCTCCCCCACCAGGCCCGCCACGCAGGCCCCCACGACCTCGTTGTCCGCCAGGGCGGCAAAGCCCCAGGCCCCGGGCAGGTAGGCGGCGATGCGCGACGCGGCGGGATCGGCCTCCAGCAGCGGCCAGCGGCAGGTGGGCGGGGTTCATCTCGACAAACGTCATCCTTGTTTCTCTCCCTGTTTGTGACGGCGCGCGCCGCGCAGCACGATGGCGGGCTTGACCGATGTGGTGGCCCGGACGGCGTTCCTCTCGCACGGCATCTCGCCCGGTGTGGATGCCACCAGCCGGATCAGGGTCTGCCACGGCTGCTTGCCGTGGGCACGCCCTTGCCCCTGTGTCCCGATGGGGTTCACCCGCGTCTCAGTGGGCGTCATGCCGGGGAACAGGGGGACTGGTCCCTGGGATCGGCGCCGGGCGGTTGAGCAGGAAGACCACCTCGCCACGGTAATGGGGGGAGGCGGCCAGTGTTGTCTGCCAGGCGGGATCCCACTCCCCATCCTGCACCAGCCCTACCTTGAACGGGATGGTCAGGTGCGCCATGGCGGGCAGATAGGCCTGATAGCCCGGCACCGTGCGCGTGCCCTGATAGGTCTGGATCACCAGCTCGTCCACGGGCAGGCGATTGAGCTCTGCCACGTCCCCCGTTTTCGCCCAGTCGAGCAGCCCCGTCACGCTGAGCTTGCACCCGGGAGGCAGGGCGCGCCGCAGTTGTTGCAGGGCGTTGCCATAGCGATCGAGCTGGCGGGTCGCCGCATCGAAGTCTATCTGGATGCCCGCCACCCTGGCCCCGGCCGCGCGCCACCCCTCGTAGAGGCGCACCAGCACCTGCTCGTGGGCGGGGGAGAGGGGGAGGGCGTTGACACGCACCACCAGCCAGACCTGCCCGGCCTTGAGGGGGGAGGGAACCCGCCCCAGCTTGACGAAGCGGGAGCCGCCGGGCCTGTCCAGGATCTCCCCCTGATGCAGATAGAGGGTGCTGGCCTGTTCCAGTACCGGCTGGTGGCGGGTGGCGGACCAGAGCCAGAAGGCGTCATAGGCGCTGGCATCGACACTGGCCTCAAGGGGGGTGGCCAGGGCCGTCAGCAGCAGCGCCAGAAGGGCGCGTTCAGGGGGGCTGCTCATGGCTCACCAGTAGTATTTGAGGGATCTGGCCCACACCGAGTTGCCATAGCGCTGCTTGAGGGTGTTGAACCAGGCCTGCCGGGTGCGTTTGGGGATCTCCTGGCTGTCGCAGCTGTTGTAGCCGGAGGGGGCATAGCACTGGATGGCGCGATAGAGGGCATAGCTCTTGTCTTCGGGCTCCGCCTTGGGGTTGGCCATCACGGCCTGATAGAGGGCGAGGCGACTCGGGAACGTGGGGCGCTCGTCTTGCGCCAGCCCCCAGATCATCTCGCGATCCTGCCACAGGTCGATATGGGGATCCCGGCTGCGCAGATACTCCCCGAAGCAGTTGAGGGCATGACCATCGTCGGGGCGCTGCACCAGGGTGCCAAGGGTCTGGGCCAGATCCCGGCAGTGGTAGCCCTGGGGCGTCCCCTCTCCGCGCCACTGGAACGCCGAGAGGCGCACATCCCCGTTGGGCACGGGTTCCCAGGGCGCGTCGGCGGGAGGGGTCGCCTCCTTGTAATCGGCGGGGATGAGGGCCACATCCTGCAAGAAGGTGGCCGGGTCGCTGGCGATGAGATCCCGTACCAGCAGGGTATGGAGCGCAATCTGCCGCTCCGCCGCGCTCGGGCCCTGACTGGCTTGCTGGCGCAACAGGGCAGGTTCGGCCTCCTGCTTGAGCACGGCCGCGCGGATGCGCAGCTGGGTGATGGGGCTGCCCGGCTGGAAGATGGCGGCCGTGTTGCCGGTGCGCACCCAGTGATCCGCCAGCACGTTCTCCACGAACGCCTGCTGGGCCTGACCCAGGGGGGAGGCCACCAGCGCCATCAGTGCCTGCTCGGCCTTGTCGAAGGCCTTCATGCCCTGCCAGGCCCAGATACGCAGCATCTGGTGGCTGAATGCCAGGGTGGCGTCCTCCTGCCCCGGGGAGGGCAGGGCCAGCACCTGCTCGAACTGCTTGTCCAAAAAGAGGGCGTAGGCCTTGAGATAGGCCGCCTGCGCCTGGTGACCGGTTTTTTGCAGGTGCGCGATGGCGTCGTCCAGCTGGGCATCTTGCCAGTCCCGCGGCCGCTCATAGGTCGGTCTGAGACCCCGCAGGGCATTGACGAACAGCAGCGCCGGCTGGGCCGAGTCCTGATAGGCCGCCTGATGGCGATAGGCATCGCCACTGAGCAGGGTGAGATCGATCTCGTTGACCAGGGCCTCCAGCGCCGGCAAGGGCTGGCGGGTTGCCATGGCCTCGTCATAGGCATCCCGCAGGGCGCCGAGATCACCGGCCATCCACTGGATGCGTCTGAACAGTCCTCTGGTCGAGCTGGCGTAGCGCCCTTGCGGGTAGGCCACCAGATAGGCCTGACCCTGGGCCATGGCGCGGCGAAGGGCCTCCTTGTCACTCCTGGTCACGTCCTGATCGCCGTATTCGTCCTTCGCCTCCTTCATCGCGAGGTTGATCTCCGTGCGCATCACCATGTAGGTCGCGCTCTCGGCCACCCAGGGGGCCTTGGCCTGCTGCAAGGCGGCAAAGCCTGCGCGGGCCTCCTCGAAGCGGCTCTCGTAGAAGTGCCGGGCGGCCTGCAGATACCCCTGCCACTCCAGGGTAGCACCGCTCATTTCGGTCGCGGGGGCCGGGCTCTCCTGCTGCCCCAGGATCAGCAGACGGCTTCGCAGCAGCGAGGTGCGCTCCGGGGCGGGCACCTCGCTCTGCTCGAGGGCGTCCAGAAACGCGCTGACCGAGGAGAGGGAGTTGGAGATGGCGTGGCCGTAGAGGGAGTCATGGCCCGCGTAGTGCTCGAGCAGCGGGGGGAGGGACGGGTCGTAGGCGGCCAGCCGGCTGCCGAGCTGCTCGCGCAGCGCCGGGTCCTCCACCTCCTCCGGCTGGGGGAGGCGGGTGAGGTAGAACAGCGGCTGGCTGCGCTCGTTCAGCGGAGCTGCCGGCAGGGTGAAGGGGAGGGGGTGATGCTGGGCATCCCCCAGCAGCATCAGCAGGTTGCCCCGGGTGTCGTTCTCGTTGAGATAGAGCGGATAGGTGGGGAGAGGGCAGTCGGTGAGCCAGAAGCCGCACCCGTCACCGTCGCCGGAGGCGAGAGCGGGCAGTGCAACCAGCGTCATCGCCAGCACCGAGCAGTGGGTCAGAGATGTCATGGGATCGCTATCCGTTTGTGGGCCCGCGCTGTGCATGACGCCCGGGCCGGAAAAGGGGGTTCGCAGTGGCGGGCAATAGTACGAAAGAGGGTCACAAACGACAACCCATTCTGACCTGGTCGGCGCTCTCTCTGTCAGGACGCCTGCGCCATGCCGTCTATTTCGGCGCGGCCTTGTCAGGCTGGTAGCGGGTTTCGGTTATCTGGTCGAGGCGCAGGATCAGGGTGTCACCCCCCTTGAGGCGATAGGCGCAGTGGGAGGTGTTGCAGCCGATGCGGATATGGGGTTCATCCCCCAGCAGAGGGGACTGGCTATGGGCCTTACTCTCTGGCCAGTTGCCTTGTTCGAGGAGGGTGATCTGCTTGTTAGCCTCTTTCTCCCCCATGGGTCTGGTGTATTCAGATGCCCAGATGACCAACAGGATAGGAAGCATGAAAAGTGCAAATTTCAAATAGGTATTCTTTAACCAAATCAGACAACTAAATGTAAATGGAGCGGGATAGGTGCGGGCAATTTTCCCACCCTTCATCACGATGGGAAGCAGAACAAAAAAGCGGACCACCCACCATGAGAGAGTCAAGCGCCACCTCACCTTGAAAAACAGGCATGAGAGCGTGGCAAAGAGCACTCCAACTGTCATGACGAGAGGGAACACGTAAGGCAAGAGCAGCTGTAGCAGCAGCAGGAATCCGTGAAAAAGAGTGACATCCGCTGGTTGGGAGAACTCGGTGTATTCAAGGCCGAAGCGGTCAAGATAGCCGTGGTAATATCGCATCCCGACCAAATAGATAGCCGCTGTCAGCAAGGGGAGCAGGGCGCACAGGATGCCGACAAACCCTGGCATGCCTACTTTTTCTTCTTCCTCGTCTTTTACTGCCCGTAGCGCTTGCAGATGCTTCTTGAGCCACTTGCGCTTCAGTGCGGTTAAATCCTTTTCCATCTGAGATGTCTCCCTGCCCTGAGCATGTGCTCTTTGCTGCTTCGCGGGTGTCAGCATCTGCCATCGCCATACATCGCCATACAAAAAGGGCGAATGTGGATGCTTATACAGGGGGCTCTTCGGTGCGAAAGAGCGCCTTGCCGCAGGCGAGGCAGGTGTGGCGAAAGCGATGATCAGGCCAGCCGGTCTGGGGGTGGCCCAGCACCTTGTCGGAGCCGCAGGCGCAGCAGCGCGCCCCCAGTTCATCGTCGATGGCGCATTCGGGATGCTGGTGCAGGTAGTCGGCGCGGGTAGGCAGACGCAGCCAGTCGGGCTGGGCATGGCGCTGGTTCCAGAAATAGCACCCATAGAAGGTGCCTGCGGCGACGGGCAGGGCAAACCACCAGAAGAGATCCATGTCATGACTCCGACGAGAGGGGATGAGGGCGGCAACAACCCGCTCAGCAGGCGCGGTGCGGCCCCATTTTATCGGGGCGGGAGTGGGGCGGGATATGCCCGGATGGGTAACAAGCGAACCTGCTGGTGGTCGGGCTGGCAAGCCGCAGGGCCGGGGTTGGGGATTATCTATCCATTAAAGAGATGGGTTGTGTCATAACCTATCGCATTTTTGGATGGACAAGGGGGCCTTTCCGGTCGCAAAGCCCGGAGAGCGGGGAGTTTTTGTGAAAAAAAATGTGCATATCCTCGTCATGCCGATCTCAAGGGAGTCATTGAGCAAGTTATAAATATCAAGGTATTGATATCAATGGCAAAAACAGTGCTTTTATCAGGCGTTTTCAGGGTGGCTTATGGGGTTTCATAAGGAGCTTTAACCCATTTTCTAGATTGGTTTTTGCATAATCAATCGTTTATTTTGTTGGACAATTGGGGAAAACCTGGTGTCCAATCGGGTGAGCAGGTTGGCCAAACAGTGCCGTCAGCCAGTGTGTAACCCGAGATGTAAGGAGACATCCTGATGGAAAAACTTGACCAAAAAATCGACACCATGCGCCAGGAATTCGAGTCCCAGGGGCAAAAACAGGCCCAGGACAGATGGCAGGCCAGGGTCGATGAACTGCAACGGGAGCGCAGCGAAGCGCCCCAGCCGGAAGCGGCAGAACACTAGCCCCTGGCGGCCTTGTGGCCACCAAGTGAGCGCATAATGAAAAACCACCGCCCTGTTCGGGGCGGTGGTTTTTTTGCGCAGTGGCTAGAGGCGATAGAGGGGCCGCATCGAACAGCTCCGCGCTCTCGCCGGTGCCGCCGTTGAAGACGGTGTGGAAGAAGCGCAGCACCTTCTCGTTGGCGAGGGCATCCCCTTCGAAGTAGGCGTGAGAGTCCCCCACATGGGGCTGATTGGTCACGTCCACGTAGGTGGCCGTTCTGGCATCCAGCCGCCGGGTGTAGTGGCCGAGCCTCGCCTTTTGCTGCTCCCCCATCTTCATGCGCGATGCCATCAGGGCACCATCGCGCTCATTGATGGTGATGTAGAGGCGGTTGCGACACTGGATGCGATCGACCCACTGGGCGTGAAGCTCGTTGTTGGTGTCGGCGGCGGCCATGATGATGTTGTCGAACAGCAGCTGGTTGGCGTGGTAGGTGGTGCTGCCCAGCAGGTGCTTGAACAGGTAGTTGCCCATGCTGTGCAGCAGCAGGTTGATGGTGAAGGGGCATCGCTTGTTTACCTCCTTGGCAAAGTAGCGATCCCAGGCCTCGCCGTTGTCTGCGAACTTCTTCTGGGCCTTCTCTTCCAGCTGCGTCACATACTGGCCGTTGAACTCGTCGAGCAGCCCCTTCATCTTCTCCAGCACCCGGTCAAGGGCCCCGGCCGAGGCCAGGGCATCGCGCTTGTCGCTCTTGTAGCTCAGCACGCCCCGGGCGCCGCCGCCATTGGCGGGCCAGCTGAAGCAGAGCACCTCGACGCCGTACCGGGCCTCGAGCCCCGCGGCTCGCTCCAGCACATCGTCAAGATCGTTGTTGAAGCCGTGTACGAACAGCAGCAGGTGTTTGCCGGTCTTGAGCTTCTGTTTGGCCGTGCTGCCGGTCCCGGCGCAGCGCTCCAGCAGCTTGCGCGCCACATAGGCGCTGGCCGGGTGGGGGAGGTCGGGGTCAAGGCCGACGCTGGCGGCCATCTCGGCGGTGATCTGATCCGGCAGCAGGTCCAGCTGCCACTGCTTGCCCTGACGCCGGGCCTCGGCGAGGCGCAGTTCGTTGGGGCCCTCTGCGGGTTTTTCGCCAAAGATCTCGCTGGGGGTCTTGCCCTGCTCGTTGACCATCCGGTTGGTGACGATAAACATGGTGTTCTCCTTGTTGTCGTGCTCTCTTCATGACCGGCCACGCCCCGGGCGCCCCGATCACTGGCAAAGAGCCTAGTCCGGATCCGGCAGCCTGTCCCCCGGCGCGCCTTGCCTCGCCAAAGGGGTTACGACGATGTAAAGGCGAACGGGATTTGGGGGAGTGGCGCCTTCGGGGCGGCGAGGGCAGGGAGACGCTGTCATCACTAGATGAAGAGGCCCGGATGGACGGGGCCTGCGCCTCGTCAGGACCTGAGGGCGGCGAGGGAGGAGGGGATCCTCAGGCGCACTGTGATCCACTCCCCGACTATGGTCTGACATGCATGCCCGCTATTTGATTATGCAAATGGATGGGCTTAAGATGGCCGCGCGCAACGATCAGATTGATAACAAACGGAAGTTAGGAGATGCCGATGGAAAGCAAAGTAGTTATCCCGACCCAGGGCCAGAAAATCACAGTCGATGCCAGCGGCAAGCTGCAGGTTCCCCACAACCCCATCATTCCGTTTATCGAAGGGGATGGTATCGGTGTGGACGTGACCCCGGCCATGTTGAATGTGGTGAATGCTGCGGTCGAGAAAGCCTACAAAGGCGAGCGCAAGATCGCCTGGATGGAGATCTATACCGGCGAGAAGTCGACTCATGTCTATGGCGAAGGTGCCTGGCTGCCGGCCGAAACCCTGGATTTCATTCGTGAATACTGCGTGGCCATCAAGGGCCCGCTGACCACCCCGGTCGGCGGCGGTATTCGCTCCCTCAACGTGGCCCTGCGCCAGGAGCTGGATCTCTACGTCTGCCTGCGCCCGGTCCGTTACTACGAAGGGACCCCGAGCCCGGTCAAGCACCCCGAGCTGACCGACATGGTGATCTTCCGCGAGAACGCCGAAGACATCTACGCCGGCATCGAGTGGAAGGCGGACAGCGATGAAGCCAAGAAGGTGATCGCTTTCCTGCAAAACGAGATGGGCGTGAAGAAAATTCGCTTCCCCGAGTCCTGTGGCATCGGCATCAAGCCCATGTCCAAGGCCGGTACCGAGCGTCTGGTCCGTGCCGCCATCGAGTACGCCATCGACAACGATCGCGACTCCGTGACCCTGGTGCACAAGGGCAACATCATGAAGTTCACCGAGGGTGCCTTCAAGGATTGGGGTTATGCCCTGGCCCAGAAAGAGTACGATGCCCAGCTCATCGACGGCGGCCCCTGGTGCTCCTTCAAGAACCCGAAGACCGGCAAGACCATCGTGGTCAAGGACGTCATCGCCGATGCCTTCCTGCAACAGATCCTGCTGCGTCCGGCCGAGTATGACGTCATTGCCTGTATGAACCTCAACGGCGACTACATCTCCGACGCGCTGGCGGCCCAGGTCGGCGGCATCGGCATCGCGCCGGGCGCCAACATCGGCGATGGCGTTGCCCTGTTCGAAGCCACCCACGGCACCGCGCCGAAATACGCTGGCCAGGACAAGGTCAACCCGGGCTCCCTCATCCTCTCTGCCGAGATGATGCTGCGCCACCTGGGCTGGACCGAGGCGGCTGACCTCATCGTCAAGGGGATGGAAGCGGCCATCGCCAACAAGACCGTCACCTATGACTTCGAGCGTCTGATGGAAGGTGCCACCCTGCGTTCCTGCTCCCAGTTCGCCCAGGACATGATCGACCAGATGTGATCCGGGTCGTTGAAATGCAAAACCGGCGCCATGAGCGCCGGTTTTTTTATGGAGGAGAGCAGGTCGTCAGGTGGTTTTTTCCACGTGCTGCTCGTAGATCTGCTGCCATTTGCTGGTCTCGGCCTCATCTCCACGGGCCTGCCAGAATTCGCAGATGGAGCTGGCGAGCTCGGATGCCATGGCGTGGTCTCCGTCACGGCGGCTCATCAGATATTGTCCCAACCAGCTTTGATATTGTTTCATCGCCCGATCTCCTTATCTAAGGTGCCCAGAGGGGAGTGCTCCAGGCGTCAAGGTCACGCAGGAGCGATTCGAACTGGGCACATGTTGTGCTGCGCCCGGCAGGTGTTGGTCGCCGGAACCGGTGGTTATCTCACCGGAAAAAGGGGACAACGGGGCGCAGATGTCAAAAAACGGTCTCTATCGTATCACAAAATAACCAGTCGGTGGGGCTGGATGACAAATCAGGCTGTCCAGCAGTCTGGCCGTCTGTGTCATGGGGGCGAGGGCTGAGGTGCCATCTTGCTGATCTCGCAGCAGAAAAACCCGCCAGGTCGGCGGGTCACGGGGGCGAAAAAAAGATCAGATCCGGGCGCAGGCCAGGTATTTTTCCATCTCCTCGGCGGGCACCATGCCGCCGCCGGTGGCCCACACCAGGTGGGTGGCCCCGGCCATCTTGGCTGCATCCAGTCCCTGCCCACTCTGCCACTCAAGGTTGGCGGCCACTCGCCAGGGGCCTGCCATGCCCGCCAGTGCCGAGGGCTCGAGCCGGATCTCTTCATCCCGGGCCAGGAGCCCCAGCAGGTCGTACATCTCCTGATCGCTCAGGGTGTAGAAGCCCGCAAGCAGGCGTTCCATGGCGCGGCCGACAAAACCGGAGGCGCGTCCCACCGCGAGGCCGTCGGCGGCGGTGAGGTTGTCGATGCCAAGGTCTTGCACCGCAATGGCATCGTGCAACCCGGTGTGGACCCCGAGCAGCATGCAGGGGGAGTGGGTAGGTTCGGCGAAGAAGCAGTGCACGTTGTCCCCAAACGCCAGCTTGAGACCAAAGGCCACCCCGCCGGGGCCACCGCCGACGCCGCAGGGTAGGTAGACGAAGAGCGGATGGTCGGCGTCCACCCTGATGCCCATCTCGTCGAACTGCTTTTTAACTCGCTCGCCCGCCACCGCATAGCCGAGGAACAGGGTGCGAGAGTGCTCGTCATCGATGAAGAAGCAGGCGGGATCGCGTTCGGCCTCCTTGCGCCCCTGCTCCACCGCCACCCCGTAATCCTCGGCATATTCCACGACGATGGCGCCATGTTCGCGCAACTTTTTCTTCTTCCACTCCCGCGCATCGGCGGACATGTGGATGGTGACGCGAAAGCCGAGGCGGGCGCTCATGATGCCGATGGAGAGGCCGAGGTTGCCGGTCGACCCCACCGCGATGCTGTATTGGCTGAAGAAGTGGCGGAACTCGTCCGATAACAACGTGCGATAGTCATCCGTCTCGCGCAGCAGCCCAGCCTGGATGGCCAGGTGTTCGGCATGGGCCAGCACCTCGTGGATGCCGCCGCGCGCCTTGATGGAGCCGGAGATGGGCAGATGGCTGTCTTGTTTGAGCAGCAACCTGCCGGTGAGTTCGACGCCATAGCGCCCATTGAGGGTCCCCTGCAGGGTCGGGATGGCGGCGATCCCGGACTCGATGATGCCGTGGCTGGCGCGGGTTTCGGGGAAGGCCTCGCACAGGTAGGGGGCGAAGCGGGCGAGCCGGGCGGAGGCGGCGGCCACATCGTGCCGGGTGAGCCCCACATGGGGCAATCCTTCCGCGAGTGAGGTGGCCCCCGGATTGAACCAGGTCACAGGGGTGAGGGCGATCAGCGGTTCGAGCAGGGGAAAGCGGGCGATGAGCCCGGCAATGTCGGTGTGTGTCATGAAAGCCTCTCGGGGTGGTGACGTAATCATCCCATTGAATGGCACCAGCGTTGCCGTGACAAATGATAAAACGCGTCGCTTGGATGAGCCCAGTTGATGCAAATGGTCATCTGCCCTGCTGTACCTTCGAATACGGGTGACTTGAGTCTTCCTGGTGAATGCAAACCTCGCCCTTCTGGTATCATCCGCCAGATAAAAGAGAGGGAGGCCCAACCATGCAACGCGATGAGCACCCAGGGGTGAGGAGCAAGCTGCTCAGCAGCCATCAGCTCGCCAGGCTCCACACCTTCGAGGCGGCGGCCCGCCACGGCTCCTTTGCGCTCGCCGCCGACGAGCTCTCCTTGAGCCCAAGCGCGGTGAGCCACCGCATCTCGGCCCTGGAAGAGGCGCTCGGGTTTTTGCTGTTCCAGCGCTTTCACCGCAAGGTAGCCTTGACCACGGAGGGGCAGCGCATCTTCTGGGCGCTCACCTCCTCCCTGGAGTTCATCAATCAGGAGGTGCTGGAGATCAGGGAGCAGGCGCTGTCGGGCTCCCTGACGCTGCACTCGCGCCCCTCCATCGCCCAGTGCTGGCTGGTGCCAAGGCTCGCCGATTTTTCCCGTCTGCATCCTCACATCGAGCTCAACCTGCTGACGGGCAACGAGCACATCAACCTGCACGGCTACGGCATCGATCTGACCCTCAACTTCGATGCCAGAACCCCGACGGGCCTGGCCATCCACCCCCTGATGGATGAATACATGGTGCCGGTGTGCAGCCCTCAATACGCCAGCGACCACGGTCTGATGGGGGAGGTGGGGAATCTGCAGCAGTGCCGCCTGCTCCATGACAGACAGGCCTGGGGCCTGGACACCGACAGCGACGAGTGGCGCACCTGGGGGAGTCACTGGCATCTCTCCCTGGAGGCCTGCTCGTCACACATGGGATTTGATCGAGCGGATCTGGCGATCCTTGCCGCCACCCACCACGCCGGTGTCGCCATGGGGCGCAGGCAGCTGGCAAGCCAGGCGCTGGCGAGCGGAGCGCTGGTGATGCCCTTCCCGGACATGGCGGTGCGCTGCGAGCCGCGTTATTACCTGGCGACCCTCCCTCATCGCCAGTGTCCCAAGATCCAGGCATTCATCCGCTGGATACAGGATCAGGCGCAAGGGGCATCCTGAAACGGGACCTGGTTTATTGTCCGCGAAGGTGATGCCCATGAGCGCACTATTTGTACAATAAGGGCCGGCACTGCTGCTAAATGACTTGGCGCAGAGCGACGCGGGTAAGAGATAACAGCGTGAGCAACGGATGAGGTGAGCCTGAGATTAACCGGGGAAAATAGGAAATAAAGTCTGTGAGAGTATTCCCAATAAGTATCAGGCAGGGAATTAACCACGGTGAATAATGTCCATATGGTGTCAGCGCTTTGCCGGATGGTATAAAAACATTATGTTGTTATCCAATGGGCATGCTATTCTCAAATCGTGTTATCCCTGTGACATACAAAAATAATTCTGTGAGGAAGTAATGAACGAGTTTCTGAAGGTTCTGCTGAACATTCGCAGCTTGCGCGCTGCCATTCGTGAACTGCCGTTTGAGCAACTGCAAGAAGCGAAAGAAAAGTTTGACCTGGTATATAACGAGCGTGCCGAGTCCGTTGAACAGGAACGTGCCGAACAGGAAGAGCGTCAGCGCAAACTGAATGAATTCACCGAAATGCTGCAACAGGCTGGTATCGATCCCCGTGAGCTGATCGGCAGCGTGGCGGCTCCGGCTGCGGCGGGCACCACCAAGAGCAAGCGTGCTCCCCGTCCTGCGAAATACAAGTACCAGGAAGACGGTCAGGAGAAGACCTGGACCGGTCAGGGTCGTATGCCCAAGGCCATCGCCGAGCAAGTTGCGCTGGGCAAGGATCTGAACGATTTCCTGATCTGATCGCCGGATCCGGATCTCGATAATGCCGCCTGCAGGGCGGCATTGTTATTTTCAGGGTTCAGAGGATGTCGCAGTAAAACCCAATTGCGCAGGTTACTCCGGTTAATTGGAGAGCCTCGTCTGGAATAGCCATAACCATCATGTGCCCAATAAAGTTGGCGCATCATCTTCCACGCCACCTCGCCACTTATACGCACTGAGGACTCATACCAGGGCAAGATCGCGAACGTTTTTTAAGCAGGGCACGAGGATTTGACCGACCGAACAGGGTGTGATCTTATACTCT
>NZ_JAPCIS010000039.1:0-39337 GCF_027707425.1 Aeromonas sp. QDB63
TGCTGCGGGAGTGGCATTCTACTCAACCGCCTTCTCGAGTCAAGCCTTATTTTACGAGGCTTTTCGAGGCTACCGACTGGCTTGTTTGCGTTGCCGCTTGCCCTGTCGATGGAGGCGCATTATAGGGAGCGAATTCGTTCTGGCAAGAGGATTATTTCAAAAAGATGGCTTTCACCGTTCAACCGCTCATAAAGCCACCAAAAAGCATCTTAATCCAGCGAAATCAGCCTGCGACAGGCGCTGCAACGGCAAAATCATGCAGGTTGTCGTAGATGGCATCGGCTAGCTCAATCCCCGCATCAGTAATCGGCTTACCCGTTCTGACCATTATCTTGTGACCGACCTTGGCATTGATGGCGGCTTTCAGGTCCGAAGGTTTGTCACCCACCATATAAGAGCGGTCCATATCGATGCCCAACTCTTGCTGCGCCAACAGCAGCATGCCGGGTTCCGGTTTGCGGCAGTCGCAAGGGGCGCCGTGATCCGGGTGATGGGGGCAGAAGTAGATACCATCGAGATCCACATCCCGATCGGCCAATGACCAATCCATCCACTCGGTCAGGTTCATGAAGTCATCTTCCGTGAAGTAACCGCGGGCGATACCGGATTGGTTGGTCACCACGACCAGCAAATAGCCTTTTTTCTTCAGCAGTTGCATGGCCTCGATGACGCCGGGCAGGAAATGGAAGTCATCAACCTGGCTGACATAACCTGTGTCTTCGTTGATGACACCGTCTCTGTCCAGAAAAATGGCGGGCTTACTCACGGGAAACTACCTCTGTCATGTTTTTTACAGTATCTCACAGGGCGCAGAGGGCCCAAAACGTAAAAAGGGGTGGCCGAAGCCACCCCTTTCATGTGCGCATATAAAGTATCGATTAAGCGATAACTTTAGCTACAACACCAGCACCTACGGTACGGCCACCTTCACGGATAGCGAAACGCAGGCCGTCGTCCATCGCGATCGGCGCAATCAGGGTAACAACCATCTTGATGTTGTCGCCCGGCATTACCATTTCAACGCCTTCCGGCAGTTCGATGGTACCGGTCACGTCGGTAGTACGGAAGTAGAACTGCGGACGGTAGCCCTTGAAGAACGGGGTATGACGACCACCTTCTTCCTTGGACAGCACGTACACTTCGGATTCGAACTTGGTGTGCGGCTTGATGGTGCCCGGCTTGGCCAGAACCTGACCACGCTCCACGTCTTCACGCTTCACGCCACGCAGCAGGGCGCCAACGTTCTCACCGGCACGACCTTCGTCCAGCAGCTTGCGGAACATTTCAACGCCGGTACAGGTGGTCTTGGTGGTATCTTTGATACCAACGATTTCCACTTCTTCACCAACCTTCACGATACCGCGCTCTACACGACCGGTTACTACGGTGCCGCGGCCAGCGATGGAGAACACGTCTTCGATAGGCATCAGGAACGGCTGATCGATCGCACGCTCCGGCTCCGGGATGTAGGTGTCCAGGTGGCCAGCCAGTTCCAGGATCTTCTCTTCCCACTGAGCTTCGCCTTCCAGCGCTTTCAGCGCGGAACCACGAACGACCGGCAGGTCATCACCCGGGAAGTCGTACTCAGACAGCAGTTCGCGAACTTCCATCTCGACCAGTTCCAGCAGCTCTTCGTCATCTACCATGTCGCACTTGTTCATGAACACGATGATGTACGGAACGCCTACCTGACGACCCAGCAGGATGTGCTCACGAGTCTGCGGCATCGGGCCGTCAGTCGCTGCTACTACCAGGATTGCGCCGTCCATCTGGGCAGCACCGGTGATCATGTTTTTAACGTAGTCGGCGTGACCCGGGCAATCTACGTGAGCGTAGTGGCGGGTAGCAGTGTCGTATTCTACGTGGGAGGTGTTGATGGTGATACCACGCTCACGCTCTTCCGGTGCCTTGTCGATCTGGTCGAAGGCGAAAGCTTTACCACCGAAGTGCTTGGCCAGCACGTTGGTGATGGCGGCGGTCAGGGTGGTTTTACCGTGGTCAACGTGGCCGATGGTGCCGACGTTTACGTGCGGTTTATTACGCTCAAATTTTTCTTTAGACACGACGTAGTCCTTCTAGGTTAAACCCGCCTACCGTCGTAGGCGGGGAATCTTAAATTACTTGGATTTGCGCTCTTCGATCACGGCCTGGGCGACGTTGGTCGGGGCATCGTGATACTTGGCGAATTCCATGGCGTAGGAAGCACGACCCTGGGTAGCAGAACGCAGGGAGGTGGCGTAACCGAACATTTCGGCCAGCGGCACCAGCGCACGTACGATCTTGCCGGACGGGCCATCTTCCATGCCTTCGATCAGGCCGCGACGACGGTTCAGGTCACCGATCACGTCGCCCATGTAGTCTTCCGGAGTCTCGACTTCGACCTTCATGATCGGTTCGAGCAGTACCGGGTTGGCCTTCATGAAGCCAGCCTTGAACGCCAGAGAAGCAGCGATCTTGAACGCCAGTTCGGAAGAGTCGACATCGTGGTAGGAACCGAAGTGCAGACGCACACCCAGATCCATTACCGGATAGCCTGCCAGCGGGCCGGACTTCAGCTGCTCGCGGATACCCTTGTCAACACCCGGGATGAATTCGCCCGGAATCACGCCACCCTTGATGTCGTTGACGAATTCGTAGGCTTTGCCTTCTTCCAGCGGGTACATGTCGATAACGACGTGACCGTACTGACCACGACCACCGGACTGCTTGGCATGCTTGCCTTCGATGTCCTTGACGGTGTTGCGGATGGTTTCACGGTAGGCAACCTGCGGCTTACCTACGTTGGCTTCTACCTTGAACTCGCGACGCATACGGTCAACGATGATGTCCAGGTGCAGCTCACCCATACCGGCGATGATGGTTTGACCAGATTCTTCGTCGGTCCATACGCGGAAGGACGGATCTTCCTGAGCCAGACGGCCCAGAGCCAGACCCATCTTCTCCTGGTCAGCCTTGGATTTCGGCTCAACGGCGATGGAGATTACCGGCTCCGGGAATTCCATACGCTCCAGGATGATCGGTGCGCTTTCGTCACACAGGGTATCACCGGTGGTGACGTCCTTCAGGCCGATGGCAGCAGCGATGTCGCCTGCGCGAACTTCTTTGATCTCTTCACGCTTGTTGGCATGCATCTGAACGATACGGCCGAAACGCTCGCGCTTCTCTTTAACGGAGTTCAGCACGGAGTCACCGGAGTTGACCACACCGGAGTAAACACGGAAGAAGGTCAGGTTGCCCACGAACGGGTCGGTAGCAATCTTGAATGCCAGAGCAGAGAACGGCTCGTCATCGGAAGCGTGACGCTCGTCCTTGGTCTCGCCATCCAGCTTCAGACCGTCGATAGCAGCAACGTCGGTCGGAGCCGGCAGGTACTCGACCACGGCATCCAGCATGGCCTGTACGCCCTTGTTCTTGAACGCGGAGCCACAGGTAACCAGGATGATTTCGTTGTTCAGAACACGCTGACGCAGAGCTTTCTTGATCTCTTCTTCAGTCAGTTCTTCACCACCCAGGTATTTTTCCATCAGGTCTTCAGACGCTTCAGCAGCGGCTTCAACCAGGTTCATGCGCATTTCTTGCGCCTGTTCCAGCAGCTCGGCCGGGACGTCTTCGTAGTCGAAGGATACGCCCTGGTCAGCTTCGCTCCAGTTGATGGCTTTCATCTTGACCAGGTCGATAACGCCCTTGAAGTTCTCTTCGGAACCGATGTTCAGTTGCAGAGGAACCGGGTTACCTTTCAGACGGGTCTTGATGTGCTCAACGCAGCGCAGGAAGTTAGCACCGGTACGGTCCATCTTGTTGACGAACGCGATACGGGGAACCTTGTACTTGTTAGCCTGACGCCATACGGTTTCAGACTGGGGCTGTACGCCACCTACGGCACAGTACACCATCACGGCGCCATCCAGAACACGCATGGAACGCTCTACTTCGATAGTAAAGTCAACGTGGCCCGGGGTATCGATGATGTTGATACGGTGCGGTTGGAACTGTTTACCCATACCGGACCAGAAAGCGGTGGTCGCGGCGGAGGTGATGGTGATACCACGCTCTTGTTCCTGTTCCATCCAGTCCATGGTGGCGGCGCCATCGTGAACTTCACCGATCTTGTGACTTACACCGGTGTAAAACAGAACGCGCTCGGTAGTAGTAGTCTTACCGGCGTCGATGTGAGCGGAGATACCGATATTACGATAACGCTCAATGGGGGTTGTACGAGCCATTGTCATCCTCTTACTAGGGCGCTTGTCCCCAGATAATTAAAGGTGCGCAGAGTCATAAGACCCTGCGCAAGCGGATTACCAGCGGAAGTGAGCGAAGGCCTTGTTCGCTTCAGCCATACGGTGAACGTCTTCACGTTTCTTGACAGACGAACCCTTATTGTCAGCGGCATCCAGCAGCTCGCCAGCCAAACGCTGAGCCATTGATTTTTCACCACGTTTACGAGCGGCATCAACCAACCAGCGCATTGCCAGAGCATTGCGACGTACCGGACGAACTTCTACCGGCACCTGATAGGTTGCACCACCGACGCGACGAGATTTAACCTCGACCGCCGGACGAATGTTGTCCAGAGCGACTTCGAACAGGGCCAGGTGCTCTTTGCCAGATTTGGTGGCAATGATGTCCAGGGCGCCATAAACGATGGCTTCTGCAACAGATTTCTTACCGTCAACCATTACTACGTTGACAAATTTAGCCAGCAGCTCAGATCCGAACTTGGGATCCGGCAGGATTTTACGCTGACCAACAACACGACGTCTTGGCATTTCAAATTCTCCGTAACTTCAGGGGTTACCCAAAACTAGAAAGTTATCTAACTAGAAACGAATTAACGTTTGGCCTTACTTAACGGAGAACCATTAAGCTTTCGGACGCTTCACGCCGTACTTGGAGCGAGCCTGCTTACGGTCTTTAACACCGGCACAGTCCAACGCACCACGAACGGTGTGATAACGAACACCTGGCAAGTCTTTTACACGACCGCCACGGATCAGAACAACAGAGTGCTCTTGCAGGTTGTGACCTTCACCACCGATGTAGGAGGTGACTTCGAAGCCGTTGGTCAGACGTACACGGCATACTTTACGCAGTGCAGAGTTAGGCTTCTTCGGGGTGGTGGTGTATACACGGGTGCATACGCCACGCTTCTGAGGGCACGCTTCCAGCGCCGGCACGTTGCTTTTCACAACGAGCTTGATGCGTGGCTTGCGAACCAACTGGTTAATAGTTGCCATCAAAAGGCTCCTGATAATGACTTCATAAACGTGTGAAAAATCCTCCCCGCAGATACGGGGACGCGAAATTTTATGCCCTGTTGTCTGGGGAGTCAAGATTTATACAATTTGCACACCGAAATGGCAAATGACAGTCGAATGACATTATGCTAAGCAACTGAGATAAAAAGGAAAACCAAGCCTAACCGCCCCAGGTCTGCGGTGATCCGTGCTCGGCGATCAACCTGATCAAACCCGGCATATCGAGTTCCATCCCGATCCCGGATGACAAGCCTCTCGCTTGCAGGTCTTCCTTCATGACGTACAGGGGTACGTCTGCCAAGCGCTCGCACCACCCGGGGGCAGCAGCCGCCATCACGGCATCCTGCATCAACACCACCAGATCCCCTTCCATGCGGTAACGCAACGCCAACTCGAGATCCTGGCTCATGAAGGGAGAGTTCAATATCAGCTGTATCACGGACACCTCAGAAGCAGATGTGGGTGGTGAAACCCGCCCAGCTACGGCGAATTTCCGCAGGAGAGAGCGGAATCACTGGGATTAGCAGATCCGCCGCCGTCAGTCCTCGCTCAGCCAGTGACACCGCACAGACATAGATCTCTTCGATGTCATACAGTTCCAGCATCTTGAAGGTCGGGGCGTAGTGACGCTGCAATATAGCGTGTGGTGATTGCTCCCTCACCAGTTGCATCACGCCATCCCCCACCAGAAAGAGTGCCAGGGACTCCGTCAATGCAGAGGTGGCCAGCAGAGCATCCAGCCCCTCCCGACCACTCGCCGAACCATGGGGACCACGCCGTGAGATAAACGCTATTCTGGTCATTTTGTCCCCCTAGAACTGAACGAAGCGATCAGCGGTCAGTGCGGCTTCCGCCAACTGACCGAGCCCGCTCAGGCAGAATGGCGCTTCCAGATTGAAATGCTCCCGTCCCATTCCCTTGGCCTCCTGCTCATCCAGCACGCCACGGCGCATGGCCGCAGCCACACACACATCGATGCGGATACCCTGCTGGATGGCCAACTCGCGCCACAGTGCCACCAGGTCGATCTCATCGCTGGCTGGCGCATGGAGGCCATTGGCATTGCACACCCCCTCCTGATAGAAGAAGAGGTGGGACAAGCGGTGTCCCTGCTCGACCAGACTCAGGGCAAAACGATAGGCCGTGCTGGCCGTCTGGGTGCCATAGGCGGGCCCGGTGACCAGCAGAGCAAAATTCAGACTCATGATCGCACTCCTGCACAGCGGTGTATCCATTCTACCTCACAGACGCAAAAGCCCCTCCTGGGAGGGGCTTTTCCAATGAAACAGGCTCAGACGTAAGCGATGGCTTCGACTTCGACCAGTACATCCTTGGGCAGACGAGCAACTTCCACACAGGAACGTGCCGGGGCGGACTCGCCAAAGTAGCGGGCATACACCTGGTTGAAGGCCACGAAGTTGTTCATGTCACTCAGGAAGCAGGTGGTCTTCAGTACCTTGCTGGTATCGGCCCCTGCGGCTTTCAAGACGGCAACCAGATTCTTCATCACCTGCTCTGCCTGAGCCTCGATGCCACCGGCAACGATGTCCATGGTGGCCGGATCGAGCGGGATCTGCCCGGAGGTAAAAACCAGCTCACCCAGCTTGGTAGCCTGGACATAAGGGCCAATTGCGGCAGGCGCCTTGTCGGTTGCAATCACTTCTTTAGCCATTGTTATCTATCCCCTATCTATGGCGCTTACTCGCTCTCTTCTTCACCCTGCTTGCGCTGTCGGATGTAGAGATACACGGTATGTTTGGAAATATTCAGCTTGTCGGCGACCAGGTTGATCGAATCTTTGATATCAAATATGCCCTTCTCGAACAACTGGGTCACGATAAAACGGTTCTTGGCATTGTTGGCCACGGAGGGATCACGATTGATCTCGTCGATGGTGTTGTCCACCGTCTGGGCAACCAGCTCTTCGACGCTGTTGGCGAAGGTCTCCGGTGATTGCCGCTCCACCTGCTGTGGTGTCGGGAAGAATTCGGCCACGAACTCGTGGAAAGGCGCATTGATGTGCAAATTGATGCAGATAAGGCCGATCACCTGCTTGTCGCGGTTACGGATGGCGATGGTGCTCGACTTCATCAAGGCACCGGTCCGACTGCGGGCAAAATAACTCTGGGTGTGATCCTGACCCGTGCTCTCGATGTCCTTGAGCATCCGCAGGGCGAGATCGGTGATCGGCGCCCCCAGAGTTCGACCCGTATTGAAACCATTCGCGATTTGGATCACGGACTCATGCAGATTTTCCAGGGAGTGGAGCACCACCTCGCAGTGCTTGCCGAACAGATCGGCCAGGCCTTCGATAAGGCCCCCATATGAACGCAACAGCTCCCTGTCTTCGTCTGTAAAAGCGCGACCGCTCAGTTGCTCTTCGGGAAGCAGTACTTCCTCGATACCGACAGCCATGTTCTACCCCTGTAATACCCATTCAACTTTCCCGAGTTTTCAGTTGCGACGGGGCAATGTCAACTTTTTTTGATTTTTTGCTCTATAACCTTGCACTGGATCATCCCCCTGCCCCAGCCCAGTGCACGCTGGGCGCCGGATGGGAAATAAAAAAAGGGCCCCTAGAAGGGGCCCTTTTCGATCACTGCAGCTGAAGATTACTCTTCGTCAAAACTGCCGGCTGCGTTGAGCAGATCCGCCAGGTTTTGCTGAGCTTCATCGGCAGTCACCTGCGGCACACCGACAGCACGGGCTGCGGCGGCACGCTGGTTGATGCGGCTGTGGTGGTAGGCAAAGCCGGTACCAGCCGGGATCAGACGACCCACGATCACGTTCTCTTTCAGGCCGCGCAGTTCATCACGCTTGCCACCAACGGCTGCTTCGGTCAGCACGCGGGTGGTCTCCTGGAAGGAAGCCGCGGAGATGAAGGACTCGGTGCTCAGAGATGCCTTGGTAATACCCATCAGGATATGACGGTAGGTAGCCGGGGTCTTCCCTTCGGCAACCAGTTTACGGTTGGCAATCTTCACACGGGCCACTTCAACCTGTTCACCTTCGATCAGGTCGGTGTCGCCAGCGCTCAGGATCTCGCACTTGCGAAGCATCTGACGCACGATGACTTCGATGTGCTTGTCGTTGATCTTAACGCCTTGCAGACGGTAAACGTCCTGCACTTCGTTGGCGATGTAGTTGGCGACCGGGCTGATACCGCGCAGACGCAGGATGTCGTGAGCAGATTCGGGACCGTCCGCCAGCACTTCACCCTTCTCAACTTTTTCACCTTCGAACACGTTGAGGTGACGCCATTTCGGAATCATCTCTTCATAGATCTCGCCACCATCGGTCGGGGTGATGACCAGACGACGTTTGCCCTTGGTCTCTTTCCCGAAGGAGATGGTACCGGAGATCTCGGCCAGGATGGCCGGCTCTTTCGGCTGACGTGCTTCGAACAGATCCGCAACGCGCGGCAGACCACCGGTGATGTCCTTGGTACCACTGGACTCTTGCGGGATACGCGCAACCGCGTCACCCACGCCCACGTTGGCACCATCTTCCAGGTTCACGATCGCCTTGCCCGGCAGGAAGTACTGGGCGGGAACGTCGGTGCCCGGGATCATCACATCCTTGCCATTCAGATCGACCAGTTTCACGGTCGGACGCATCTCTTTACCGGCGCTCGGACGCTCGTTGACATCCAGTACGACGATGGAAGAGAGGCCGGTCAGCTCGTCGGTCTGACGAGTGATGGTCACACCGTCGATCATGTGTTCGAAGTGCAGACGACCCGCCACTTCGGTGATGATCGGGTGGGTGTGCGGGTCCCAGTTCGCGACGGTATCACCGGCGTTCACCGCTTCGCCATCCTTCACTTCCAGCACGGAACCGTAAGGCAGCTTGTGGCTTTCCTTGGTACGGCCCATCTCGTCCATGATGGTCAGCTCGGTAGAACGGGAGGTGATAACCAGCTTGTCAGAGTTGTTCAGAACGAACTTGGCGTTCTGCAACTTGATGCTACCGGTGTTCTTCACCTGGATGCTGCTCTCGGCAGCCGCTCGGGATGCGGCACCACCGATGTGGAAGGTACGCATCGTCAGCTGGGTACCCGGTTCACCGATGGACTGAGCGGCGATAACACCGACAGCCTCACCCTTGTTAACCAGGTGACCACGGGCCAGATCACGGCCGTAGCAGTGAGCACAGTTACCGAAGTCGGTCTCACAGGTGATGGCAGAACGTACCTTCACGCGGTCGACGGAGTTGCGCTCCAGCAGGTCACACAGCTGCTCGTCGAGCAGGGTGTTGCGCGCTACCAGCACTTCATCCTCGGTACCCGGCTTGATCACGTCTTCGGCCACCACACGACCCAGCACGCGCTCACGCAGCGGCTCGACCACGTCGCCACCTTCGATCAGCGGAGTCATCCACAGACCGTCGGTAGTGCCGCAATCGTCCTCGGTGATCACCATGTCCTGGGCCACGTCAACCAGACGACGGGTCAGGTAACCGGAGTTCGCTGTCTTCAGTGCGGTATCCGCCAGACCTTTACGAGCACCGTGAGTGGAGATGAAGTACTGCAGTACGTTCAGACCTTCACGGAAGTTCGCCACGATCGGCGTTTCGATGATGGAGCCATCCGGCTTCGCCATCAGGCCACGCATACCGGCCAGCTGACGGATCTGGGCGGCGGAGCCCCGCGCACCAGAGTCGGCCATCATGAAGATGCTGTTGAAGGAGGCTTGCTCTTCCTCATCGCCCAGGGAGTTGACGTTACGCTCCTTGGAAAGGTTGTCCATCATGGCCTTGGAGACGCGATCGTTCGCGCTGGCCCAGATATCGATAACCTTGTTGTAACGTTCGCCCGCGGTCACCAGACCGGACAGGAACTGGTCCTGGATCTCGGCGACTTCGGCTTCTGCAGCAGCGATGATGTCTTTCTTGGCATCCGGAATGACCATGTCATCGATACCAACAGAGGCACCGGACAGGGCCGCGTAGTGGAAACCGGTATACATCAGCTGGTCAGCGAAGATGACGGTATCCTTCAGGCCCTGCTTGCGATAGCAGGTGTTCAGCAGACGGGAGATGAGCTTTTTGCCCAGCGCCTTGTTGGAGACGCACTTGATCCAGTTCTGCGGGTTGGCGTCCAGGTCAGCCTGCTCTGCAGCAGTCAGTACCTTGGGCTCGTCGATCAGGGCGTATTCCATGCCTTTGGGCAGGATCAGGCTCAGGATCGCACGACCAACGGTGGTGTTCTTCATCTCGGTCTTGGCAACCAGCTCACCGGCTTCGTTCTTCACGTACTCGGTGATGCGGCACTTGACGCGAGCATGCAGGTCGGCCAGACCGGCACGGTAGACCTTCTCGGCCTCTTTCGGGCCGGACAGCACCATACCTTCGCCCTTGGCGTTGATACGGGCACGGGTCATGTAGTACAGACCCAAGACCACGTCCTGAGAAGGAACGATGATCGGCTCACCGGAGGCAGGCGACAGGATGTTGTTGGTGGACATCATCAGGGCACGCGCTTCCAGCTGGGCTTCCAGGGTCAGCGGTACGTGGACCGCCATCTGGTCACCGTCGAAGTCCGCGTTATAGGCGGCACAGACGAGCGGGTGCAGCTGGATGGCCTTGCCTTCGATCAGGGTCGGTTCAAACGCCTGGATACCCAGACGGTGCAGGGTCGGCGCACGGTTCAGCAGAACCGGGTGTTCGCGGATCACTTCGTCCAGGATGTCCCAGACGACGGCTTCTTCGCGCTCCACCATCTTCTTGGCGGCCTTGATCGTGGTCGCCAGACCGCGGGATTCCAGCTTGCCGTAGATGAAGGGCTTGAACAACTCAAGTGCCATCTTCTTCGGCAGACCGCACTGATGCAGACGCAGGGTCGGACCTACGGTGATAACGGAACGACCGGAGTAGTCGACACGCTTACCCAGCAGGTTCTGACGGAAACGACCTTGCTTACCCTTGATCATGTCGGCCAGGGATTTCAGCGGGCGCTTGTTGGAACCGGTGATGGCACGACCACGACGGCCGTTGTCCAGCAGGGCATCCACGGACTCTTGCAGCATGCGCTTTTCGTTGCGCACGATGATGTCAGGCGCAGCCAGATCCAGCAGACGCTTCAAGCGGTTGTTACGGTTGATCACGCGACGGTACAGATCGTTCAGATCGGAGGTCGCGAAACGACCGCCGTCCAGCGGTACCAGCGGACGCAGGTCCGGCGGCAGCACGGGCAGCACTGTCATGATCATCCACTCCGGCTTGTTGCCGGATTGCAGGAAGGCTTCCATCAGCTTCAGACGCTTGGTGGTCTTCTTGCGCTTGGTCTCGGAGTTGGTCTGATCCAGCTCCTCACGCATGGCTTTGACTTCGCCTTCCAGATCGATGGCGCGCAGCAGAGCCAGAATGGCCTCGGCACCCATCTTGGCGTCGAATTCGTCGCCCCACTCTTCCAGTGCGTCCAGATAGTTCTCTTCGGAGAGCATCTGGCTGCGCTCGAGGTTGGTCATGCCGGGTTCGATCACTACATAGGATTCGAAATACAGCACGCGCTCGATGTCACGCAGGGTCATGTCCAGCAGCAGACCGATACGGGACGGCAGGGACTTCAGGAACCAGATGTGGGCAGTCGGGCTGGCCAGCTCGATGTGGCCCATGCGCTCACGACGGACCTTGGTCTGGGTCACTTCTACACCGCACTTCTCGCAGATCACACCACGGTGTTTCAGGCGCTTGTACTTGCCGCACAGACACTCGTAGTCCTTCACCGGTCCGAAGATACGGGCGCAGAACAGACCATCACGCTCCGGCTTGAAAGTCCGGTAGTTGATGGTCTCAGGCTTTTTGACCTCACCGAATGACCAGGAGCGGATCATGTCAGGAGAGGCCAGACCGATCTTGATACTGTCAAACTCTTCGGTCTTGGTCTGAGCCTTCAAAAACTTGAGTAAGTCTTTCACGTGTTTCCCCTGTCAGGAGTCTAACCTCGGCGCCCCGGCTGCCGAAACAGCGGGGCGCCCACGTCAATTCTCGAACAATAAGAGCGAGCTCTTACTCTTCGTCCAGCTCGATGTTGATACCCAGAGAGCGGATTTCCTTCAGCAATACGTTGAAGGATTCGGGCATGCCCGGCTCCATACGGTGGTCGCCATCCACGATGTTCTTGTACATCTTGGTACGGCCGTTCACATCGTCAGACTTGACGGTCAGCATTTCCTGCAGGGTATATGCCGCACCGTAAGCCTCCAGGGCCCACACTTCCATCTCACCGAACCGCTGACCACCGAACTGCGCCTTACCACCCAGCGGCTGCTGGGTAACCAGGCTGTAGGAACCGGTAGAACGCGCGTGCATCTTGTCGTCTACCAGGTGGTTCAGCTTCAGCATGTACATGTAACCCACGGTGACCTTGCGCTCGAAGGCGTTACCGGTACGACCGTCGAACAGGGAGATCTGACCGGATTCCGGCAGATCGGCCAGCTTCAGCAAGGCTTTGATTTCGCGCTCTTTGGCACCATCAAAGACAGGTGTAGCCACCGGCAGACCCTTACGCAGGTTACCCACCAGGGTACGTACGTCGTCGTCAGACAGCTCGGCAATGTTCACTTGCTGGGAGTCCTTCTCGCCCAGGTCATAGACCTGTTGCAGGAACTCGCGCATCTCGTGCAGCTCGCGCTGTTCTTTGATCATGCGGTCGATCTTCTCGCCGATGCCCTTGGCCGCGAGGCCCAGGTGCACTTCGAGGATCTGACCGATGTTCATACGAGACGGTACGCCCAGCGGGTTCAGTACGATGTCGACCGGACGGCCGTACTCGTCATGAGGCATATCCTCGACCGGACAGATCTTGGAGATAACACCCTTGTTACCGTGACGGCCCGCCATCTTGTCACCCGGCTGGATGCGACGCTTGACGGCCAGATAGACCTTGACGATCTTCAGTACGCCCGGCGCCAGGTCATCGCCCTGGATGATCTTGCGACGCTTGTTCTCGAATTTCTTGTCGAACTCGGCCTTCAGCTCAACGTGCTGTTCAGCGATCTGCTCCAGCTCGATTTGCTTGGCTTCATCTTCGATGGCCAGCTCAAACCACTTGGAACGATCGAGCTTGTTCAGACGATCTTCGCTGTAACCGGCGGCCAGCAGCAGGTTGCGGGAACGGCCGAAAATGCCGTCTTCCAGGATCTTGAACTCTTCGGTCAAGTCCTTCTTCGCTTCCTTCAACTGCATCTCTTCGATTTCTTTGGCGCGCTTGTCTTTTTCCACGCCATCGCGGGTAAAGACTTGCACGTCAACCACGGTACCGTACACACCGTTCGGCACTCGCAGGGAAGAGTCCTTCACGTCGGACGCCTTCTCACCAAAGATGGCGCGCAGCAGCTTCTCTTCCGGAGTCAGCTGGGTTTCACCTTTCGGAGTTACCTTGCCGACCAGGATATCGCCGCCCTTCACTTCGGCACCCACGTAGACGATACCGGACTCGTCCAGCTTGGACAGAGCGGCTTCACCCACGTTCGGGATGTCAGCAGTGATCTCTTCCGGACCCAGCTTGGTGTCACGGGAGATACAGGCCAGTTCCTGGATGTGGATGGTGGTCAGGCGATCTTCCTGAACCACGCGCTCGTTCACCAGGATCGAGTCTTCGAAGTTGTAACCGTTCCACGGCATGAACGCGACGCGCAGGTTCTGACCCAGCGCCAGTTCACCGAGATCGGTGGACGGGCCGTCAGCCAGCACGTCACCGGCCATCACCGGCTCACCCAGCATCACGCAGGGGCGCTGGTTGATACAGGTGTTCTGGTTGGAACGGGTGTACTTGGTCAGGTTGTAGATGTCGATGCCGGCTTCGCCTGGCAGCAGCTCATCTTCATTGACCTTGATAACGATACGGGAGGCGTCGACGTAGTCGATCATGCCGCCACGCTTGGCCACTACGGTGACACCGGAGTCAACGGCCACGGCGCGTTCCATACCGGTACCTACCAGCGGCTTGTCAGCGCGCAGGGTCGGTACAGCCTGACGTTGCATGTTTGAACCCATCAATGCGCGGTTCGCGTCATCGTGTTCCAGGAACGGGATCAGGGCCGCTGCCACAGAGACGATCTGTTGCGGGCTCACGTCCATGTACTGGATCTGGTCGGCGTTCATAAAGGTGGATTCACCTTTGTGACGGCACGGGATCAATTCATCTTTCAGACGGCCATCTTCGGTGGTCGCGGCGTTGGCCTGTGCGATCACGTACTTGCCTTCTTCAATCGCAGACAGGTAATCCACTTCGTCGGTGATCACACCGTCGATCACCTTGCGGTACGGGGTCTCGAGGAAACCGTACTCGTTGGTGCGGGAATACACGGACAGCGAGTTGATCAGACCGATGTTCGGACCTTCCGGCGTTTCGATGGGGCACAGACGACCGTAGTGGGTCGGGTGTACGTCTCGAACTTCGAAACCGGCACGCTCACGGGTCAAACCGCCCGGGCCCAGCGCGGAGATACGGCGCTTGTGGGTCACTTCGGACAGCGGGTTGTTCTGGTCCATGAACTGGGACAGCTGGCTGGAACCAAAGAACTCTTTGACCGCGGCGGAGATCGGCTTGGCGTTGATCAGATCCTGCGGCATCAGGGTGTCCAGATCGCCCAGGGAGAGGCGCTCCTTCACCGCACGCTCGACACGGACCAGACCGACACGGAACTGGTTCTCGGCCATTTCACCGACGGAACGAATACGACGGTTACCAAGGTGGTCGATATCGTCCACTTCGTCGTTACCGTTACGGATGTCGATCAGGCGCTTCATGACCTCGACGATATCGTCCTTGGTCAGCACGCCAACGCCAGTCTCGTCTTCACGACCCAAACGGCGGTTGAACTTCATCCGACCTACGGTAGACAGGTCGTAACGCTCGGAAGAGAAGAACAGGTTCTCGAACAGCTGCTCGGCCGCTTCGCGAGTGGGCGGCTCGCCCGGACGCATCATGCGATAGATCTCGACCAGGGCTTCCAGGCGGCTGGAGCTGGAGTCGATACGCAGGGTCTCGGACATGTAGGCACCGTGATCCAGTTCGTTGGTGAACAGAACCTCGAAGTGCTTGAAGCCGGCCTGGGACAGGTTGGCAACTGCTTCCAGGCTCAGGGCCTGGTTGGCAGTCACGACCATTTCACCAGTCTGCGGATGTGCATAGTTCTTGGCTGCAACTTTGCCAACAACATACTCTACCGGCACCTCGATCTGAGTGATGCCGTCTTTTTCCAGCTGACGGATGTGACGGGCAGTGACACGACGACCGGTCTCGACCACCACGGCGCCATTGGCAATGATGTCGAAGGTCGCGGTCTCGCCACGCAGGCGCTCGGGCACCAGATCCATCATCAACTTGCCATCCTTGACCTCGAAACCGATGGTCTCGAAGAAGGTGGCCAGGATTTCTTCGGAACTGAAGTCCAGGGCGCGCAGAATAATGGAGGCCGGCAGTTTGCGACGACGGTCGATACGGACAAACAGGTTGTCTTTCGCATCGAACTCGAAGTCCAGCCAGGAGCCACGGTAGGGGATAACGCGGGCGTTATACAATACCTTACCGGATGAATGTGTTTTGCCTTTATCGTGGTCGAAGAAGACCCCCGGGCTGCGGTGCAGCTGGGAGACGATAACCCGTTCGGTACCATTGATGACAAAGGTGCCGTTCTCGGTCATGAGCGGAATCTCGCCCATGTATACTTCTTGTTCCTTGATATCTTTGACGGTGCCGGCAGCTGCTTCACGGTCGTACAGAACCATACGAAGCTTGACACGCAGCGGCGCGGAGTAGGTCACTCCACGGATCTGGCATTCTTTTACGTCAAATACCGGCTCACCCAGGCGATAGCTGACATACTGAAGCTCAGCACTACCGGAGTAACTGGTGATCGGGAAAACGCTACGGAAGGCGGCTTCTAGGCCGTACTCACCTTCCGGGTCAGCCTCGATGAACTGCTTGAAGGAGTCCAGCTGAATGGACAACAGATAAGGCGTGTCCAGTACCTGGTCTCGCTTACCGAAGTCCTTACGTATGCGTTTTTTTTCGGTATAAGAGTAAACCATAGGGTTCCTCAGCTCGCTGATAAGTGACCCACTCTGTCCCCACGGGACAGCTCTGTCTCAACACCGTTTTGTGTTGGCCCGGACGATGAGGCGGTCCGGATTGCTGGTGCACCGAGAGTCGTGAACGGTGTGAAATACTCTCAGTCTACAGCGCAAAAAGGCTGGTGAATAAAGATTCACCAGCCTTAGCCTGTTTTATCAGGCTAATCTACATAAATGCAGATTATTTGATCTCAACAGAAGCACCGGCAGCTTCCAGCTCTTTCTTCAGAGCTTCAGCTTCGTCCTTGGACACGGCTTCTTTCAGATTGGTCGGAGCAGCTTCTACCAGGTCCTTGGCTTCTTTCAGGCCCAGACCGGTAGCGCCACGAACGGCCTTGATGACGGCAACTTTGTTGGCGCCAGCAGCAGTCAGAACTACGTCGAACTCGGTCTTCTCTTCTACTGCTTCAGCAGCAGCCGGGCCGGCCATGACGGCAGCAGCGGCAGAAACACCGAACTTCTCTTCCATAGCTTCGATCAGCTCAACAACTTCCATTACGGACATGGAAGCAACGGCTTCAATGATTTGGTCTTTAGTGATAGACATGACAAAAATTCCTGATGTTGAATAAACTCAAACAGCCTAGATAGGCGAGAATCAAGCAGCAGCTTGTTTCTGGTCGCGAACAGCAGCGATAGTACGAACCAGCTTGCCAGCAGAGGCTTCCTTCATGGTAGCCATCAACTTCGCAATTGCTTCTTCGTAAGTCGGCAGCGTGGCCAGACGATCAATTTGTGCTGCGGCGATAAACTCACCGTTAAAAGCGCCAGCCTTGATTTCGAACTTTTGGTTCGCTTTGGCAAACTCTTTGAACAGACGAGCGGCAGCGCCCGGGTGTTCGTTAGAGAAAGCAATCAAGGTAGGACCGGTAAATGCGTCGTTCAGGCACTCGTATTCGGTACCTTCTACCGCGCGACGCAGCAGGGTGTTACGCACAACGCGCATGTACACACCAGCTTCACGAGCGGTCTTACGCAGGACGGTCATCTTGTCTACAGTGACGCCGCGAGAATCGGCTACAACTGCAGAAAGAGCGCCTTTGGCAGCTTCGTTGACTTCAGCAACAATTGCCTTTTTGTCTTCGAGTCCCAATGCCATTGGCTTAACTCCTGGATTGAATCCGGGTCTGTTGACCCAGTACTGACACATCCCCCCTACCTTTACAACAGAGGGGAACGATGCGGTAGCAGGATTCCAGAAGAGAAAGAATCTTTCTCGCTGGGTTTCCGGCACCGTCTACGCAGGAAGAATTAAGGCTTTGCGGCCTCCTGCGGTCTTGGACGGAGGTCGAAACCCCCAACCAATCAAGGCGCAAAATTATAGATTAAATTTTGCGCCTTGTAAAACCCATCAATTAGGCCTGAGCTTCCAGGGAAGCTTGGTCTACGGCAACACCGGCACCCATGGTGGTGGAGATGCTGACTTTCTTGATGAATACACCCTTGGCGGAGGACGGCTTGGCCTTCTTCAAGGCAACCAGCAGCGCTTCCAGGTTTTCTTTCAGCTGAACTTCGTTGAAAGAGACCTTGCCCAGAGTGGTATGAATGATACCGTTTTTGTCGTTACGGTAACGAACCTGACCAGCCTTGGCGTTCTTGACGGCTTCGGCTACGTTCGGAGTGACGGTACCCACTTTCGGGTTCGGCATCAGACCGCGCGGGCCCAGGATTTGACCCAGTTGACCAACAACACGCATGGCATCCGGGGATGCGATGACGACGTCGAAGTTCATCTCGCCTTTCTTGACCAGCTCGGCCAGGTCGTCCATACCAACCAGTTCAGCACCGGCAGCCTTGGCGGCTTCGGCATTGGCACCCTGGGTGAACACGGCGACACGGATGTCACGACCGGTACCGTGCGGCAGTACAGTTGCACCACGTACGTTCTGGTCGGATTTACGAGCATCGATACCCAGGTTAACGGCAACGTCAACGCTTTCAACGAACTTGGCGGTAGCCAGTTCTTTCAGCAGGGCAATGGCTTCGTTGATGGAGTACTCTTTGGTACCGTCAACTTTTTCGCGAATAACGCGCATACGCTTGGACAGTTTAGCCATTGTCTTACTCCTCCACTACCAGGCCCATGGAACGAGCGGAACCGGCGATGCAACGTACTTTTGCATCCAGATCGGCACCAGTCATATCCGGCTCTTTGGTCTTGGCGATTTCTTGCAGCTGAGCCACAGTCACCTTACCAACCTTGTCTTTGTTCGGCTTGGCGGAACCAGACTGGATACCAGCGGCTTTCTTCAGCAGGAAGGAAGCGGGCGGAGTCTTGGTTTCGAAGGTGAAGGAACGGTCGCTGTAAACGGTGATCACGACCGGAGTCGGAGAACCTTTTTCCAGCTTTTCTGTACGGGCGTTGAATGCCTTACAGAATTCCATGATGTTCACACCGTGCTGACCCAGAGCAGGACCAACGGGAGGGCTGGGGTTAGCACTGCCAGCCTTAACTTGCAGCTTGATATAAGCTGTGACTTTCTTAGCCATTACAAAAATACCTCAAAAATGGGTTCTAACGCCTCGGAGACATGCTCCTGCAAACGGCTCCCCAACAAATAAAGGGGCAGCGAATTATAGAGATAATCGCTGCCCCTGACAACCGTTAAGCGTACAGAGATTAATCAGCCTTTTTCGACCTGACCAAAATCCAGTTCTACCGGCGTTGAGCGGCCGAAGATCAGTACGGAGACCTTCACGCGGCTCTTTTCGTAGTCCACCTCTTCAACGGTACCGTTGAAGTCGGCGAACGGACCATCGGCAACCCGGACCATCTCACCCGGTTCAAACAGGGTTTTCGGACGCGGCTTGTCGTGGGCATCTTGCAGACGATTGAGGATGGCATCCGCTTCTTTATCGGAGATAGGAGCAGGGCGATCGGAGGTACCGCCGATGAAACCCATTACACGTGGTACATTGCGTACCAAGTGCCATGTGGTTTCATCCATCACCATCTGGACCAGGACGTATCCCGGGAAAAATTTGCGCTCACTCTTGCGCTTCTGGCCAGCACGCATCTCGACCACTTCTTCGGTCGGGACCAGCACTTCACCAAACAGCTCTTCCATGCCATGCATCTTGATATGTTCACGCAGGGATTTGGCAACACGGCCTTCGTAGCCGGAAAATGCCTGCACGACATACCATCTCATACGCTGTTCACGTTGTTCAGTCATGGCTTATCCTTACACACCGGTAATCAAGTTGACCAACCAGACCAAGGCGCCGTCCAACACGAACAGCAGCAGCCCCATCACGGCAGTCACCGCCAGCACAATCAGGGTTGTCTGAATGGCTTCCTGACGGGTCGGCCATACGACCTTGCGGACTTCCAGGCGAGACTCACGGGCAAACGCCAGTGTTGCCTTGCCCTTGGTGGTTTGCAGGGCCACTGCACCGGCAGCAGCGATGACAACGACCACACCCAGGGCGCGGACGGCAGCAATAACGTCGCTCAGCAGGTAATTGCCCACTACAGCGGCCGCCAGGATGATGAAAACCAGGCCCCAAAGCAGGGTATCCTTGCTTCCGCCCTGACCCTCAGAACTAACACTCATACAACCCACCTGTATCTGACGTAACCAAAGACACAAAAGCCCCGTACGAGACGAGGTATATGGCAGGGGCGGCAGGACTCGAACCCGCAACCATCGGTTTTGGAGACCGCTGTTCTACCAATTCGAACTACGCCCCTGCATAAGAAAGCCCCTATTATAGGGGCTTTGCTTTATTTATGTAAGCCAAGATTAAGCGATAACTTTGGCTACAACACCAGCACCTACGGTACGGCCACCTTCACGGATGGCGAAACGCAGGCCGTCGTCCATCGCGATCGGCGCAATCAGGGTAACAACCATCTTGATGTTGTCGCCCGGCATGACCATCTCTACGCCTTCCGGCAGTTCGATGGTACCGGTCACGTCGGTAGTACGGAAGTAGAACTGCGGACGGTAGCCCTTGAAGAACGGAGTGTGACGACCACCTTCTTCTTTGGACAGCACGTACACTTCGGATTCGAACTTAGTGTGCGGCTTGATGGTGCCCGGCTTGGCCAGTACCTGACCACGCTCTACGTCTTCACGCTTCACGCCACGCAGCAGCGCGCCAACGTTCTCACCTGCACGACCTTCGTCCAGCAGTTTGCGGAACATTTCAACGCCGGTACAGGTGGTCTTGGTGGTATCTTTGATACCAACGATTTCCACTTCTTCACCAACTTTAACGATACCGCGCTCTACACGACCGGTTACTACGGTACCACGGCCTGCGATGGAGAAGACGTCTTCGATAGGCATCAGGAACGGCTGGTCAATTGCGCGCTCCGGCTCCGGAATGTAGGTGTCCAGGTGGCCAGCCAGTTCCAGGATCTTCTCTTCCCACTGAGCTTCGCCTTCCAGCGCTTTCAGTGCGGAACCACGTACTACCGGCAGGTCATCACCCGGGAAGTCGTACTCGGACAGCAGTTCGCGAACTTCCATCTCGACCAGTTCCAGCAGCTCTTCGTCATCTACCATGTCGCACTTGTTCATGAACACGATGATGTACGGAACGCCTACCTGACGACCCAGCAGGATGTGCTCACGAGTCTGCGGCATCGGGCCGTCAGTCGCTGCTACTACCAGGATTGCGCCGTCCATCTGGGCAGCGCCGGTGATCATGTTTTTAACGTAGTCGGCGTGACCCGGGCAATCTACGTGGGCGTAGTGGCGGGTAGCAGTGTCGTATTCTACGTGGGAGGTGTTGATGGTGATACCACGCTCACGCTCTTCCGGTGCCTTGTCGATCTGGTCGAAGGCGAAAGCTTTACCACCGAAGTGCTTGGCCAGCACGTTGGTGATGGCGGCGGTCAGGGTGGTTTTACCGTGGTCAACGTGGCCGATGGTACCCACGTTAACGTGCGGTTTATTACGCTCAAATTTTTCTTTAGACATGATCGTCCCTCTAAACTAACGCTGAGTACGCGGTGGCAAGCTAACCACAGAACAGTTTATATGATGGATTTGAATCAAGGGGAGTAGAGAGGTTGGTGCTGACAGGCTGGTTCGATTGCCGAACTCACCCTAAGGTGTGGCTCTCAGAATTACCTGAGCCATATCAGCATCTTGGAGCGGGCAGCGGGAATCGAACCCGCATCATCAGCTTGGAAGGCTGAGGTAATAGCCATTATACGATGCCCGCATTTCTCTAACCCAAAGAACTCAAACCGCAGAGAAATATGGTGGAGGGAGAAGGATTCGAACCTTCGAAGGCAGAGCCGTCAGATTTACAGTCTGATCCCTTTGGCCGCTCGGGAACCCCTCCAGTTGCATAAATGCCACAACGGTAATTCTGCTTGCACCCGTTGTTTTTGTCGCTTTTGCTGGGCAAATAGACGATAGACATCCAAGCGTCGCGCATTTTATGGTAAGGATTTTGGGGATGCAACCATTGCACCTTGCAAAATGTGCATTTATGCCGGGATCCAAGCAAAAAAACGCGCCTTCTCCGTCCCGACCGGACGCGTCCCTTGTCGCTCCCGATCCCTTGGTGTATGGTCGCCCTGCCCAAGAAACAGTGATGACACCATGACGACAGAGCATAACCCCTATTTGCAATTCACCCGCGAACAATGGGCGTTATTGCGCGATGCGGTCCCCCTGACCCTGACCGAGCACGATCTGCAGACCCTGCGCGGGATCAACGAGAAGGTGTCATTGCGGGAAGTGGAAGAGATCTATCTGCCCCTCTCCCGTCTCCTCAATCTCTACGTCAAGGCCAAGCAGCGCCGCAGCCGGGTGCTGGAGCAGTTTCTCGGTCAGTCCCGCGGCAAGGGCACCTATATCATCAGCATCGCCGGCAGCGTGGCGGGGGGCAAGAGCACCACGGCCCGTATCCTTCAGGCATTGCTGGAGCGCTGGCCGGAGCACCCCAGGGTGGAGCTGGTCACCACCGACGGCTTCCTGTTTCCCAACAAGGAGCTGGAAGCCCGTGGCCTGATGCGTCGCAAGGGATTCCCCGAGTCTTATGACATCCGCCATCTGGTGGAGTTTGTCGCCAATATCCGCGCCGGCCACGAGAAGGTCGAGGCCCCCGTCTACTCCCACCTGATCTATGACATCCTGCCCGACGAGAAGAAGGTGGTGGAGCAGCCGGACATCCTGATCCTGGAGGGGCTCAATGTGCTGCAAAGCGGCATGGACTATCCCCAGGACCCCCATCGTGTGTTCGTGTCGGACTTCGTCGACTTCTCCATCTATGTGGATGCTGACGCCGAGCTGCTGCGCACCTGGTACATCGATCGTTTTCTCAAATTCCGCAGCGGCGCCTTCTCGGATCCCGACTCCTATTTCCACCACTACGCCAAGCTGGCCGAGAGCGAGGCGACCGAGATCGCCAACAACATCTGGCAGGATATCAACTACCTGAACCTGCAAGAGAACATCTTGCCGACCCGGGAGCGGGCCAACCTCATCCTCACCAAGGGCAACGAGCACGCCATCGAGCAGATCAAGCTGCGCAAGTGACCACTGTCGCAATGCATACATGGAAGAGGGGGCCCGCAGGCCCCCTCTTCCATTCAGTCCTCATGAGCGTATGGGTTCAGTCCCCCCGCCGCAGGGAGAGTTCCCCTCCCAGATAGAGCTTGAGCCCCTCTTCCGTCTCCAGACGCAGGGCTCCGCGTTCGTCGATCCCCCGGGCAATCCCGCGGATCACCTGCTCTCCCATCAGCAGCTTTACCGGCTGGCCGGCGAAGTGGTCGAGCCGGTTCCAGCTCTCGACAAAACTCGCCAGCCCCGACTGTTCGAAGGTTTGCATGGCCTGTTGCAGGTGCAGCAGCACGCAGGCGGCCAGCTCGTTGCGATCCACCGGCTCGGGCTGGATATGGCGCAGCTCGGACCAGGCCTGATCGATCTTCTCCCCCTCCCGACTCGGCATCGCCAGATTGAGGCCGACCCCGATCACCAGATGGCAGCTGGCACCCGCACTGCCGCTCATCTCCACCAGGATGCCCGCCAGCTTGCGGCCCTGGTAATAGAGGTCGTTCGGCCACTTGAGCGCCACCCCGGGATAACCGAGTGACTCCAGCGCCTCGACCACCGCCACGCCGACCGCGAGACTCAGTCCCATGGCGGCCGCCATGCCCTGCTCAAGCCGCCAGTACATGCTCAGGATCAGCTGGCAACCGAAGGGAGAAACCCAGGGTTTGCCACGACGTCCCCGCCCGGCGGTCTGGCACTCGGCCAGACAGCTTTCCCCGGAGCTCAGGGTATTGACCCGCTCCAGCAGGTACTGGTTGGTGGAATCGATGACAGGGAAGCAGTGCACCGGCGCCATCGGTGCCTCTGCCTGCAGCCGCCCCTCGTCATAGAGGGCCATGGGCACCGCCAGCCGATAGCCCTTGCCGGTCAGGCTGAAGAGATCCAGCCCCAGATCCTTGAGCGCGGCCATGTGCTTGCTCACCGCCGCCCGGCTGATGCCAAGGCGCTCGCCCAGCTGCTCGCCGGAATGGAACTGGCCGTCGCTGAGCAGGGTGATCAGGGTCTGTCTGACGGGGGTCAGGGTCATGCCAGTACCTCGTCGAGCCAGGTTTCACCGCTGCGCCCCATGAAGCGCACCTCATGTTCCAGCACCACACCGAACTGGTGTTCCACGCTGTCGCGGACATGAGCCGCCAGCGCGATGAGTTCCATGGCGCTGGCGCCCCCCAGATTGACCAGCACCAGCGCCTGCTCCTGATGGACGGCGGCACGACCGATGGCAAACCCCTTGAGACCGCACTGATCGATGAGCCAGCCAGCCGCCAGCTTGGCCTGCCCTTCTGCTGCGGGGTAGCAGGGCATCTGCGGGTATTGCTGTTTCAGGGTCTCCGCCAGGGCGGCGGGCACCACAGGGTTTTTGAAGAAACTGCCCGCGTTGCCCAGCACCGCCGGATCCGGCAGCTTGGCCATGCGGGTGGCACAGACGGTGTCGAAAATGGCCTGTGGCGAAGAGGCATCCCCCAGCGCCGCCAGCGGGCCATAACCGGCGACCGGGCGCCATGCCTTGGGCAGGCGCAGACCGACGGCGGTGATGAAGTGGGAGTCCTGATAGTCGTGCTTGAAGATGCTGTCACGGTAACCGAACCGGCAGTCGGCCGCCGCGATGCGCTCAACCTCGCCACTCTGCCAGTTGAACGCCTCCACGTAGGCACAGACGCTGGCCAGCTCGACCCCGTAGGCTCCGATGTTCTGTACCGGGGCCGCCCCGACCGTCCCGGGAATGAGTGCCAGGTTCTCCAGCCCGTGCCAGCCCTGTTGCAGGGCGTGGCATACCAGCTCATGCCAGTTTTCACCTGCCGCCACGTGCAGCAGCCAATGCTCGGACTCCTCATGCAGCGTGATCCCTTTCAGGCCGTTGTGAACCACCAGACCGGCAAAGTCATCGCAGAACAGGATGTTGCTTCCTCCTCCCAGCACCAGGCGCGGCAAGGTGGCCAACTCCGGGTTGGTCCGCAGTTGCGCGAGATCATCCGGCCGGGTCACATCGGCCAGCCAGAGGCAGTGTGCGTCCAGGCCCAGAGTATTGAGGGTCGACAGGGAGGCGTGGGGGGTGAGTTTCATCTGTGTGTTCCGACAAGGACAAGGGCGCAGTTTACCCCAGATCCCCCGGGACAAAAAACCCGGACACTTTTCGGACTCACGGCGCTGGAGTAGAGTAACCCCTTCATCCCGCTGAGGAAGCATGCATGAACAATCAATTCGCCGTCATCGGCCTGGGCCTGTTTGGCAGCGCCTTGTGCGAAGAGTTGCAGCGCCAGAATGCCGAGGTACTGGCCATCGACATCGACGAGAGCAAGACCCGTCAGATAGCCACCCTCTGCAACCACGTCATCGTGGCCGATGCCACCGACGAGGCCACGGTCGCCGAACTGGGCCTGGCGAATTTCGACATCGTCTTTGTCGCCATCGGCGACAACCTGGAGACCAGCATCCTGACCACGCTGGTGCTGAAAGAGGCGGGCGTGAAGAAGGTCTGGGTCAAGGCCCGTGACAAGTTCCACGCCAAGATCCTGCAGAAGGTGGGCGCGGACAAGGTGATCAACCCGGAGTGGGACATGGGCCGCCGGGTGGCCCAGAGCATGCTGGACAACCGGCTGTTCGACTACCTGGAGCTGGGTCACGACATGGTGCTGACCGAGTTCGTGATCGGCTTGCAGCAAAACACCCGCACCCTGGCCGACTTGCGCCTGCTGCAGCAAAGCGATTTCCAGCTGTTGGCCATCAAGCGGGGTGAGGTGCTGCACAACGTCCTGACCGGCAAGATGGAGCTGCAACTCGGTGACATCCTGATCCTGGCCGGCAACAAGCACGCCATCGATCACTGGCTCGACACCCTATGATCAACTGGCGCAGCAACTACGCCTTCACCCTGCATCGGGAAGACAACTCCCGCTGGAGCGAGGCCAAGCTCATCCTGGGCAGTTTCCTCATCATCCTGCTGGTTGGCACCCTGTTTCTGGTCCAGCCCTCCAGCCACAAGGGTGAGGTCACCGTCATCAACGCCCTGTTCACCGCCACCTCCGCCATCAGCGTGACCGGCCTCGGGGTGGTGGATACCGGCACCGCCTTCACCCTGCAGGGGCAGATCATCCTGTTGATATTGATGGAGATTGGTGGTCTCGGCCAGATGACCATGACACTGCTGCTCATCGCCATGTTCAGCAAGCGGGTCGGGCTGCGCCAGCAGGTGCTGGCCAAGGAGGCGCTGGGCCAGGAGGGATCCGTCAACATCGTCCAGCTGGTGAAACGCATCGTCCTGTTCGCCCTGATTGCCCAGCTGATCGGCACCGCCATCATGGCCATTCGCTGGGTGCCTGACATGGGCTGGGGCCACGGCCTCTACGTCAGCTTCTTCCACGCGGTGTCGGCCTTCAACAACGCCGGCTTCTCACTGTTTGCCAACAACCTCATGGACTACCGGGATGACCCCATCATCAGCCTGACCATACCGGCCCTGCTGATCCTGGGGGGGGTAGGCTTCACCGTCATCGTCGACCTGGTGCGCAACCGCCGCTGGCGCAAGCTGAAACTGCACAGCAAGCTGATGCTGCTGATGACCCCTGCCCTACTGCTGCTGGGGACCCTGATGTTCTGGCTGCTGGAGCACAACAACCCTGGCACCCTGGGCAACGCCTCCTTCGGGAGCCAGTGGCTGGCAGCCTTCTTCCAGTCGGCCACCGCGCGCACGGCGGGCTTCAACACGGTGGATATCGGCCAGATGGTACCGGCCTCCCTGCTGTTCATGATGATGCTGATGTTCATCGGTGCCGGGGCAACCTCCACCGGGGGCGGTATCAAGGTCACCACCTTTGCCGTCGTTCTGCTGGCGACCCGGGCGTTTCTGACCAAGCGCCCCCATGTCACCGCCTTCGGCCGCACCCTGTCACCCCAGATAGTGACCCGCTCCCTGGCCATCATCATCGTCAGTACCATGGTGCTGATGCTGGCGATGTTCCTGCTGATGCTCACGGAGTCGCAATCATTCGACAAGATCATGTTCGAGACCATCTCGGCCTTTGCCACCGTGGGACTGTCCACCGGCATCACCGCTTCTCTGAGCGAACCGGGCAAACTGATCCTGGTGCTGGTGATGATCTGTGGCCGTCTGGGGCCCCTCACCCTGGCCATCATGCTGGCCCGTCCGGTGGAGACCCGCATCCGTTATCCGGAAGAGAGCGTCTACACGGGGTAAGCCGCTCCACCCATGCAAAGAGGGGCCACTGGCCCCTCTTCTTATTTTTATGTGATCACGGCGCGCACCAGCCTCAGGCCGCCTTGCCCCTGGTCGTCACCTTGCCAGAGCTCTTTCCCGTACTCTTGCCAGCACTCTTGCTCGTGCGGGGGCGTGCGGCGGTGGACGCAGTCCGCTTGCGGCGGGCAAAGCGTGGCTTGCTGTCACCGGGCGCCGCCTTGGGCAGCGCGCTGAAGCTGGCGCCGGAATCCTGCCGGGCCCCCTCGATCAGGCCGTTGAGCTGCTCGGTGAGCGGCCCCATGAACTGCTGGTAGCTGCCGTGACGTTCGGCGATCTGACCCAGACTCTGCTCCCACAGTGCCGTCATGTCCGGTGTCGTGGCGGTCGCGGGCAGCGCCTGGACCAGGGCTCGCCCGGTCGGGGTGGCCTTGATGCTCTTGCCCTGGCGCACCAGGAAGCGGCGCTTGAACAGCAGATCGATGATCCCGGCCCGGGTCGCCTCGGTGCCGAGGCCATCGGTCTCCCGCAGGGTCTTGCGGATCTCGGGATCCTGCACATAACGGGCGATGCCGGTCATGGCGGCCAGCAGGGTGGCATCGGTAAACGGCTTGGGGGACTGGGTCATCTTCTCCAGCAGCTCCCCCCGCTCGCACAGCAGTTCCTCCCCCTCTTTCAGGGCAGGCAGGGTTCCCGCCTCCTCCTCGTCATCCTCTTCCACTCCGAGCAGCCCTTTCCAGCCCGCCTTGAGGATGCGGCGCGCCTTGGCCTGGAACAGCCCTCCGGCGATGCGCAGCAGCACCTTGCTGTCGTTGTACTCGAACGGCGGGTAGAACTGCAGCAGATACTGGCGGGCAATCAGGCCGTACAGCTTCGCCTCGTCGGCCCCCAGGCTCCCCTCGTTCCCCCTCTTCTCGGTGGGAATGATGGCGTGGTGGGCATCCACCTTGCTGTCGTTCCACGCCTTGCTGCGGATCCTGCCATCCGCTTCGGCGACCGCCCTGGCCAGCGCAGGGGCCGTGCTGGCGATGGCCTCCCGCACCTGGCCGGCCCGGTTGAAGTGCTCGCTCGGCAGATGGCGGCTGTCGGATCTGGGATAGGTGATGAGCTTGTGCCGCTCGTAGAGGCTCTGGCAGATATCCAGCACCCGCTTGGCATCCATGCCAAAGCGCTTGGCCGCGTCGATCTGCAGGCTGGAGAGGTTGTAGGGGAGCGGCGCCGCCTGCTTGCGCGCCTGCTCCTCCACCGCCTCCACCCGGGCGGGCTGCCCCTGGATCCGCTCCACCACCTTGGCGGCCAGCGCCCGGTTGAGCACCCGTCCCTCCTCATCCTGCCAGGGCAGGCAGGCCTCCGATGGCAGCCACCTGGCGGTGAAGCGTTCGTTGCCCTGGGTCAGCAGATGGGCCATCACCTCGTAGAACGGCTTGGGAACGAAGGCCTCGATCTCGAGATCCCGGCGCACCACCAGACCGAGCAAGGGGGTCTGTACCCGGCCCACCGACAGCAGCTCGCTGCAACCCCCCTTGCGGCCAAGCAGGGTGTAGGCCCGGGTCATGTTGATGCCATAGAGCCAGTCGGCACGGCTACGGGCCAGCGCCGACACCGCCAGCGGCACGAACTCCTTGTTGTCCCTGAGCTTGTCGAGGGCGCGGCGCACGGCGGGGGGATTGAGATCGCTGATGAGGCAGCGCTGAACCGGTTTGGTCTTGGGATAGCCGAGAAAGTCGATCACCTCGTCCACCAGCAGTTGCCCTTCCCTGTCCGGGTCACCGGCGTTGACCACGCAGTCCGCCTGCTTGATGAGCCCCTTGATGACGGCCAGCTGGGCCTTGGTCTTGGGTTTGGCCACCAGCTGCCACTGGGTCGGGACAATGGGGAGGGATTCCATGCGCCACTGCTTGTAGGCGGCATCGTAGGCATCGGGCTCGGCCTGCTCCAGCAGGTGGCCGATGCACCAGGTCACCACGTCTCCCTGCGCCGTCTCGATGAAACCCTCCCCCTTCTTGTGAGGTTTGGGGAGGACATCGGCGATGGCGCGGCCAAGGCTGGGTTTCTCGGCGATAAAGAGTCGCATGATGGATACACCTGAATACTGTATATGTGAACAGTATACAATCCTCCCGCCACAAACCCCAAGCCCCGGGGTGGTGCGCGGCCTCCCCGCCCCGGCTTGGGCATCGCTCCCATCACAGGACATCCCGCTCCCGTTGAAGGGTAAAAGTGCGATTAAAATTCAAAAAAGCATGTCCAAACAAAAAACAAAACCAAAAATCTCTTACATGTCGAAATAAAAATCATGACCGAGGTCAAGCCATCGAATCTTGGGACTACTACTATATTGGTAATACCCGAATTCGAAGGACACCGTCACCATGCTTGGAAAACTGTTGAGAAAGACCTGGTTCTGGCTTCTGCTACTCGGGGCCCTGCTGGGGGTCGCTGCACTGGGCGTCACCGTCACCGTGCTGCACAAGACCAGCTCCACCGAGTTCTGCGTCTCCTGCCACTCCATGCAGACCCCCCTCGCCGAATATCAGGGCAGTGTCCACTTCCAGAACGTGAAGGGGATCCGCGCCGAGTGCGCCGACTGCCACATCCCCAGTGAACCCGCCGCCTATCTCTGGACCAAGATCCGCGCCGTGAAGGACATCTATCACGAAGCGATCGGCACCCTCGACACCCCGGAGAAATACGAGGCCCACAAGCTGCGCATGGCCCAGACCGTGTGGGATCAGCTCAAGGCCAATGACTCCGCCACCTGTCGCAGTTGCCACAGCTACGCCGCCATGGACATCCTGGCCCAGCGCCCCAATGCCCGCGCCGAGCACCCGGTCGCCATCAAGGAGGGTCAGACCTGCATCGACTGCCACCGCGGCGTCGCCCACATCATGCCGGACATGAGCGGCCTGGCCGCCGCCGGTGCCAGCGAGCTGGCGCAAGCCGCCGCCCAGACCCCGGCCACCGTCACCACCCGCTATGCCATCGCCACCACCCCGCTCTATCTGGATGCCGGCGCCAAGACTGATGAAGGCACCCTGATGCCCTCCACCCAGGTGGAAGTGCTGGCCAACGACAACGGCCGCGCCCAGGTGCGCATCGACGGCTGGCAGCAGGACGGGGTGAGCGAGGTGTTCTACGCCGCCCCCGGCAAACGGATCCTGAGCGTGCTGGTCGGCGAAGCCGCCAGAAAAGCCCTCGTGACCGGCAAGAGCGAGACCGACAGAGCCACCAACCTCACCTGGCATCAGGTCAGCCTGACCGCCTGGGTCGACCAGAGCCAGCTCATCGGCGACCAGGGCAAGCTGTGGCAATACGCCTCCACCCTGATGTCCAACAACTGCACCGGCTGTCACGGCCTCACCGCGCTGGATCACTTCAACGCCAACCAGTGGATCGGCGTCATCAAGGGGATGGAGTCTCGTACCTCCCTCACCCCGGAGCAGGCGCGCATGCTCACCCAATACGTGCAGAAACATGCCAGCGACATGAGCGCGGCCCATTAAGGCAGGAACAGAGGACTCTCCCATGACTTTTTTCAATGACCAACAGACCAACCTCTCCCGCCGTACTCTGCTCAAGGGGCTGGGGGCCTGTGCCGCTCTGCCCCTGCTGGCTGGTCTCTTTCCGAAAAGCGCCCTGGCCAAGGCCGTCAGCACGGCCCTTGAGCAGTTCCCCACCCTGGTGCCCGCCCAGAAGGGCATCCTGACCGGCGCCCACTGGGGGGCCTTCGAGGCCATCGTCTCCGAGGGCCGCATGGTGCGGGTCCAACCGGTGGCCGATGACCCAGCGCCGAATGACCTCATCGACATGGCGCCGTTCCAGGTCCACGCCAAGAACCGCATCAAGTACCCCATGGTGCGCAAGAGCTGGCTGGAGCACGGCCCGGGTGCCAGACCGGAGCTGCGCGGTGCCGACGAGTGGGTGCGAGTGAGCTGGGAGAAGGCCATCGAACTGGTGGCCGGCGAGATCCAGCGCGTCCAGTCTGATTTCGGCCCGCAGGCGATCCACGCCGGATCCTACGGCTGGAAGAGCGTGGGCATGTTCCACAACAGCCGCACCCTGCTGCACCGCCTGATGAACCTGGCCGGGGGTTTCACCGGCTATGCCGGGGACTACTCCACCGGCGCGGCCCAGGTGATCATGTCCCACGTGATGGGCTCCATCGAGGTGTACGAGCAGCAGACCGCCTGGCCCAACGTGGTGGAGCACGCCGAACTGGTGGTGCTCTGGGGGGTCAACGCCCAGGTGACCCTGAAGAACAGCTGGAACATGCCGGATCACGAGGGGCAGGCCGGTTTCAAGGCGCTGAAAGAGAAAGGCACCCGGGTCATCAGCATCGATCCCGTCTACAACGAGACCGCCAAGCTGGCCAATGCCGAGTGGATTGCCCCGAACGCCTACACAGACGTGGCCATGATGCTGGGGGTGGCCCACACCCTCTACAGCGAGAAGAAGTACGATCAGGCCTTCCTCGATCGCTACACCGTCGGCTTCGACACCTTCCTCGCCTACCTGCTCGGCAAGGATGACGGTCAGCCGAAGAGCGCCGAGTGGGCGAGCGCCATCTGCGGCGTCGATGCCAAGGTGATCCGCCAGCTGGCCCTCGACATGGCCGCCAAGCGCACCATGATCATGGCGGGCTGGGGCATGCAGCGTCAGCACCACGGTGAACAGCCCAACTGGATGCTGGTCACTCTGGCCGCCATGCTGGGCCAGATCGGCCTGCCGGGGGGCGGCTACGGCTTCAGTTACCACTACTCCTCCGGTGGCAGCCCCACCGCCAAGGGCGGCATTCTGGCGGGGATCTCCGCTGGCAATGCGCCGAAGAACAGCCCGGCCCCCATCCCGGTGGCCCGCATCGCCGACTGCCTCGCCAACCCGGGCAAGACCATCGACTTCAACGGCCGCAAGGTGACCTATCCGGACATCAAGCTGGTCTACGTGGCGGGCGGCAACCCCTTCCACCACCATCAGGACACCAACAACCTGCTGCAGGCCTGGCGCAAACCCCAGACCGTGATCGTGCACGAGCCCTACTGGACGGCGACTGCCAAGCACGCCGACATCGTGCTGCCGGCCACCACCAGCTACGAGCGCAACGACCTGGAGATGGGGGGCGACTACTCCCAGCGCTACGTCTTCCCCATGCACCAGTGCGTCCCCCCCCAGTTTGAAGCCCGCAACGACTTCGACATCTTCAGCGCCATCGCCGCCAAGCTGGGCGTGCAGGAGCAGTACACCGAAGGGAAGGACGAGATGCTGTGGCTCAAGCAGATGTACGACGGCATGGCGGCCCAGGCTCGCGGTGCCCGGGTGGCGCTGCCGCCGTTCAACATGTTCTGGGAGGCCAACAACTACATCCGCTTCCCGATCCCGGAGGCCAACCGCCAGTGGATCCGTCACGCCGATTTTCGCGAGAACCCGCTGCTCAACCCGCTCGGTACTCCGTCCGGCAAGATCGAGATCTTCTCAAACACGGTGGCGGGGATGGGTTATGCCGACTGCGCCGGTCATCCCAAGTGGTATGAGCCCAAGGAGTGGGTGAAGAGCGAGGTGGCGGCGCGCTATCCGCTGTCGCTCAACACCTCCCACCCGACCCAGCGGCTGCACTCCCAGCTCGACAACACCCCGCTGCGGGACAAGTTCGCCATCGCCGACCGCGAAGCGATCATGATCCATCCCGCCGACGCCAAGGCCCGTGGCATCCAGGATGGCGATCTGGTGCGGGCCTTCAACGAGCGCGGCCAGATCCTGGTGGGGGCCCTGCTCTCCGAAGATGTGCGTCAGGGCGTGGTGCGGATCTGCGAAGGGGCCTGGTATGACCCGGCCAAGCCGGGCGAAGCGGGCAGCATCTGCAAGAACGGCAACGTCAACTGCCTCACCTTCGACGAGGGCTCGTCCAGCCTGGCCCAGGGCAACTGCGGCCACATGGCCCAATTGCAGATAGAGAAGTATATCGGGCCAGTGCTCGCCAACACGGCGCACGAGGTACCGGCCAACGGCTGAGTAGAGGACTGAGCAACAAAAACGGCGCCATCAAGGCGCCGTTTTCTTATCGCAGTTTGTGGTGTGGCTCAAAATCAGAAGTCACCCTCAACCATATACTCTTCCGCATACTCCACCCGCCTTGCAGCCAGAGTGGGGACAAGGTGGCTCAGAAGTCTCCTTCCACCATGTACTCTTCGGCACACTCCACCAGCTGGGGCCAGAGATCTTCCGGCACCCAGGCCTCGGGGTCATCCTCGTCACCGTCATACTGGCTCCAGAAGAAGGCTCGCAGCCCGCTTGCGAAGTCGTCGCTCAACTCAGCCAGTTCGGAGAGGGGCCCCAGCCAGGCAATGCGGCGCAGGCCGGAGGCGAGATCGTTGATGGCATCCATCAGGGTGCGATCATCCAGGCTCTGCTCCACCAGCAGGGTGAAGCGCTCGCGGGCGCTCTCGGTCTGATCCTCGTCCAGCTCGCCCACGTCGGCCAGCAGGTCGACAAAATCCTCCAGCAGGAACTGGATCAGGGCATCCCTGTCCTCGAACCACTGGATCTGGGCCCCCTTGGTGCCCAGCACCGAGGCATCGAACGAATCATCGAGATGGCACAAAGCCCAAGGATCGTCAGTCATTGCTACCCTTCCTACACCTGAAACAAGAGACGTATCTTATGCCGGGTGCCGCACCCTTGCCAGCACGGCGGCACAAAAGGGGCGCCCCGTCACTCGACCCTGGCCACCTTGGGCAGGGAGAGGGAAGCGGCGAGCCCCCCCAGCTCGGCCCGCCCCATGATGAGGCTGCCACGGTAAGCCTCCGCCAGGTCTGACACTATGTTGAGACCGAGCCCGGAACCCGGCACCTTCTCGTCGAGGCGCACCCCCCGCAGCACCGCCTTGGCGATCTGATCCTCGCTCATGCCGGGACCGTCGTCCTCGATGCGCAGGGTGATCCAGCCCCCCAGCTCGGCGCTGGAGATGCGCAGCTCGCTGGCGGACCACTTGAAGGCGTTCTCCAGCAGGTTGCCCACCATCTCGTCGAAGTCCTGCTCCTCCACCCCGACCGCCAGATTGACCGGCACCTGCAAGTCCACCGTCTTGCCGGGATAGAGGCGGGAGAAGGCGCGACAGATGTACTCCACCCGGGCCCGCACCGGGGTCGACACCCCGAGGATCTTGGCGGCGCCGGTCACCCGCGCCTTGCCGAGGTGGTAGTCGATGTGGCGCTGGATCTGGTCGAGCTGCTCGCCGAGGGCGGCCTGATCTTCAGGCGGCAACTGGGTCACCTGGTTGCGCATGATGCTGAGCGGCGTCTTGAGGGCGTGGGCCAGGTTGCCGGTGTGGGAACGGGCTCGTTGCAGCAGCTCGCCATAGTGGTGCAGCAGGCGGTTGATGTCCTCCACCAGCGGCTGGATCTCCAGGGGGTAACGCAGCCGGAACCCCTCCTGATGACCCTGATGGACGCGGCTCAGCTCGCGACGCAGCAGGTGCAGCGGGCGCAGGCCGTAGAGGATCTGGAACATGAAGCCGAGCACCAGGCCGGTGGCGGCGAAGCCGAGGCCAAGGAACAGGCTGATGCGGGTCTTCTTCAGGGTCTGGGTCAGGGCACTGCTGTCCTTGGCCATCACCAGGGTGAAGACCCGATCAGACCCCGGCAGCAGCACGGTACGGGTCATGATGAGCAGGGGCTCCTTGTTGGGCCCCTTGCCGACAAAGAGATCCGGATCGCCGAAAGCCGACTTCAGGCCGTGGGCACTCAGATGGGCATCCCACAGAGAGCGGGAGCGACTGACCACCGTCTCCCCCAGCTCCAGTTGCCAGTAGTAGCCGGAGTAGGGCTGGCGATAACGGGGGTCGGCCATGGGCTCGGTGACCACCGGCATGCCGTCCGGCTGGATCTCGAGGCGGGAGAGCAGATCGTAGAGCTGCAGGCGCAAGCCATCGGCCTCCGCCTCCTGCCAGTAGTTGCGCATCATGGTCTGCAGGCTGAAACCGGTGGCGAACAGGAAGAGACCGCACCAGACCATGGCGATCACCACCAGCCGACCTCGCAGGGTACGTACCAGCCTCATTCAACCCACCCCGCCATCGGTTGCGGTCGCGTCATTCGTTGATCCGGTAGCCGAGGCCGCGCACCGTCTCGATGAGATCGGCGTGGGTCTTCTTGCGGATGCGGCCGATGAACACCTCCACGGTGTTGGAGTCGCGATCGAAATCCTGGGCATAGATGTGGTCGATCAGCTCGCTGCGGGACACCACCTTGCCCCTGTGCTGCATCAGGTAGCCCAGCACCCGGAACTCGTGGGCGGTGAGCTTGATGGGGGTCCCTTCGTACCATACCTGAGAAGCCGCCATGTCGAGACGCACGCCACCGATCTCGAGGATGGAGCTGGCGTTCCCCGCCGCCCGGCGCACCAGCGCCTGCACCCTCGCCACCAGCTCCGCCACCTGGAAGGGCTTGGTGAGGTAGTCGTCCGCCCCGGCGTTGAGCCCTTCAATCTTCTCGTGCAACTGGCCACGGGCGGTCAGCACCAGCACCGGGGTGTCCATCCCCTTGCTGCGCCACTCCTTCAGTACGCTCAGGCCGTCGCGACCGGGCAGACCGAGGTCCAGGATGATGGCGTCATAGGGTTCGGTCTCGCCGAGAAAGCCCGCCTCGTTGCCATCGTGGCAGAGATCGGTGACGAAACCGGACAGACGCAGCTGTTCCGCCAGCTGGCCCGCGAGGATCTTTTCATCTTCAACTATCAGAATGCGCATACATGGGTATCCAAAACAGGGTTGTGCCGGCACCGGCAACGGTTGGGGGGACGAACCGGACGGCGGCAGGTTCGCGGACTCACGCCGTTACTCCTCTTCCGGGGGCGGGCGCGGAGCGAACAGGCGCTCCAGATGGTGACCCTTGAGCCACACCATCTCCAGATTGTCAGCCCGGTAGCCCACCTTGATAACGCTGTTCTCCTCGTCGATGAGCCTGAGCTCGTAGAGCCAGACGCCATCCTCCTCACCCAGATCGACGCGCAGCACGCGCACCGGCAGGCGGGAGGCCACCTCCATCAACTCATGAAACGGGCGGACCCGCCCCTCGCTGACCGCCTGTTGCAGCAAGGCCTCGTTCGGCTGGGCCGCCTGAACCAGCATCGGCAGCAGCAATCCAAGCAGGGGCAGCGCGCTATTCATGGGTGATTCATCTCTCAAAACCTAACATAATGCCGTTTATAGTGTGCCAGCCATGAATCCGGAATGAATATGATCCCACGCAGTATCCTGCTGATCTTGTGCCTCTTTTCCACCTTTGGCTGGGCGGCGCAGACACGTCTCGACATGGCCGGACTGGTCAAGTTGTTGCTGGCACAAGGGTATCACGACATTCGGGAAGTGGAGCTGGAAGGGGACAAATTCGAGGTCGATACCCTGAATGCCGACGATCAGCGCGTCCAGTTGCAGGTCGATGCCAACACCGGCGAGATCACCAAAAAAGAGGCCGAATAGGCCTCTTTTGCTATGGGCGTGACGGCTGTTGCGCCGCCCCCCTCCCGGCTACTTGTGCTCGCCTGCGCCAGGGGCGCAGCAGCTTTTCCCGACGTGGCCACAGCAGGGCGCAGGCCAGCAGCAGATAGATGAGCGGCTCCTGCCAGCCGCTCTTGACCGACCACCAGTAGTGTACCGGCACCAGCAGAGCCACCCCGTAGATCCAGTTGTGCAGCTTCTGCCAGGCCGGCCCCATGCGACGCAACAGGGCCGGGATCGAGGTGATGCCGAGCGCCAGCAACAGCAGCAGCGCCACCATGCCCACCACTATGTAGCTGCGCTTGACCAGCTCGCCGCCAATCAGCCCCCAGTCGAACTGCAGATCCAGCCCCAGCCAGACCATGAAGTGCAGGGACGCCCAGGCGGCGCACCAGAGCCCGAGGGGGCGGCGCAGCTTGATGAGCTGCCCCTGGCGCCAGCGCTTGGCGAGCGGCGACACCAGCAGGGTCAGCAACAGCAGGTGGAGGGCCCCCTTGCCAAGGTAATGGGTCAGCCCCTGGACCGGATCCCCCCCCAGCAGCCCGGCTGGCACGGCATAGCCCAGCCAGAGCAGAAAGCCGATCGAACCAAGGTGCACCAGCGCCCGCAAGCCGTTGATATGGGCTGTTTTCAGTCTCGGCATCATATTGCAGTTCCCGTCATGTTTTTCCCGCTTCTCATCCCCTCTCCCACCAGGGGAGAAGGAGGCAAGAGATCAGTCGGACAGAGCGTCAGTCTCAATACCATTTACGCAGATCCATCCCCTGATAGAGGGACGCTACCTCGTCCCCGTAGCCGTTGAACATCAGGGTCGGCTGGCGCTTGGCACCGAAGATGCCCCCCTCGCCGATGAAACGCTCGCTGGCCTGGCTCCAGCGCGGGTGATCCACTTGCGGATTGACGTTGGCATAGAAACCATACTCGTTCGGCGCCAGCAGGTTCCAGGTGGTGGGGGGCATCTCCTCCACCAGGCGGATGGAGACGATGCTCTTGATGCTCTTGAAGCCGTACTTCCAGGGCACCACCAGCCGGATGGGAGCCCCGTTCTGGGCGGGCAGGGTCTTGCCATAGAGCCCCATGGCGAGGAAGGAGAGGGGGTGCATGGCCTCGTCGAGGCGCAAGCCCTCCACATAGGGATAATCGATGCCGCCCCCCAGGGCACGGGAGGCCTGCCCCGGCAACTGTTCCGGATCATAGAGGGTCTCGAAGGCCACGAACTTGGCGCGACTGGTGGGCTCGGCACGGCGGATCAGATCCGCCAGCGCAATGCCGCTCCAGGGCAACACCATGGACCAGGCCTCCACGCAGCGCAGCCGATAGATGCGCTCCTCCAGCGTGCTCTTGTTGATGAGATCCCACACATCCAGGGTGAAGGGTTTGGCCACCTCCCCTTCCACCTTCAGGGTCCAGGGCTCGGGCTTGAGGTAATGGCCGTTGCGGGCCGGATCCCCCTTGTCGGTCCCCAGCTCGTAGAAATTGTTGTGGGTGGTGGCCTTCTCCTCCGGGGTGAGGATCAATCCCTCTGGCCGGGTCGCGGCACGGATGTCGAGGGGTCTGGTGGGGGCCACGGGGGCCGGCTTGTCCGATGCGAAGAGATCCAGCAGGCTGGCCTTCACCGGAAACGCCAGGGTGGCGGCACCGACGCCCAGGCCCAGCCCTTTCAGGATGCGGCGACGATCCTGATAGACGGTTTCCGGCGTGACATCCTGCTCGGTGGGGTGATGAGAAGTACGGCGCTTGATCAACATGAAAAAACTCCCGGGACGATGAGGTTGACAACCATAAGACCCGCCCCGGCCGAGTTTTATTTCACACAGAATTACATGAGTTGGTAAAGGGGCAGTGCCTTGGCCATGGTACCGGCCAGGAAGAGCACTACGAACACCAGCAGAGGAACGATCACGTTTGGCACCATCAGACTCACTCCATGAGCAGGACAGGGCCTCTAACTATGGAACAAGGTCTGCGGCGCCTCCAATGAATTTTTTTCGCGAGCGCAAGCGTATTCCAGAGTTGCAAAGAGTGATCTGGATCACACACAATCCGGCCCCCGCTTGCTGCCGCTCTACCGCGGAGTAGGCTGCCTCCTTTTCCGGATTCAACCACTGAGAGTCACGCCATGAGCCCACTGTTCGCCATCGCCATCACGACCGGGATCCTCTCCGCCGTCTGGGGTGGACTGGCCGCCGCACTCGGTCTCATCTCCTGGGTAGGCTTCCTCGGCTGCACCAGCTACTTCGCCTCGAGTGGCGGTTACAAGGCGCTGTTGCAGACCCTGCTGTGCAACACCACCGGCATGCTGTGGGCACTCCTGCTGATCCACGGGGAGACCTGGTGGGGGGCCGGCATGGCGGGTTATCTGATGACAGGGGTGGTGGCCACCCTGATGTGCGTGCAGGCCAGGCAGCAGTGGCTCGCCTACATTCCCGGCACCTTCGCCGGTTGCTGTGCCACCTTCGGCGCCGCAGGCGAGTGGCGGCTCATTCTGCCCTCCCTCATCATCGGCGCCCTGTTTGGCTATCTGATGAAGGCGAGCGGCCTCTGGCTCTCCCAGAAGACCCTCTCCACCGGCGGCGTCAGCGATCCGGCCTGAGGCCGATTCGGTCGGAAACCAGAGGGGCGGGGGGGGGGGGGGGGGGCGCGGGGGGGGGGGGGGGGGGCGCGGGGGGGGGGGGGGGGGGGGGGGGCGGGGGGGGGGGCGGGGGGGGGGGGGGGGGGGGGGGGGGGGGGGGGGGGGGGGGGGGGGGGGGTGGGGGGGGGGGGGGGGGGGGGGGCGGGGGGGGGGGGGGGGGGGGGGGGGGGG
>NZ_JAPCIS010000040.1:0-38873 GCF_027707425.1 Aeromonas sp. QDB63
GGCGGGAAGTGAATGTACCACGTTGCTTGCATGAGGCGCTGGGGCGCCCCATGCAACACGTAATTGGGACATAGCCAAAAAGATGCCCCGCACGGGGCGGGGCATCGATATGGTCGTGAGCTGGCTTACTTGGCCGGGATATGTTCCAGCACGTGAACCAGCAGTTGCCAGAAACGCTCGACCGCCGGGATGTGTACCTTCTCCCCCGGTGCGTGGGCGCCACGGATGGTCGGGCCGAAGGAGACCATGTCCCAGTCCGGGTAGGCGCTCTTGAACAGACCGCACTCGAGGCCTGCATGGATCACCATGACGTTCGGCATCTCGCCAAACAGGGTCTGGTAGCTGCTACGCACCAGCGCCATGACCGGTGAGTCAACGTTCGGGGCCCAACCCGGGTAGGCGCCGGTGAACTCGCAGCTGGCGCCAGCCAGGGTGAACAGGGAGCGGGTCATCTGCTCGATGTTCTCGCGACCGGAATCGATGAGGGAGCGGATCAGGCACTGCACATAGACTTCCCCCTCGAGTGTCTTGATGACACCCAGGTTGGTGGAGGTCTCGGTCACGCCCGGGATGGCGTCGCTCATGCGCATCACCCCGTTCGGGCAGGCCATCAGGGCATCCAGCAGGCGGCTTTGCAGGGACTCGCTCATGAGCTGGGCCGGTTTCTCCCGGGCGGTGAGCAGCACGGTGAGGTTGGCCTCGGTGGCGGCCAGCTCGCTTTGATAGATGCCGGCGTAGCGGTCTACCAGAGCCTTGAAGTCAGCCACGCTGGCGGCGGGCACCAGCAGGCTGGCGCGGGCCTCGCGGGGGATGGCGTTGCGCAGGGTGCCGCCACTGAGATCGCCAAGGCGCACCCCCAGCGGTTCGGCGGCCTTGAGCAGACGGACCAGCAGCTTGTTGGCGTTGCCGCGGCCGCGATGGATGTCGACCCCGGAGTGGCCGCCGCGCAGGCCCTTGACCTGCAGCTCGAAACCTTCGCCCTCGGTGGCAGCGACCCGCTCCAGGGGGAAGCGGATATTGGCATCGACCCCGCCGGCGCAGCCCATGTAGACCTCGCCATCCTCTTCGGAGTCGGTATTGAGCAGGATCTCGCCCTCCAGCCAGCCCGCTTCCAGACCGAAGGCGCCGGTCATGCCGGTCTCCTCGTCGGTGGTCAGCAGCACTTCCAGCGGGCCGTGCTTGATGGTCTTGTCGGCCAGCACGGCCAGGCAGCCCGCCATGCCCATGCCGTTGTCGGCACCCAGGGTGGTACCACGGGCGGTGACCCATTCGCCATCGATGTAGGCATCGATGGGATCGGTGGTGAAGTCGTGCTGGGTGTCGGCGTTGGCCTGGGGCACCATGTCGATGTGGGCTTGCAGCACCACGGCCTTGCGGTTTTCCATCCCCGGCGTGGCCGGTTTCTTGATGATGATGTTGCCGACGGCATCTTGCTTGACCGCCAGGCCTTCTCCCTGGGCCCACGCCACGATCCAGGCGCTCAGTTGGGCTTCGTGCTTGGAGGGGTGGGGGATGGAGCAGATCTGCTCGAAGAATTGCCAAATCAACTTGGGAGACAGAGAACTGAGCTGTGCCACGTCGGGACTCCTTACCAGCATGGAAAATGTCGGGCCCCACTCTGCGGGCCGGGGAAGAGGATAACGATAATACAGTCAATCACGCAAAAATGTGAGCGATCAGCGCAAATGACGCTCTGCTTGTGCTGGGAAAGGGAGCATGGATGGCGAACTTCACTGCCTGCCTTATTCGTGTCAGCACAACATCAACTTTGTGATGCTGGTCACAAAATATTGTCTTTTTGGCGCCGGGTGGTAAATTAGCCGCCGTGGCCAGCCCACTTGTCAGGATGACAATCAATGCCTCCAGGGAACCGAAGCAAAGCAAGTGCGCCTCCATGGAACCGAGTGTCAGTTCAAGGATGTGAACCCGCATTAAGGTACGTAACTTGTTAAGCAATCAGGAGTTTATGATGTCAGGCAGCAATTCAACCTATTGGTTTGCCCAATCTCTCTATACCCAGGGCTTCAACTACCCGAATCCCTACGCCACCCGCCGTTAAGGCTCGCAGGCGTCACAGGTAACAGCAGCAGGTGTGTGAGGATCCTCTCCTCCCCCTGCTATTTTTTTGCCCGAATGTCATGAGGTGTGTGTCGAACGGCTACCATTTCGGTGTCGCCGGAGCCCTCCCAAAAGGGCGACAGAGCGGAAGATGGCGGACATTTCCTGTTTTTCGCATACGTTTGCCGCTCAATTTATCCATAAAGAGTGCTATCATACCGGCCCAACAGCCGGCCCGAGATCGGGAGTCCACCCGAGATGGCCGCCAGCTACATCCCATCCCTGTTCGCATTGCATCCGTTTTTGCCGCCGAGGCGTCAGCCCCGAGGCCGAAAAAGTGCAAGCAAAATTCGGGAAACGGGGTGCCAGAATTGACCTGAACCCGTCTCTTTGCCGGGTTTCACCTCATAAGTGATTGCTTTATAACTCGTTGAGATCGATAGCATGCCAAAAAAGTTCTATGTATCGTGGGATAACCTGCAACGCGAAGCGCGCCGTCTGGCCCGTCGTCAACTGCCTGTCAGCCAGTGGAAAGGGATCATCGCCGTCAGCCGCGGTGGTCTGGTGCCTGCGGCCCTGATGGCCCGCGAACTTGGCATTCGCAATGTCGAAACCCTCTGCATCTCCAGCTATGACCACGACAACCAGCGCGAGCTGGTGGTGGTGAAGGCTGCCACCACCGCAGGTGACGGCGAAGGCTGGCTGGTGGTGGACGATCTGGTGGACACCGGCGGCACCGCCAAGGCGATCCGCGAGCTCTACCCCAGAGCCAAGTTCATCACCATCTTCGCCAAGCCCATGGGCGAACCCCTGGTGGATGACTTCGAAGTCGCCATTCCGCAGGATACCTGGATTGAACAGCCCTGGGACATGGCGCTGGAGTTCGCCAAGCCGATCTGCGACGAAGCGTAATCGCCCCACCGGTCGCGACCAGTGACTCCCCGGCATTCGGAAGCGGACTGATCCGTCGTGATGCAAGGTTGACCACATTGAGCCCCTTTTGGGGCTCAATGCGTTTCTGGTGTGGCTGCTCGATGTGAAAAGTGGTTAAGATGGGACATTGTTTGAGACAGAAGAGCCACCATTTTGGAACCAAACGACGATACCAATCTGACGGAAAAGCTGTTTACCCGGGTCAAAAAGGTATTGGAAACTTCCGAAGTCTCCAACTCGAGCCCCGTCGACGAGCAAGACAGCGCACTGTCTGACAGCTTCATCGATGGCGCCCTGTCGCCCCGCTGGTATCGCCTGCTGCGCAGACCGACCTGGGCCTGGCAGGGGGCCGATCCCGTCGAGGTGGAGCAGACCCTGGCGCACATCGCCATGGGGCAGGGGGAGCGCAGTCACGAACGCTATCTGGACACCATCAAGGGCTATGTGCCCGGCAACTGGGTCTATGAGTGGAGCCAGCTCGCCGGCCGTTATTTCAATACGGGGCGGACGCTGCTGGGGGAAGGGGATCGCGCCGCGGCGCTGAAGAGCCTGCTCAAGGCCGTGCGCTACTACTCCATCGCAAGCTACCCCCACCTCAAGCACGACGAGCTGGCAGATCAGGCCCAGTTGCTCGGCAACATGGCCTATCGCGAGGCCGGACGCCTGTTCAAGGTGCCCCTCAAGGAGTTGCAGGTCCCGTTTCGGGGCAAGACCATCCAGGGCTACCTGCATCTGCCCACCACCGAGAAACCTGTGCCCCTGGTCATCGTCAGCGGTGGCATCGATTCGCTTCAGGTGGACTTCCTCAACTTCTATTTCAAGTGTCTCGAGCCCCATGGCATCGGGATGCTCTCCCTGGACATGCCGGGCACCGGCTATGCCGAGCACTGGCCCCTGGTGCAGGACACCAGCCGCCTGCACCAGGCGGTGCTCAACTACCTCTCGGAGGTGGCCTGGGTCGATCACCAGCGCATCGCCATGGTGGGGTTCCGCCTCGCCGGCAATGTGGCGGCCCGCCTCGCCTTCGTCGAGCCGTTCAAGCTTCGGACCGTGGTTTGCATCGGTGCCGGCATCAACCAGGTGTTCACCAATCAGGAGATGTTCGCCCGCTGCCCGCGCATGATGCGCGACGGGCTGGCGAACCGGCTGGGGGCGGACGCGGCTCAGTGGGATCTGCTGCGCACCAAGTGTCAGGTCTTCTCCCTCAAGACCCAGGGATTGCTGGGGAGTCGCACTTCCGTGCCGATATTGAGTATCGGGCATAAGAAAGATTTTATTTGTCCCGAGCAGGATGTCCGGGCATTGGCCGCTGCGAGTCGCAACGGCAAGGCGGTGGTGTTTGACAAGCAGCCACTGCTCGAGGTCTATGACGAGGCACTGAAAGAGACGGTAGACTGGCTCAAAAAGCACTTATGTACATGATATAAAACTAAAAATGTAACATCACCATGTGATGGTATGGCTTGTTCAACAGGGAGGTTAGTATGTCGGAAGGAGTGACTTACAAGCGATTGCTGCGGCAGTTCGCGGCCATTGGCCCCTATTTGCGTGAAGACCTGTGCGAGGAGGGCCGATACCGCTTTGACTGCCTGTCCGTCTGCGTCAGCGCCAAGCCTGCCCCGGACAAGCGGGAGTTCTGGGGCTGGTGGCTGGTGCTGGAGCAGGCGGATCACAGCTTCAGCTACCACTATCAGACGGGGTTCTACAACGCGGACGGGGAGTGGATCGACAAGGCGCTGCCCAAGAAGCATCAGGCGGAAGTGGAACGCACCCTGCAACATTTCTACAAGCTCATCAGCGGCAAATTGACCCAGCTGGAGTGCACCCTCTCCCCCGCGAAGCAGGTGACCGCCGAACTGAGCGTGACGGCAGCCTGATCCCCAAGCCCCGCATCTTCCCGGTGCGGGGTACCCCGATGCTTTGTCACCGAGCCCGCAACTGCCTGGCGAGGCTTAATTGCCTTGCAGGGCAGGAGGGCCGTGGGTATAAAGGGATTCCTTACTTTTCTAACCCTTCGTTCCCATGGAAAACAGAACCATAGTCGTCAAACTGGGCACCAGCGTGCTCACCGGGGGATCTGCCCGCCTCAACCGTGCCCACATGGTCGAGCTGGTCAGACAATGTGCCGCCTTGCATCGACACGGGCACCGTGTCGTGCTGGTCACGTCGGGGGCCATCGCCGCCGGTCGTGAGCATCTGGGCCACCCTCCGCTGGCGCCTACCCTGCCGAACAAACAGATGCTGGCGGCGGTGGGTCAGACCCAGCTCATCCGGGTATGGCAGGACCTGTTCAACCTCTACGGGCTGCACATCGGCCAGATGCTGCTGACCCGCGCCGACCTGGAAGACAGGGAGCGCTACCTCAATGCCCGCGACACCCTGCGCACCCTGCTCGATCACCGCATCATCCCCGTCATCAACGAGAACGACGCCGTGGCCACCGCCGAGATCAAGGTGGGGGACAACGACAACCTCTCCGCCCGTGCGGCCATCCTGGCGGATGCGGACTTGCTGGTCCTGCTCACGGATCAGAAGGGGCTCTTCACCGCCGACCCGCGCACCAACCCGGATGCCCAGCTCATCGAAGAGGTGCAGACCATAGACGACACTCTGCGCTCCCTTGCCGGTGACAGCGTGAGCGGCCTTGGCACCGGTGGCATGGCCACCAAGTTGCAGGCCGCCGACGTGGCACGCCGCGCCGGGGTGGACGTTGTGATTGCCACCGGCCAGATCCCGGAAGTGATCGGCCGCCTCGCCGCCGGGGAGCGGGTGGGGACCCTGTTCCCGGCCCTGGCATCCCCCCTGGAAGGGCGCAAGAGCTGGATCCTGGCAGGGCCCCCTCCTCACGGCGAAGTGCAGGTGGATCAGGGGGCCGTGGCCGCCATGCAGGAGAAGGGCTCCAGCCTGCTGCCCAAGGGCATCGTCGCAGTGAAGGGAGATTTCGTGCGTGGCGACGTGGTGCGAATCCTGGATCCCAAGGGGAGTGAGCTGGCTCGCGGCATTTGCCGTTACGACCATCTGGAGCTGGATCGGCTGCGGGGTGTCCACTCGGATCAGATTGAACAGGTATTGGGTTACGGCTATGGGGCCGTAGCCATCCACCGTGATGACATGGTGCTGCTCTGAACAGGGTGGCACCGCATGAACAAAAGGGAACTGTGATGAGTCTGGAGAAAATGGGGCAGGCGGCCCGTGAAGCCGCCTATCAACTGGCCACCGTCAGCACGGCACAGAAGAACCGGGCGCTGGCGGCCATCGCCGATGAACTGGAAGCACGCAGTGCCCAGATCCTGGCGGCCAACGAGAAAGACATTGCCGCCGGGCGCGAGGCGGGGCTCACGGAAGCCATGCTGGATCGCCTGCTGCTCAACCCGGCGCGCCTTGCCGGCATAGTGGCGGATGTGCGCAAGGTGATCACCCTGGACGATCCGGTCGGGGCCGAAATCGACAGCCGGGTGCTGGAGAATGGCCTGCGCCTCTCCCGTCGCCGGGTGCCCATCGGGGTCATCGGCGTCATCTACGAGGCGCGCCCCAATGTCACCATCGACATCGCCAGCCTCTGCCTCAAGACCGGCAACGCCAGCATTCTGCGCGGTGGTCGCGAGACCTTCCACTCCAACCTGGAGCTGGTGCGGGTGATCCAGCATGCCCTGGCGGCGTCCGGCCTGCCCGAGGCGGCGGTGCAGTACATCGACAACCCGGACAGGGCGCTGGTGGCCGAGTTGCTGCGCCTCGACCGCTACGTGGACATGATCATCCCCCGCGGTGGCGCGGGTCTTCACAAGATGTGCAAGGAGAACAGCTCCATCCCCGTCATCATCGGCGGGTTCGGTATCAGCCATATCTTCGTGGACGAGAGCGCCGATCTGGCGCGTTCCCTGGCGGTCATCGAGAACGCCAAGGTGCAGCGCCCCTCCGCCTGCAACGCCCTCGATACCCTGCTGGTACACGAGAAGGTGGCGGCCACCTTGCTGCCGCAACTAGTGGCTTTGATGAACGAGCGCAAGGTGACCCTGGTGGGCGCGCCCAATGCCATGGCGCTGCTGGCTGGCAGCGACAACCTGTGCGACGCGGGGCCGGAAGATTTCGACACCGAGTGGCTGGGGCTGACCCTGGGGGTCAAGGTGGTGGCGGACGTCAACGAGGCGCTGGCCCATATGCGCGAGCACAACGCCGGCCACTCCGATGCCATCCTGACCAACTCCCTCGCCAATGCCGAGCGTTTCGTCAACGGGGCCGGTTCGGCGGCGGTCTATGTCAACGCCTCCACCCGCTTCACCGACGGCGGCCAGTTTGGCCTCGGGGCCGAGGTGGCGGTCTCGACCCAGATGCTTCACGCCCGTGGCCCCATGGGGCTGACCGAACTCACCAGCTACAAGTGGGTGGGGCAGGCGGATTATCTCAGCCGTGCCTGATCCAGGCACGCTCAGCAAGCAGGACAATGCCGACTCAGGTCGGCATTTTTGTGCTTTTTTATTGCTCGTAATCAATGGCTTGCATATAACTATCCAGCAGGATGCGGTGTCACCCGGGGCATCAGGCCAGCGACAGCAAGGGGAGCAACTTCAAGGGATGAAGGGACAGGATAGGAGTGCGTGGTGGGGCAGCCTCTGGCTGAGCCTGCCACTGCTGCTGGGGGCGCTCTGTTTTAGCGGCGCCAGCCACGCCAGCTGGGACCAGGATCTCTATCGTCAGCTCGAGCTGGCCGGCAAGCTCGACAGCCGCGTGTTTCGCAAGGCCCTGGACGGTTACCAGAGCGTGCGCCACAAGCGAAAACCCATTCTCACCATCATCGACTACAGCAAGCCCTCGACCATGCGCCGGCTGTTCGTCATCGACGTCAAGCGCCACAAGCTGCTCTACCACACCTGGGTCAGCCACGGCCGCAATTCGGGGGAGCTGGCCGCCCGCCAGTTCTCCAATCAGATGAATTCCCGGCAAAGTTCCCTGGGGGTCTACCGCACCGCCGAGACCTATCAGGGCAAGCACGGTTACTCCCTGCGTCTCGACGGCCTCAGTCCCGGCAAGAACAGCAATGCCCGCAAGCGCGCCATCGTGGTGCACGGGGCGGATTATGCCAGCCCCAGGCATCTGCAGAAGTTTGACAAGCTGGGGCGCAGCTGGGGATGCCCGGCCCTGCCAAGGGAGCAGTCCAGGGCCATTATCGACACCATCAAGGGAGGGAGCGTCATCTATGCCCATGGCTGAGACCCTGCCCGCGAGCCTGCTGCGAGGGCGTCACCAGGACTGGTGGGCGGCGTTCTACCTTGCCGACGACCTCTCGTTATCCCTCGTGCACCGGTTCTGAGATGAGCATCCCATGGCAATGAACAGCAAAAAGGCCAGCATATGCTGGCCTTGGCGCATCAGGCGGGGATTATTTGCGGACCACCAGCACAGGGCAGGGAGCGTGGCGCACCACGGATTCCGCCACGCTGCCCACCAGCAGGTGGGTGATGCCGGAGCGGCCATGGCTGCCCATGACCACGAGATCCACCTTGTCTTCCTTCGCCTGGAGGACGATTTCATCGGCGGCGCGGCCAAAACGGACCTCGAATTTGGCCGGAATGGGCAGGCAGGCGACCAGTTCCTTGAGCTGACACTTGGCCTGGCGTTCCATCTCGTGGGTGATCTCGATGGCCGTCATGTGCAGGATCTTGTAGCTGTCGAAGCCGTGCAGCTGATCCACCACGTGGACCAGTTTGAGCTCGGCCTGGTGGGTGTTGGCCATGAAGACGGCGTAGTCGAGTACCGCTCTGGACATCTCGGAGAAATCGACGGGGCAGAGCAGGGATTTGATGGTTGGCATGAGAATCTCCCCTCAAGTTGGGCTACTAATGAATCTTGTTTGCCATGATACGCTGTGGTGCGACAATAACCCTCGACCCGCTCGCAAAATGGGGAAAATGTCGGCCGGGACTCTGTTTTTCTATGCTATCTGTATGCCTGAACGGGCCGTCCGGCGGTGAGCATCTGCCGAGTGCCATATCACTGAGGATAATCATGGTTCGTCTTTTTCTGTTCTGTTGCCTGCTGATCACCTCGTTCGTGCGGGCAGACACCATACAAGTCTATTGCGACGACTGGCCCGGCTTCTGTCACCGGGACGGCAAGGGGGTCTATCTGGATGTGGTTCGAGCCATCTATGAACCCCTGGGGCACGAGGTGAAGCTTCACATGGTGCCTTACAAACGGGCACTGGCGGTGGTGTCGCAAAAGGAGGGGGACATGGCGATGGGGGTCTATCGGGGAGAGGTGCCCGGGGTCCATCAGCCCGACTACCCCTACTCGGCGGACTACGTGAGCGTGGTGATGCAAAAGCGCTGGCTGCCGCACTGGGCAGGGGAGCACAGCCTCAAGGAGCAGGAGGTGCTCTGGCTGAGGGGGTGGGCCTTTGACAAGTTCATCCCGGAGCCGATGCGCTGGTTCGAGATAGACAGCCACGAGATGGCGCTGCAATTGCTGATCAAGGGGCGTTACCGCTACTACCTGACCGACGGCGCCCTCTACCCCGAAGGCTCCCTTCCCCCCGAGCTGGTACAGGTATTCCTGCGCTGGATCCCGACCTACCCCATCTTCGCCGATACCCCGAAGGGCAGGCAGTTGCACGGGCTCTGGGATCCCGGCATGCGCACCCTGATAAGGCAGGGCAAGCTGGCGGAGATCTATCGGCAGAACAAGCTGTACGACTACTACCAGGACTTTCTCAGGGAGCAGGTGGTGCGGGCGAACAAGCCACAGCCCTAGCTGTCGGGCCTGATGCCGTCATCGGGCCCCTCTTGTCCTGCCTCAGCCCAACCGGTCATAAAGGATGACGTTGACCGAGGCGGTGAGGTGCATGCAGCCTGTCGGTCTGGCCACATAGATAACGTCTTGTCCTGCCTCAGCCTTTGGCTCTGAGCGTCTTGGCCAACCGGTCATAGAGGATGACGTTGACCGAGGCGGCCAGGTTCATGCAACCCTGAGTCGGCACATAGATGACCTCCTTCACCGCCGCGAAGCGGGCGGGTTCCAGGGTGCCATCCTCCGGGCCGAAGATGTAGAAGGCTCTCTCGGGGTGCACGTAATCCGGCAGGGGCGTGGCCCCCTCGATCAGATCCACCAGCACTGGGGTGCAGCCCTCGGGCACGAAGTCCAGCAGCTCCTCGACCCCGAGCAGGGGGATCTTCTCCACCATCTGCTTGGTGTCGGTGACAAAACGGCGTGCCAGCTCGAAGCGCTGCCCTGTGTAGTAGACCTCGTCCGCCCCGTAGCAGCCGGCGGCCCGCATCACGGCGCCCACGTTCTCCGGGGATTTGGGATTGACCAGCCCGATGGCGCAATAGTCCCCTCTCTCCCGGGTATCTGCCCGGTGCTGCCCGGCAGCGCCTTCATCTGACACTTTCATCTCTCTCTCCTGTGTGGCGGCGCATTATACCCCCGGTGGGCCCCTTTCCCAGCGTGCGGGGCGGATTCCCGCAAGGCGGGCCCAACAAGGGGGCGGCTGCACCGTGGCGGCGCAGCCCGACATCCTGATGCGCAATGGCGGCGCCCCTTGCATCCTGGCGCGGGGTTTGCAGTCACTTCCCCATACAAGACGATGAGGCATCCGGACAAAGGCGTCCGTCCCCGCAGGGGGGCGGACGCTTTTTTATGGGCCCCTCGTCAGACACATGACAAGGAGCAAGGGAATGAAGACCACCTGTGCCTATTGCGGAGTGGGGTGCGGCATCCGGCTGAGCCGGGAGGGAGACAACTGGCAGTTGCAGGGGGATGAGCAGCATCCGGCCAACGGCGGTGCCCTGTGCGTCAAGGGGGCCAGCCTGCTGGAGAGCCTGGCCTTTCCCGATCGCCTGCTCTATCCGCGCTGGATGGGGCAGCGCATCGGCTGGGAGGAGGCCCTGGACACCCTGGCGGAGCGTTTTGCCGCCATCCTGGCCGAGTCCGGGCCGGGTGCCATCGGCATCTATCTGTCGGGCCAGCTCACCACCGAGGATTACTACGTCGCCAACAAGCTGATGAAGGGGTATCTGGGCAGTGCCAACGTGGACACCAACTCCCGGCTCTGCATGTCGTCGGCGGTGGTGGCCCACCAGCGCGCCTTCGGGGAGGATCTGGTGCCCGCTTGCTACGAGGATCTCGAGCTCGCCGATCTGGTGGTGCTCACCGGTGCCAACACCGCCTGGACCCATCCCGTGCTGTTTCGCCGCCTGCAGCAGGCCAGGGTGCGGCGCCCCGAGCTCAGGCTGGTGGTGCTGGATCCCCGCCGCACCATGACGGCGGAGCAGGGGGATCTGCACCTGGCGCTCAAACCCGGCAGCGACGTGACGCTCTGGAACGGCCTGTGCCGCTACCTGCTCGATGTCGATGGCTGGGACAAGGCCTATGTGGCGCAGCACGTGAGCGGCTTCGAGGCGTTGGCGGCGGCGCTGGACGACCCCGCCTGGCAACTGGACGAGGTGGCCCGCAGCTGCGGCCTCTCCCGCAGCGATCTGCTCGGTTTCTACCAGCTCTTTGCCCGTACCCCCAAGACCGTCACCCTGTTCTGCCAGGGGATCAACCAGTCCAACCAGGGGGTAGACAAGGCCAACGCCATCATCAACGCCCACCTGATGTGCGGTCGCATCGGCAAGCCGGGGGCGGCTCCCTTCTCCATGACGGGGCAACCCAACGCCATGGGAGGGCGTGAGGTGGGAGGGCTCGCGACCCAGCTCGCCGCCCACATGGGCTTTGGCGAGGCCGAGTGCGATCGGGTACAGCGCTTCTGGGGAAGCCCGACCATGGTGCGCGGGCCGGGGCACAAGGCCGTCGAGCTGTTCGAGGCAGTGCACCGGGGGGAGATCCGCGCGCTCTGGGTGCTCGGCACCAACCCGGCGGTCTCCCTGCCGGACGGCAACCGGGTGCGCGAGGCCCTGAGCCGCTGCGAGCTGCTGGTGGTCTCCGAGGTAACGGCCAACACCGACACGGCGCGCCTCGCCCACCTGCTGTTGCCTGCCGCCGCCTGGGGGGAGAAGAGCGGCACCGTCACCAACTCCGAGCGCACCATCAGCCGCCAGCGCGCCTTCCTGCCCCTGCCGGGGGAGGCCAGGCCCGACTGGTGGGCCCTGACCCGGCTCGCCCGTCGGCTCGGCTTTGGCGAGGGGTTCGCATATGAGCACGAGCACGAGATCTTCTGCGAGCATGCCGCCCTCTCCGGGTTTGAGAACGACGGATCCCGCCAGTTCGACATCTCCGGGCTGGCGGGTCTCACCCGTGCCGAATTCGAGGCCCTTTCTCCCCTGCGCTGGCCCGTCAACGCTGACTGGCCCCAGGGGAGGGCCCGCCTGTTCGAGGATGGGCGCTTTGCCACCCCGGATGGCCGGGCCCGCCTGCTGGCCCTGGCCCAGCGCTTCCCCGAGCAGCCAGAAACGCTCCCGCTTGCAGGGGCTGTCTCCCTGCTCCTCAACAGTGGCCGCCTGCGGGATCAGTGGCACACCATGACCCGCACCGGCCACGTGCCCCGGTTGCAGGAGGCCGAGCCCTGGCCCAGGGTGCGAATGGGGGCCGCCAGCCTGCTGGCGCTTGGCGTGAAGGAGGGGGATATGGTGCGCCTTTGCAACGGGCTCGGGGAGGCGCTGCTGCTGGTGGGGCTGGATGAGGGGCTCAGGGAGGGGGAGGCCTTTCTGCCCATGCACTGGACCGACAGCCAGTGCAGCCAGGGGGCGGTCAACCGCCTCATCGCCCCCGTGGTGGATCCCCTTTCCGGCCAGCCGATGTTCAAACAGGGGCGGGTGCAGGCCAGGGCGCAGCTCACCCGCTGGCAAGGGCTCTGGTGTGGCCGGGGTGAGTGGCGCGAGCCGGTGGACTGGTGGGCCAGGCGCCCCCTGCCCGAGGGTAACTGCACCCTGCTGGCCTCCTGGTCAGAGAGCACAGAGAGCCTGTGGCAACGGCTGGGGGCCGAGGGGCACTGGCTCAGGCTGCCCATGAAGGAGGGGTGGCTGGCCGTGGCCCTGGCAGGGGATCGCATCGAGGGCATCTTGCTGGTGGGGGGGCGGCGCCCGGACATCAAGGTCGACCTGCTGGCCAGTCTGCTCGGCACGCCGCTCCAGGCGGGGGCCCTGAGCCAGACCCTGAGCCAGGCCCTGGCCGGGGAGAGCCGGCTGGTCTGCTCCTGCCTGCGGGTCTCGGAGCAGCGCATCGTCGATGCTATCACCCGGCAGGGGGTGAGCGAGTTGGCGGGGCTGCAGGCCCTGCTCGGCTGTGGCAGCAACTGCGGCACCTGTCTGCCCGAAATCGACAAGCTGTTGATCAAACATGTTTTCCTGGCATCCGCTTAGTGCGGTGCCAGGACACAAGGAGCCTGAGATGAGCCAAATCAGTCTGGTGGGAGCGGGCCCCGGGCCCCTCGAATTGTTGACCCTGCGCGCCCTGCACCGTCTGGAGGCGGCAGAGGTCGTGGTCTATGACCGCCTGGTGGGGAGCGAGATCCTGGCCCGCATTCCCCACGGGGCGGCCCGCTTCGACGTGGGCAAGCGCTGCGGTGAGCCGAGCCCGACCCAGGAGGAGATCAACGCCCTGCTGCTGGCCCTGGCCCGCACGGGCAAGCGGGTGGTGCGCCTCAAGGGAGGGGATCCCCTGGTGTTCGGGCGCGGTGGCGAGGAGGCGCTGCACCTGGCCCGGCACGGCATCGAGGCCGAGCTGGTGCCGGGGATCACGGCGGCCCTGGGCTGCGCCGCCAGCAGCTTCATTCCCCTGACCCACAGGGGGCTGGCCCGCTCCCTGACCCTGGTGACGGGGCACCTGATGGACGAGCGCGACTATCAGGGCTGGCAGGGGCTGACCCGGGCGGGCCACACCCTGGTGTTCTACATGGGGCTGGAGCGGGCGGCCCGCATTCGGGAAGGGATGTTGAGGGCGGGGGCCCCGGGCGCGCTGCCGGTGGCCCTGGTGGTGGCTGGCTGCAGCCCCCGCCAGCAGGTGCACGAGGCCACGCTCGATGGCCTGGAGCAGGCCGCCCGTGCCCTGCTGGGCCAGAGCCCGGTGCTGATCATCATGGGGGAGGTGGTGCGGCTGCGCGCCGAGCTGCAGGGGCTGCTGACGGAGGCCCTGGAACGGGTCGCCTGAGGGGCGATTGTCCCTCTACCCCCACTACCTCCTGATAGATAAAAAGGAGGTAGATTCAAAGAGTTGGCCTTCATGTTGCGGCATTTTCGCCAGACAGAACGCGATCGTCGCCGACAAGGAGCGCCATGACCACTTTTTCCACCCGGGGCCAGGACGGCCCCGCTTCCCGGCTGTTGATCCACGCCGATGACCCGGGCCAGGCGAACCGCCTGGCCCTGCTGGTCAGTCACTACGGCCATCAGCCCGGGATCCTCGATACCCGCCAGTTGCTGACGCCGACGCAGAGGGGGGATGCCCTGCTCGTCAGTTGCCGCCAGTTCAGCGCCGAGGTACGCCTTGGCCTCTCCCTTTGGCCCGACATGCCGCGCCTCTTGTTCTGCGAGCGGCTGGGGGGCGATACCCAGCTCGCCCTGTTGCAGCAGGGGGTGTTGCTGGTGCCCCACCCTTGCGGCGAGCGTGAGCCGGTGGAGCAGTGGCTGCGTCTGGCCCGCAGTCAGCTCGCCATGGTGCAGGCCCTGATGCAGACCGAGAGCGAGCTGCGCCAGAAGCTGGAGGATAGGCGGCTCATCGAGCAGGCCAAGGGACGCCTGATGCGCCATCAGGGGCTGGACGAGGACGAGGCCTATCGCCTGATGCGCAGCACCGCCATGAGCCGTCACCTGAGCCTGGGGGAGCTGGCGCGGCAACTGCTGCAGGCTTTGCCCGCCTGAGCGCTCCCGTGGCCAACCGTTTTGGTGCAACTGCGCCTAATTGAGGCAAATTTGAGGGAGGATCAGGGCACCACAGACCGCAAAGGGCCGCCTGATGCACCCTGGACGAGCTGGCACGGAAAGTGAATAACAAAAACACGATAGCAATGAAGTAACGATGCGCAGTGAGGGGCCGATCAGGCCACTCACCCGCAACAGGGCAAAGAAGCCCCGCCGATCCCGGATCGGCGGGGCTTTTTTTTGGTCGCGACGCACCTTGGGTCGCAGCGCTGCAACGAGGTGGCACTGCGATTCCAGGCAGCCTGGCGCCATGGCCCTGACCCGGAACCGAGGGAGGAGATGCAATGAACGGACGACAAGGATGTGCGGGACTGCTGCTGGCGGCGTTGTCGCTGCCGGTGCTGGCACTGGGAGCCCCGGAGCAGGAGGAGCTCAGGCTCGGCTTCATCAAGCTGACCGACATGGCGCCGCTGGCGGTGGCCTACGAGCGTGGCTATTTCGAGGATGAGGGACTCTACGTCACCCTCGAAGCCCAGGCGAACTGGAAGATCCTGCTGGATCGGGTAATAGACGGCGAGCTGGACGGCGCCCAGATGCTGGCGGGCCAGCCCCTGGCGGCCCACATCGGCATCGGCACCCAGGCCGAGCTGGTGACGGCGTTTGCCATGGATCTCAACGGCAACGCCATCACGGTGGCCAACAGCGTCTGGGCCGCCATGGCGCCCCAGTTGCCCAGGCCGCAGGCGGGCCAGGTGCCGCCCCCGGTGAGCGCCGCCGCCCTCAAGCCCGTGGTGGCGGAGTACCGCCAGGCGGGCAAGCCCTTCAACATGGGGATGGTGTTCCCCGTCTCCCCCCACAACTACGAGCTCAGGTACTGGCTGGCCGCAGGCGGCCTGCACCCCGGCTTCTATGCGCCCACACTCGGCGACAACTCGGGCCAGCGTCAGGCGGACGTGCTGCTGTCGGTGACACCGCCGCCCCAGATGCCCGCCACCCTGGAGGCGGGCACTATCGCCGGCTACAGCGTGGGTGAGCCCTGGAACCAGCAGGCGGTCGCCAGGGGCATAGGGGTGCCCGTCATCACGGATAACGAGATCTGGCGCAACAACCCGGAGAAGGTGTTCGGCGTCACCCGGCAGTGGGCCGAGCGTCACCCCAACACCCATGTGCGGCTGGTGAAGGCGCTGCTGCGGGCGGCCTGGTGGCTGGATGCAGACGACAACGGCAACCGGCGCGCGGCGGCCAAGCTGCTGGCCAAACCCGAGTACGTGGGGGCGGACGAGCAGGTGATCGCGAACTCCATGACGGGCACCTTCGAGTACGCCAGGGGAGACAAGCGTCAGGTGCCGGATTTCAACGTCTTCTTCCGCCACCACGCCACCTATCCCTACTACTCCGACGCCATCTGGTACCTGACCCAGATGCGGCGCTGGGGCCAGATCCCCGAAGCCAGACCGGACGCCTGGTTCGAGCAGGTGGCCAAGGCCGTCTATCAACCGGATGTCTATCGCCAGGCCGCCGAGGCCCTCATCGCCGAGGGCAAGCTCAAGGCCAGTGACTTCCCGGACTTTGCCAGCGAGCAGGGCTATCGCGGCCCCCAGGATGGCTTCATCGACGGCCTCATCTACGACGGCCGCCACCCCAACGCCTACCTGCAACAGTTCGCCATCGGCCTCAAGGGCGATGAGCGGGTGCAATGAGCAAGGAGATCCCGATGAAACGACACACATGGCCCCTCATCCATTTAAAAGCCATCAACTGGAAAATCATGGTGCAGCCCCTGCTCGGCGTGCTGCTCTTCCTCGGCCTCTGGCAGTGGGGGGCGAGCCAGGTGCAGACCAGTCTGGGCACCCTGCCGGGGCCGCTCGCCACCGCCAGCCAGCTCTGGTCCCTCGGGCAGGAGCATCTGCAGGAGCGGGAGAAGGCGGCGGCCTTCCTCGAACGCCAACAGGTGCGCAATGCGGCAAGGCTGGCGGAGGATCCGGCGGCCGAGGTGAAGCTGCGCCCCTACACAGGGCGCCCCACCTTCTTCGATCAGATAGCCACCAGCCTGCTCACCGTGCTGTGCGGCTTCGCGCTGGCGACCCTGATCGCCATTCCGTGCGGGGTGCTGCTCGGCATGAATCAGGGGCTCTATCGCGCAGCCAACCCGGTGATCCAGCTGCTCAAGCCGGTCTCCCCCCTGGCCTGGCTGCCCCTCATCACCCTGGTGGTGAGCGCCCTCTACGCCAATCCTGCCCCCTGGCTTGCCAAGTCCTTCCTCACCTCGGCCCTGACGGTGACCCTCTGCTCCCTCTGGCCGACCCTGATCAACACGGCGGTGGGGGTGGCGGGGCTGGATGGGGATCTGCACAACGTCAGCCGAGTGCTGCGCCTCTCTTTTGTGACCCACGTGCGGCGCATCGTGCTGCCCGGGGCCCTGCCCATGATCTTCACCGGGCTGCGGCTCTCCCTGGGGGTGGCCTGGATGGTGCTGATCGCGGCGGAGATGCTGGCCCAGAACCCGGGGCTCGGCAAGTTCGTGTGGGACGAGTTCCAGAGCGGCGGCTCTGCGTCTCTGGCCCGCATCATGGTGGCGGTGATCACCATAGGCCTCATCGGCTGCGCCCTGGACAGGGGCATGCTGGCCCTGCAGCAGTGGTTGTCCTGGGACAAGCGCCAGGTGCTGCGTTAATCACATTTCTATTCAGGCAGGAGAAGAGCCAATGAAGAGTTATCTGGAGATAAGCGACGTCGGCATCTCGTTCGAGACGGAGCAGGGCAGCTTCGAGGCCTTGAGCCGGGTCAACCTGCGCATCGAGAAGGGGGAGTTCGTCTCCCTCATCGGTCACTCGGGCTGCGGCAAGAGCACGGTGCTCAACCTGGTGGCCGGGCTGCTGGAGCCGACCCTGGGGGGCATCATTCTCGATGGTCGCGAGGTGGCGGGCCCGGGGCCCGAGCGGGCCATGGTGTTCCAGAACCACGCCCTGCTGCCCTGGCTCAGCGTCCAGCAGAACGTGGCGCTGGCGGTGGCCCAGGTGGAGTCTGACAAGCGGGCGGTGGCGGAGCGGGTGGACTACTACCTCTCCCTGGTGCAGATGGATCACGCCAGCCAGAAGATGCCCCACGAGCTGTCGGGGGGGATGAAGCAGCGGGTCGGCATCGCCCGCGCCCTCTCGCTCTCCCCCAAGGTGCTGCTGATGGACGAGCCGTTCGGCGCCCTCGATGCCCTGACCCGGGCCCATTTGCAGGACGCGCTGATGGCGATCCAGGCGGAGCTTGGCAACACCGTCATCATGATCACCCACGACGTGGACGAGGCGGTGCTGCTCTCCGATCGCATCGTCATGATGACCAATGGCCCCAGCGCTACCGTCGGGGAGATCCTGACCGTGGACCTGCCAAGGCCCAGAGACAGGGTCGCCCTGGCGGACGATCCCCACTACCACAAGCTGCGCCAGCAGGTGCTGCGCTTCCTCTACGAGAAGCAACGCAAGGTGACCCCCCTCAAGGCAGCCGGGCAGGTGCGCAGCAAGCTGCGCGCCTGAGCCCGCCGGATTCAAGGAAGAGAGACATGACTGACAAAGAGCAACAGTGGGTGACAGAGGACGGCATGGGCCTGCTCGGTCGCCAGAACAGTGGTTCCGCCGAACAGACCGCAAAGCAACGGCTGCTGGTGGTGGGCAACGGCATGGTGGGTCACCACTTCGTCGAACAGCTGGTGGCAGCGGGCGGCCTCGAGCGGTTCGACGTGACGGTGTTTGGCGCCGAGCCTGACGCCGCCTACGACAGGGTGCACCTCTCCGAGGTATTCGGCGGCAAGGCGCCCCAGGCCCTGCGCATGGCCGACCCCGCCTGGTATGAAGAGAGCGGCATTGCGCTGCGGCTGGGGGCCGAGGTGGAGGTGCTCGACCGGGCCACCCGCACCCTGACGCTGGCCAACGGCGAGCAGTTCCCTTACGACCGTCTGGTGCTGGCGACCGGCTCCGTGCCCTTCGTGCCCCCCATCCCCGGTCATCAGCGGGAGGGCTGCTTCGTCTATCGCACCCTGGGAGATCTCGCCGCCATCCGCGATGCCTGCGCCCAGGCCCGCAGCGGCGTGGTCATCGGTGGCGGCCTGCTGGGGCTGGAGGCGGCCAACGCCCTGCGCCTGCTCGGGCTCAAGACCCAGGTGGTGGAGTTCGCCCCTAGGCTGATGCCGGTGCAGCTCGACGAGAGCGGCGGCGCCGTGCTGCGGGACAAGATCCAGGCCCTCGGGGTCGAGGTGCTGGTGGAGAAGGCCACCGAGTGCATCGAGCAGGGGGAGCAGGCCCGTCATCGCCTGCGTTTCAAGGACGGTTCCCACATTGAGACCGACGTGCTGCTGTTCTCCGCCGGTATTCGACCCGCCGACGCCCTGGCCCGGCAATCCGGGCTGGAGGTCGGGGAGCGCGGCGGCATCTGCATCGACGATGGCTGCCACAGTTCGGATCCCGCCATCCTCGCCATCGGCGAGTGCGCGCTCTGGCAGGGCCGCATCTTCGGCCTGGTGGCTCCCGGCTACCAGATGGCCCGGGCCGCCGTGGCCAGTCTGTGCGGCGGCGAGACCCGCTTTATCGGGGCCGACATGTCCACCAAGCTCAAGCTGATGGGGGTGGACGTGGGCTCCATCGGCGATGCCCACGCCAGTACCGCCGGCGCCCAGGAGTTGCTGCTGCTGGACAGGGTCAACGGCATCTACAAGAAGCTGGTGACCGACGGCGAGGGCAACCGCCTGCTCGGCGCCATCCTGGTGGGGGACGGGGCCGATTACGAGCGGCTGCTGCAATACTACCAGAACGGGGTGGCGCTGCCCCAGCCGCCGCTCTCCCTGCTGGTGGGGGAGGTCGGGGCCGCTCCCGCGCCCCTGGTGCTGCCGGACAGCGCCATCCTCTGCTCCTGCCACAACGTCAGCAAGGGGGACGTGGTGGCCGCCGTTCGGGCGGGCAATCACGAGCTGTCGGCGGTGAAGAGCTGCACCAAGGCCGGCACGGGTTGCGGCGGTTGCAGCAACCTGCTCAAGCAAGTGGTGGATCAGACCCTGGCGGATCTTGGCGTCGAGGCGGACAAGGGGTTGTGCGAGCACTTCGCCTACGGCCGTCAGGAGCTCTATCACCTGGCCCGGGTGGGCGAGCTGAAGAGCTTCGAGGCGCTGCGGGACAAGCACGGCCAGGGGCTGGGGTGCGACATCTGCAAGCCGACGGTGGCCTCCATCCTGGCGTCCCTCTGGAACGAGCACGTGCTGGAGAAGCCCCACCGCGCGTTGCAGGATACCAACGACGCCTTCCTTGCGAACCTACAAAAGGACGGCACCTATTCGGTGGTGCCGCGCATCCCGGGGGGGGAGATCACCCCGGAGGGGCTCATCACCATTGGCGAGGTGGCGCGCAAGTACGGCCTCTACACCAAGATCACCGGCGGCCAGCGCATCGATCTCTTCGGCGCCCGGGTCGACCAGCTGCCCGCCATCTGGGGCGAGCTGGTGGCGGCGGGCTTTGAGACCGGTCAGGCCTACGGCAAGTCGGTGCGTACCGTGAAGTCCTGCGTGGGTTCCACCTGGTGTCGTTACGGGGTGCAGGACTCCATGACCCTGACCCAGACCCTGGAGCACCGCTACAAGGGGCTGCGGGCCCCCCACAAGCTGAAGTTTGCGGTCTCAGGCTGCACCCGGGAGTGCGCCGAGGCCCAGAGCAAGGACATCGGCGTCATCGCCACCGAGCGGGGCTGGAACCTCTATGTGTGTGGCAACGGCGGCATGCGGCCGCGCCACGCCGACCTGTTCGCCACGGATCTCGACGAGCAGACCCTGATCCGCTACATCGACCGGCTGCTGATGTTCTATGTGCGCACCGGGGACAGGCTGCAACGTACCTCGGTCTGGATGGAGAACATGGAAGGGGGGCTCGACTACCTAAAGTCGGTGATCATCGAGGACAGGCTCGGCATCGGTGCCGAGCTGGAGACCATGATGGAGGGGATAGTCGGCACCTGGCAGTGCGAGTGGAAGAGCACATTGGCGGATCCGGACAAGCTCAAGCTGTTCGAGGCCTTCGTCAACCGGCCCGAGGACGAGACGCCGCCGCGCCGTGAGGAGCGGGGGCAATGGGTGCCGGATATCGCTATCAAGGAGGTGGTATGAGCGGGGGCAGCGGGTTGCACGCCCGCCATCAGTATCAAGGAGGTGGTATGAAGGATGACAAGGACGATGCACAGCTCTGCGGGCAGTGGCACCGGGTGTGCGAGCTGGCGGCGCTGCCGGAGCAGGCCGGGCGCAGCGCCTGGCTGGAGGGGCGGGTACTGGCGCTGTTTCGCCTCGGGGAGCATGTCTATGCCCTGGACGGGGTGGACCCCCTGGCCGGCGTTGCGGTGCTGGGGCGTGGCCTGGTGGGGGATGCCGGTGGGGAGCCCGTGGTCTCCTCGCCGCTGTACAAGCAGCGCTACGCCCTGATGGACGGTCGCTGTCTGGACGATCCTGCCCTGAGCGTCGCCTGCTGGCCGGTGCGGCTGGAGGGGAGCGAGGTCTGGGTACAGCTGGGGTGAGTGGCCCATCTGAAAACCATGTTTTGATCGCCGGGCACTGCCCGGTGATTTTTTGTGCGCGACCCGACATTTCTTGTACGAGAGGATGGTGGGAAAACGTTTATTCGGAAATAATGGACAAACGTTTGCAACTGGATGTTTGTCTATGACGGAACGTGAGCAAGAGATCCTCGCCCTGCTGCGCCAGGATCCCATGATTGCCCAGCAGGAGCTGGCGGACAGGCTCGGCATCAGCCGCTCCGCGCTGGCGAGCCACATCTCCAGCCTGATGCGCCAGGGCTATGTGCAGGGGCGCGGCTATGTGCTGCGCGAAGGTCCCTACGCCGTGGTGATCGGCGGCGCCAACATGGATATCTGTGGCTGCAGCCACGACAACCTGCGCATCGGCGATTCCAACCCGGGCCGGGTACGCACCTCCGCCGGCGGGGTAGGGCGCAACATCGCCGAGAACCTGGCGCGCCTTGGCACCGACACCCGGCTGCTGACTGCGGTGGGCAACGATCAATACGGCCACCACCTGCTGGAGGTGAGCCAGCGCGCCGGGGTCGACGTGCGCCAGGTGCTGGTACTGGAGGGTCAATCGACCTCCTGCTATCTCAGCCTGCACGATGGCAGCGGCGAGATGAGCTGCGCCGTCAACGACATGGGGATCATCGAGCAGCTCACCCCGGCCCGGCTCACCCCCCTGAGCGGTTTTCTTGGCGCGGCCCGGCTCTGGGTGCTCGACACCAACCTCGCCACCCACACCCTGGACTGGCTGTTCGAGCGCCAGGGGGAGCACATCATCTTCGTGGACACCGTGTCGGTGGCCAAGGTGGAGAAGATCCGCCCCTGGCTGCACCGCATCCACACCCTCAAACCCAATCGCACCGAGGCGGAGCAGCTGTGCGGCTTCACCATCGGCGGGCCCGACACCTGGCCCATGGCGGCGGCCTGGTTCCACCGCGCCGGGGTGCAGCGGCTCTTCCTGAGCCTCGGCGATCAGGGGATCTTCTATAGCGACGGGGCCTGCCAGGGCCATCTGCCCGTGCTCGGCAGCCCGGTCGTCAACGTGACCGGCGGCGGCGATGCCTTCATGGCAGGGCTGGCCCACGCCTGGCTGCAGGAGCAGGGCATCATGGAGACAACCCGGTTCGCCCTCGGTTGCGCCGCCCTCACCGTCAATTGTTCCGATACCGTCTTTTCCGGCCTATCCAAGGCCGCCGTTGAACGCATGCTGGAGGAGTACCCATGTTGAACGCTTACCTCGATATCCAACCTGAAGTTGCCGCCGCGCTGGCTGCCGGCAAGCCGGTGGTGGCCCTGGAGTCCACCATCATCTCCCACGGCATGCCCTATCCGCAGAACGTGGAGACGGCGCGCCAGGTGGAGCAGGTGGTGCGGGACAACGGCGCCGTGCCGGCCACCATCGCCATCATCGATGGCCGCCTCAAGGTGGGTCTGGATGCGGGGGCCCTGGAGGCGCTGGGCCGGGCCGGCCACGCCGCCACCAAGTGCAGCCGCCGCGACATCCCCTTCGTGCTGGCCAACAAGGGGCTGGGGGCGACCACGGTAGCCTCCACCATGATAGTGGCCGCCATGGCCGGGATCCGGGTGTTCGCCACCGGCGGCATCGGCGGCGTGCATCGCGGCGCCCAGGAGACCTTCGACATCTCCGCTGACCTGCAGGAATTTGCCCAGACCCCGGTGGCCGTGGTCTGCGCCGGCGCCAAGTCGATCCTCGACATCGGTCTGACTCTGGAGTACCTGGAGACCCAGGGGGTGCCGGTGATCGGCTACCAGACCGAGGAGCTGCCCGCCTTCTACACCCGGGAGAGCGGCTTCAAGGTGGATTACCGCCTGGAGAGCCCGGCGGCCATCGCCGAGGCACTGCGACTGAAGTGGGAGCTGGGGCTGGCCGGGGGCGCCGTGGTGGCCAACCCGATCCCGACCCAGTTTGCAATGCCCAAGGCCGACATCGACGCCGCCATTGCCCAGGCACTGCGAGAGGCGGACGAGCAGGGGGTGAAGGGCAAGGCGTCCACCCCCTTCCTGCTGGCCCGGGTGTGCGAGCTGACCGGTGGCAACTCCCTGGCGGCCAATATTCAGTTGGTGCTGAACAACGCCGCGCTGGGGGCGCGCATCGCTGCCAGCCTGTAAATACCTTTGCGAAAGATGCAAAAGAGGGCCAACAGGCCCTCTTTTTATTGCGCGAATCGGTGAGATAACCCTCTTATTCCAGCACCAGTCGCCCGTTGAGAGGTTGGACGGGGCGGTTGTTGGGGTGGTGCATCACCGCCTTGAAGGCATCGATCTGGGCCTGGCTGGCCTGGACCGGCTCCTTCATCACCAGCCAGCGCACTCCTTCCGAGCAGGGTGGGGTGGTCAGGGACCCGCTGAAGCGGTAGTAGTCGTGCTGGGCGGGCAGCAGTTGCTCTGCCGAGATGGGTTCCTTGAAGGCATGGATCTCCCCCGCCTTGGCTGGCAACACCTGCCAGGCCTGGCTCAGGGCCCCGTTGGCCTGGCCCGGCTCGAACATCACGGCGACCACCGCCAGCTCCCCCTTGTCATTGGCATGGACCAGGTGACCCTCCAGGGGGTAGGACCTGCCTTCGATGAGGTTTTCGCTGGGGGCGTGGAAGTGGAACTGCTTGAGCTCGAAGTGCATGCCGTCGAGCTCAAGGGTGCTGCCGGGGGCATAGTTGACCTGCACCGTGTGGCCGTTGTTGACCAGCGTCTTGCCACCCGCCTGATAGTGGAACTGCAGGGGGGCCAGATCGGCCTTCACCAGACCCGAGAGGTTGACCGGCGACTGGTTGCTGCCGGCACACTGGCCATATTCCGGGGTCAGGCTGGCCCATTTCGCCGGGCCGGCCTCGCCGCTGTATTCCCAGTGTGTGGTGGCGGCAAAGGCGGCAGGGCAGAGCAGCAGGGCGCCAGCCAGCAGGGACTTTTTCATCATGCATCCTTATCCTGATTGAAAAGCACGGCCATTCCTGGCCTTCCGGCAGGAAGGCCTCGTCAATGGCATCGTTGGAAACGCAGGGTACGCGGTGCCAGACCGGATTAATTGTTATGAAAGGTCTGTCGTCATCGTTATTTGAAGCGTGGCATGAGGCGGCGCCATGATGTATTCCGGCAACGGGGCCCGCTTATTCATGAAGGAGAAATCCTGCGGGCATTTTTGCCATGAACGGCCCCCTTTCATGGTGCCCCAAATAGCTGACGGGCTGATTCTAGAGGGCTTTTCATGGCTCCGTTTGATCTCGAGCAAACAAGCGCGGACTAATTATCGGGCTTGAGGATCCCTTATTTCGCTGGGATTTGTTCGATATTCCCTGACCCGGTCAGGGGCGTGCGTGGCGGGAGCCGGGCGCTGTGCTGACAGAGTGCCTCGGTGTTGACCCCTTATCCCTCTGATAGTGCTGGAGAAATTCCCCCCTCAGCACAGTGGCGGCGGGATGACAATCCCCCGGTTGGCGGCGCCTTGTTTGCGGTTTTACCGTCCTCTTCACATTTCCGGATTGCTCGCTATTTGTGCGATTGCCTTGCTCATCCGACCTGGTGTCAAATCACTCCGCCTAACACAAGGAGTGGCATAATAATGAATAATATCAATAAATTAGTTCTGGCTATCGGATTCACTCTCACCACCTTCCCGAGCCTGGCGGCGGGATTCCAGTGCGGGGAGCACGTCACCCAGGGGGTACCCGGTCAATCCAGTCAGCTGTTGTGCCGGGAGGGCTATGCCGCCGGGTACAACTACGACACCAAGGTCTCTGACTGGGTCTCTTACCGGATGACGGCCGCCAGCGCCCAGGGCCAGGTGCCGCGCAAGGATGCCTCCGCCGAGGACAAGGAGGTGCCGGTGCAGTTTCGCGCCACCCTGTCGGACTACAAGGGCTCGGGCTATGACCGCGGCCACCAGGCGCCGGCGGCGGACATGCGCTCCACCGCCAACACCATGAAGCAGAGCTTCCTGCTGACCAACATGACCCCGCAACTGCCGGCGCTCAACCAGGGGGCCTGGCGCATCCTGGAGGAGAAGACCCGGCAGTGGGCCATCACCTACAAGAGCGTGCAGGTGATCACCGGCCCCATCTTCACCCACTCCGATGGCGCCATCGGCAACGGCGTGACCGTGCCCCACGCCTACTACCGGGTGGTGATGGATCTGGCGGGCAAGCGGGCCATCGCCTTCATCCTGTCGCAAGAGAACGTCTCGGCCAGTCGGCTGGCGGACTATGTGGTGACGGTGGATGAGGTGGAGGAGCAGACCGGACTCGACTTCTTCACCGAGCTGCCGGATGAGCAGGAAGAGGCCATGGAGTCGCGGCTGTCGGCCATGTGGGGCGGTTAGCGCGTCCGGCAGGGGTAACGGGGGCCCAGGCCCCCGTTACCCACACGGCCTCCGGCCATTGTCATGGCCCCTGGTACAGGGCCAGTACAGCTTGGGTCTGGCATCGGGCCCTTATCATGACTCCTTTTTTCAGGAGGCATCATGTCAGCGCTGTTTTCCCTTTACTCCTTGTCCACTCTTGCCCGCGCGTTGCGCATCTGCGTACCCATGGCGCTGCTGGGGGCTGCTGTTCCCCCCGCCATGGCCGACGAGGATATCCGCTTGGGGCAGACCATTCTGCTCGGGGTCGGCGATCATCCCGCCATCATTCCCATGCTCGCCTGCCGGCCGACCAAATCCATCATGGTCAAGGCAGGACGGGAATTGACCCTGGAGCGGGTCAAGGTGTTTTATGGCAACGATCGCAGCAAGACCCTCTATTTCGACAAGGATCTGAAAGAGGATCAGGAGTCGGGGTGGCAATCCCTCGGCAGCCGGCTCTGCATCAAGCGGATCGAGGTGTACGGCAATTCGGAAGGGAGCAAGGCCGGGGTCAAGGTATACGGGCGCAAATGAGCAAAGGGCGGGGGAAATCCCCGCCCAGTGCTTATTTCTTCGGGCGGAACGGTTTGATGATGGCCTCGTCGCACTCGAGATAGGGCCCTTCCATCAGGTCGATGCAGTAGGGAATGGCGGGGAAGACCGCATCCAGGCACTCGCGGATCGATTTGGGCTTGCCCGGCAGGTTGACGATGAGCGAGCTGCCGCGCAGGCCGGCGGTCTGGCGCGACAGGATGGCGGTCGGCACGAACTTGAGGGACTCGGCCCGCATCAGCTCGCCAAAGCCCGGCATCATGCGATCGCACACCGCCTCGGTGGCCTCCGGGGTCACATCCCGCCTGGCCGGCCCTGTGCCCCCCGTGGTAACGACAAGGCAGCACTGCTCATCGTCCACCAGCCGAACCAGGGTCGCCTCAATCTGATCCTGCTCGTCGGGGATCACCTGATAGACGGGCTCCCATTCCGAGGTCAGGTAGGCGTTCAGGGTGTCGATGATGGCCTTGCCGGAGAGATCTTCGTAGATGCCTGCACTGGCGCGATCGCTGACGGTGACGATACCGATTCTTGCCTTGCTCATGGTCTGCCCTTGGTTGCCGCAATAAAGTGGTAAATAAAATAACATAATCAGTGAGATATGTTAAACCGCCGGATGAGGCAAGGGGAGGGCATCGAGCCTGGGGGAGAGTCGAATGAAAAACAATTTTGAGGAAAGTCCCTTAATAAGGCATAAGGCCGAGAAAAATGGTGCTGAAATTTTATAAAAAAACTGACGCAGGCCGGATTCGGTTAATTTCATGAATCATAAGGAATAAATGATTTTTTCCGCCAACGATGCGCAATCCGTGCCAAAAACCGGACTCCTGTGGCTCGGCGGTGAATGGCCCAAAATCGCCACCATCCTATATAACCTTCCCTAGGGACAGTGAAATAGTGATGTGCCCGGCGTCGTTCCGTTCCATGGGCGAGGTCCGGCCAGGAGGGTATATGGAGCTGCCTGATTTCGATACCCTGAAGTACTGGGCGCTGGCCGAGCCGGAGCGACTCGACGCGCTGCTGCACCAGCAGATAGAGACCCTGATCGCCCAGGTGGGGCCAGAGCGGCAACGTCGGTTGCGAGGTCTGCAATTTCGCATCGACTGCCAGCGCCGCCTGGCAAGAAACAACCTCGACAGCTGCATCCGGATAGCCAACATGATGCATGACTCCGTCTACGCCATGCGCCAGCACATTCTGGATCTGCAGAACGAATCTTGTCAGGAAATGGCAGAGCCCCCGCTGCCGGATAATGTGATAGCGTTTTCCAGTTATCTGAAACGGAAATAATTCACGGCCCTGTTCAAGATATAAAAAAAACAGGGTATTTATTAATTTGTTTCACCCCTTCTCAAACAAGTTGTTAAGCAAGTTGGGTGAATTGTTTTTTATTTGCTGCAAATATTCCCCGGGCGGCTGAATAATAGTGACCAGTGCCCGCAGTCCGATAGAGATGGATGAAGGTGTATTTATTTTGGGGTAATATCCAGACACATTTCATCTTGCTATGACTCAAAGGGATCATGAGAAGCATCACACCAGGAAGGGTGCTGTCGCGAGAGCAGCAGACGGAGATCACCCGGATCATCGTCAAGGCGGGCCAGATGCTGGCCCAGTTTGGGGCGGAGAGCCGCATCATCGAGCAGACCACGGTCCGCCTGGGCATGGCGCTCGGGCTGGAGAGCGTCGAGATGGCCATCTCTTCCAGCGCCATCGTCCTCACCAGCCTCTACCAGGGCAGTTGCGTCACCACCACCCGCCGGGTGCGGGAGCACGGCATCAACATGCAGGTGGTGTGCGAAATCCAGCGCATCTGCATCATGACGGAAAAGTCGCTTATCGGCGCGCGCGAGGTACGTCAGCGCCTCGAGGCCATCACGCCGTTCCACTATCACCCCTGGCTGGTGGTGCCCATGGTGGGGCTCTCCTGCGGTGCCTTCTGCCTGCTGTTTGGCGGTGACTGGCCCATCTTCCTGGTGACCTGCTGCTCGGCCTCGGTCGCCATGCGGGTGCGCCAGCTCATTGCCCGCCATCACCACAGCCCCCTCATCAACTTTGCCGCCACCGGGTTTATCGCCACCCTGCTCGCTTCCAGCGCCACCTTCTTCGGCTGGGGCGAACAACCCTATCTCGCCATGGCCGCCAGCGTGTTGCTGCTGGTGCCGGGGTTCCCGCTCATCAATGCGGTCTCCGACATGGTGAAGGGTTACTTCAACATGGGGCTGGCCCGCTGGGGCACGGCGACACTGCTGACCATCAGCGCAGCCATAGGGATCATTCTCGCCATGTCGGTGACCGGTATCTGGGGGTGGAAAGTATGATGGAACTGCTCTGGCTGCTGGCCAAGGATGCCTTCTGGTCGGCCATTCCGGCGGTGGGCTTTGCCATGCTGTTCAACGTGCCGCCACGGATGCTCAAATATTGCGCCATGGGGGGCGCGTTGGCCCACAGCCTGCGTACCCTGCTCATCCACTACGGCATGCCCATCGAGTGGGCCACCCTGGCAGCGGCGACCACGGTCGGCTTTGTCTGTGTCTACTGGTCGCGCCGCCTGCTGGCACCGCGCCCTGTGTTCAGCGTTGCCTCCATCATCCCCATGATCCCGGGCAGCTATGCGTTCAAGACCATGATCGCCATCGTGGAGCTCAATATCTCCGGGGTGACCATGGAGCTGCTTCAGAGCGCGGTGGAGAACGGCCTCAAGGCGCTGTTTATCGTGGGGGCCCTGAGTTTCGGTTTGGCGATCCCCTCTCTGGTCGTGTACCGTAACCGCCCCATTATCTGACGACGGTGCGAGAGGTTGACCCCATGATGATTTCCATGATTGCCGCCATGGCCCACGATCGGGTGATAGGGCTGGACAACCAGATGCCTTGGCACCTGCCGGCGGATCTGGCCCACTTCAAGCGGGTCACTCTGGGCAAGCCGGTGCTGATGGGGCGCAAGACCTTTGAATCCATCGGACGACCGCTGCCCGGCCGTCGCAATCTGGTGATCAGCCGCAACCCCGACTACCGGGCCGACGGCGTGGAGGTTATCGACTCGGTGGAGGCCGCACTGGCCCTGCTGGCGGATAGTGACGTCGCGGAGCTGATGGTGATCGGGGGCGGTCATCTCTACGGCCAGCTGCTGCCACGGGCCGACAGGCTCTATCTGACCCGTATCGATCTGGCGGTGGAAGGGGATACCCGCTTCCCGGCCTTCGATGAGAACGACTGGTCGTGCATCGAGCGCGAGTTACATCAGCCTGACGAGAAGAACCCCCATCCCTACTGTTTCGAGACCTGGCAGCGGCGCTGAGCCCTCTGATGCCATGAAGAGCCCCTTGCGACAGCCGGGGGCTTTTTTGTGCCCTGTTACTGCAAAGAGAAGGGGGCTGAACCGGCATGGCTGAAGGTGCCTGAAGCAATATCCGGAATGCGTGACATTAAAATGATTAGTTATGTAATGAATAGGCCATTAATCGCTCCGATGGGGGCCATCCTCCCCACCCTCTCTTTTCGCCTGCTGCTAACGCCTTTTAATCATTAATGAAATGTGCTGAAAGTGCATCGATACTGTGGCGGCCCTGTCTGTTATAGGCGTTTTTATCGTGATTTAATGGATTTTTATGAATGAAAATAACCAATAAAAATCAATAAGTTAAATTTAACATTTCCAGATTGGCTTCAATTGGTTCTTTTATTTGGGTGTGAAATTACTTAGTGTTAAAAGTAGTTGGCTCACGTTCGACGGTTTGCCAGGCAAGGCGTCGGCCAAGAAAAAAGGACAATATGACAGTCAAACTCGAGGTCAAATCCCTCTACAAAATCTTCGGCGATCAGCCGGATAAAGCGTTCAAATTGCTGGCGAAAGGGCATGATCGCGCCAGTATCCTGAAAAAGACCGGACAGACCCTGGGGGTCCAGGATGTCAATCTGTCCATCAACGAAGGGGAGATCTTCGTGGTGATGGGCCTCTCCGGTTCGGGCAAGTCCACCTTGGTGCGTCTCTTCAACCGGCTGATCGAGCCGACCCGCGGCCAGGTGCTGATCGATGGCGAGGACATCGCCGCCATCTCGGAGCGCGAGCTGCGCCGGGTGCGCCGCAAGAAGATCAGCATGGTATTCCAGTCTTTCGCCCTGATGCCGCACCTGAGTGTGCTGGAAAATACCGCCTTCGGGCTGGAGCTGACCGGTGTACCGCTGGCGGAGCGCCAGCAGAGCGCCCGTCAGGCGCTCCATCAGGTGGGGCTGGGACAGTGGATAGAGGCTTATCCGGATGCCCTCTCCGGCGGCATGAAGCAGCGGGTCGGGCTGGCCCGGGCCCTTGCCAATGACCCCGACATCCTGCTGATGGACGAAGCTTTCTCCGCGCTGGATCCCCTGATCCGCACCGAAATGCAGGATGAGCTGCTCAAGCTGCAGGCCAGCCAGCAGCGCACCATCGTCTTCATCTCTCACGATCTGGACGAGGCGATGCGCATCGGCGATCGCATCGCCATCATGCAGGATGGCCAGCTGGTGCAGGTGGGCACCCCGGACGAGATCCTGAACCAGCCCGCCAACGACTATGTGCGCGCCTTCTTTCGCGGGGTGGATCTGGCCCATGTGTTCAGCGCCCGCGATGTGGCCAGCCGCAAGCAGGTGCCCCTCATCAAGAAACACACCACCGACGGGCCGGGCAACGCCCTGCGCCAGCTCAAGGAGCTTGAGCGGGAGTTCGGTTACGTGGTGGATCGCAGCCGTCGCTTCCTCGGGGTCGTCTCGGTGGAGTCGCTCGGTCAGGCGGTCAGGGCCAAAGGCAGCCTGGAGCAGGCGTTGCTGGCGGACATCCAGCCCATTCTGGCGGACACCGCCCTCAATGAACTGATCAGCCAGGTGGCGGCCGCTCCCTGTCAGGTGCCCGTGGTCGAGGAGGATGGCACTTACCTCGGCCTCATCTCCAAGGCCAATCTGCTCAACACCCTGGACAGGAGTACCCCGGCATGAAGCTGATGAATCCCCATTTCTTGCTGAGCGGGCTGCTGGCCCTGGTGCTGCTGGCGAGCCCTTCCCTGCGGGCCGATGAGGTGGCGGCAGATCCCTGGAGCGCACCTGCGTCCACCGAGGTGTCCGATCCCTGGGGCAGTACCGACACCCAGGCCACCGACTGGCAGAACCAGATCGAAGCCGCCGACACCACAACCGCCATCGACTGGCTGGATCCTTTCCAGCAGGCGCTGGTGCCGCTGGATACCTGGGTGGAAGGGGGCATCGGCTGGCTGGTGGAGAACCTGCGGCCGCTGTTCCAGCTGATCCGCGCACCGGTGGAGCTGACCCTGAACGCCATGACCCATCTGCTGCAGACGGTGCCCTCCACCCTGATGATGGGGCTCCTGGCCCTGCTTGCCTGGCAACTGGTGAACGGCCGCATGGCGCTCGGCACGCTCGCGTCTCTTGTGGGGATCGGGCTCATCGGGGCCTGGTCCGATGCCATGGTGACCCTGTCCCTGGTGCTGACCTCGCTGTTCTTCTGTGTGCTGCTGGGGTTGCCCACCGGCATCCTGCTGGCCCGCAGCGAGCGGCTCTCCACCTGGACCCGGCCGCTGCTGGATGCCATGCAGACCACCCCGGCGTTCGTCTACCTCATCCCCATCGTGATGCTGTTTGGCATCGGCAACGTGCCCGGGGTGGTGGTGACCGTCATCTTCGCGCTGCCGCCGATGATCCGGCTGACCATGCTGGGCATTCGCCAGGTGCCTGCAGATCTGGTGGAAGCGGCCCACTCGTTCGGTGCCAGCCCCTCCCAGTTGCTGTTCAAGGTACAGCTGCCGCTCGCCATGCCCACCATCATGGCCGGGGTCAACCAGACCCTGATGCTGGCGCTCTCCATGGTGGTGATCGCCTCCATGATCGCGGTGGGGGGCCTCGGCCAGATGGTGCTGCGCGGCATCGGCCGGCTCGACATGGGGCTCGCCTCCATCGGCGGCCTCGGCATCGTGCTGCTGGCCATCGTGCTCGACCGCCTCACCCAGGCGATGGGGCAACCGGATCGCACCCGTACCGGCCGCTGGTATCAGCACGGCCCCGCCGCCCTGCTGCTGCGTCTGACCGGTCGTGACAAGAAAATCGATTACAAAGGAGTAAATGCATGAGACAGACCACCAAAGGATTGACCCTGGGCACATTGCTGCTGAGTGCCCAACTGCTGAGCCCGCTCGCCATGGCCAGCGCCGAGTTGCCGGGGGAGGGGGTTCGCGTTCAGCCCTTGCAGAGCTCCTTGCCGGAAGAGGCCTTCCAGAGCCTGCTGGTGAGCAAGCTGATGGCGCGTCTGGGTTACGATGTCCAGCCCGCCCAGGAGGTGGACTACAACGTGGCTTATGCCTCGGTGGCCCAGGGAGACGGTACCTTCCTCGCGTTCAACTGGGTGCCGCTGCAGGACAACAAGTACGAGCAGGCGGGGGGCGACAAGGTGTTCTTCCGTGAGGGCACCTATGTGGCCGGTGCCGCCCAGGGGTACCTCATCGACAAGAAGACCGCGACCCAATACGGCATCACCAACCTGGGCCAGCTCAAGGATCCCGAGGTGGCGGCGCTGTTTGACGGGGATGGCGACGGCAAGGCCGACCTCATTGGTTGCAACCCCGGCTGGGGCTGCGAGGGGGCGATCAACCATCACCTCGACGCCTTTGGTCTGACCCCCACGGTGGCCCACAAGCAGGGCAACTACGCGGCGCTGATCGCCGATACCCTGGCTCGCTACCAGGCCGGCAAGCCGGTGCTCTATTACACCTGGACCCCCTACTGGCTCAGCAGCGAACTGGTGCCGGGCAAGGATGTGGTGTGGCTGGAAGTCCCCGCCGACGCCCCGGATGCGGCCAAGACCCGTTTGCCGAACGGCAAGAACTACGGCTTTGCGGTGAACACCATGCACATTGTTGCCAACAAGCGGTTTGCCGAAGCCAATCCGGCCGCCGCCAAGCTCTTCTCCATCGTCAAGCTGCCGCTCAATGACATCAACGTGCAGAACGGCCTGATGAACAAAGGGCAGAACAAGCCGGCGGACGTGGAGCGTCATGCCGACGCCTGGCTCAAGGGCCACGAGGCACTGGTGAACGACTGGATGAATCAGGCGCGCGCCGCCGCCATGTAATGAGGGGTACGTCGCCCTTCTGCACAAAGAAAAACGCCCGGCAGTTGCCGGGCGTTTTTTTGTGGGCGGGGCGCAGCACATGGCCGGGCCGGGGGATCAGATGCCGGAGCCGTCGCTCTCGCCACCTTCCTCATGCAGGCCGCACTCGCGCTTGAGGCCGAAGAAGCGGGTCTGCTCCTCGCTCATGCCGGGCTCCCACTTGGCGGTGGTGTGCACGTCGCCGACCGAGAGGTAGCCCTGCTCCCACAAGGGGTGGTAGGGGAGGTCGAACTCCTTGAAGTAGTAGAAGACGTCCTTGTTGCTCCAGTCGATCACCGGCAGGAACTTGAAGCGACCGCGCTGGATGGCCAGCACCGGCAGCTTGCCCCGGCTGCCGGACTGCTCACGGCGCAGGCCCGAGAACCAGGTGCGGGCACCCAGCTCGTTCAGGGCGCGGTCCATGGGCTCCACCTTGTTGAGCTGGTTGTAGCGGGTGATCCCCTCCACCCCCTGCTCCCACAGGAGGCCGAAGCGGGCCTCCTGCCAGGCCGGGCTGAGTTCGGCCCGGTAGATCTTGAGGTTGAGCGCGAGACGCTCGGTCAGCTCGTCGATGAAACGGTAGGTCTCGGGGAAGAGATAACCGGTGTCGGTCAGCACCACGGGCACGTCGGCCCGCTCGCGGCTCACCAGGTGCAGCATGAGCGCCGCCTGGATGCCGAAACTCGACGACAGCACATGCTCCCCCGGCAGGTTGGCCAGGGCCCAGCGCACCCGCTCGGGGGCGCTCATGGCGTCCAGCTCCCGGTTGAGAGGGGCCAGCGCCTCGACCTGATCCTCCCGGCCCAGGGCCAGGAGGGCGTCGAGGTCGAGCCGGCCGTCGGCGGTGCGCGCCAGCCGGGCTGTATCAGTCTGTTCAGGCTGCATAGAAGTCCCTCGCGGAGTCGATAACCGGGGCGATGATGCCGGCGCGAATGACAAAATCGCCGAAGCACTCGTCCGGGTTGCGCTCGCTCGCCCAGCGGCCGATCAGGGCGTCCAGTTCGGCCAGGATCTGCGGCTCGGTGATGTTCTCCAGGTGCAGGCGCGGGATGCGGGTCCCCTCCAGGTTGCCCCCCAGGTGCAGGTTGTAGCGACCCGGCGCCTTGCCCACCAGACCCACTTCCGCCAGCATGGCGCGGCCGCAGCCGTTGGGGCAGCCGGTGACCCGGAAGATGATGGCGTCATCCGCCAGGCCGTGCTTGGCCAGCAGGCCCTCGATGTCGGTGACGAAGGCAGGCAGCATGCGCTCGGCCTCGGCCATTGCCAGGGGGCAGGTGGGCAGGGCCACACAGGCCATGGACTGCTTGCGCTGCTCGCTCACGCCGTCATCCAGCAGACCGTACTGACGCGCCAGGGCTTCGATGCGTGCCTTCTCGCCGGCAGGCACGCCCGCGATGATGAGGTTCTGGTTGGCGGTGAGGCGGAAGTCCCCCTGATGCACCTTGGCGATCTCCAGCATGCCGGTCTTGAGGGGCTTGCCCGGGAAGTCCAGCAGGCGGCCGTTCTCGATAAACAGGGTCAGGTGGTGCTTGCCGTCGATCCCCTCCACCCAGCCGAAGCGATCGCCACGGCTGGTGAATTCATAGGGGTGAACCGGCCCGAACTGGATGCCGGCGCGGTTCTCCACCTCGGCCTTGAAGGCCTCGACCCCCACCCGTTCAAGGGTGTACTTGGTCTTGGCGTTCTTGCGGTTGACCCGGTTGCCCCAGTCGCGCTGGGTGCTGACCACGGCGGCCGCCACCTCCAGCACGTGGGAGAGCGGAATGAAGCCAAAGTCGCTCGCCTTGCGCGGGTAGGTGGTGGTGTCGCCGTGGGTCATGGCCAGACCGCCCCCCACCAGCACGTTGAAGCCCACCAGCTTGCCGTGATCGGCAATGGCCACGAAGTTGAGATCGTTGGCGTGGATGTCCACATCGTTGTGGGGCGGGATGACCACGGTTGTCTTGAATTTGCGCGGCAGGTAGTTGGAGCCCAGGATCGGCTCCTCGTCACCCCCCAGCTTCTCGCCATCCAGCCAGATCTCCACGTAGGCGCGGGTCTTGGGCAGCAGGTGCTCGGAGATCTTCTTGGCCCACTCGTAGGCCTCCTGGTGCAACTCGGACTCCACCGGGTTGCTGGTGCAGAGTACGTTGCGGTTCACGTCCCCCGCGGTGGCGATGGAGTCGATACCGGTGCTGTTGAGGGTCTGGTGCATCAGCTTGATGTCGCGCTTCAGTACCCCGTGGAACTGGAAGGTCTGGCGGGTGGTCAGGCGGATGCTGCCGTACATGCTGTGTTCTTCGGCGAACTTGTCGATCACCTGCCACTGGGCCGGGGTGATGATGCCGCCGGGCAGGCGGGCGCGCAGCATGACGTTGTGCAGGGGCTCCAGCTTCTGGGCGGCGCGCTCCGGGCGGATGTCGCGGTCATCCTGCTGATACATGCCGTGGAAGCGGATCAGCTGGAAGTTGTCGCCGTTGAAGCCGCCGGTGAGCGGGTCCTGCAGATCTTCGGCGATGGTGCCGCGCAGGAAGTTGCTCTCGCGCTTGAGGCGTTCGTTGTCAGCCAGCGGCCCTTCGACCGGTCCCGGAATAAGTTGTTTGCTCATCAATAGACATCCCTTTGATAACGTTTGGCACGACGCAATTCGCTCAGATACTCTTCTGCTTCCTCACGGCTCTTGTGGCCGTGTTCCGCAATCACTTCCAGCAGGGCTTCCTGCACATCCTTCGCCATGTGGTTGGCGTCGCCACACACATAGAAGTGAGCGCCTGCTTCCAGCCACTGGTAGAGCTCAAGCCCTGCCTCGCGCAGGCGGTCCTGCACATAAATCTTGTTGGCCTGATCCCGGCTGAAGGCCAGGGAGATTTTGGACAGCAGTCCCGATTTCACATAACGCTGCCACTCCACCTGATAGAGGAAGTCCTGAGTGAAGTGGGGGTTGCCGAAGAAGAGCCAGTTCTTGCCCTCTGCCCCCTGTGCTTCCCGCTCCTGCAGGAAGGCGCGGAACGGGGCAATGCCGGTGCCCGGCCCCACCATGATGACGGGGGTGTCGGGATTGGCGGGCAGGCGGAAGTTGTCGTTGTGCTCCACGAACACCCGGACCTCGGCATCTTCCGGCAGACGGTCCGCCAGATAGGAGGAGGCGCCGCCGCTTCGCACTGTGCCATCTTCTTGGCGGTAGCGCACCACGCCGACGGTCAGGTGCACCTCTTCTTCCACCTCGCTCTGGGCGGAGGCGATGGAGTAGAGGCGGGGGGTGAGGGGGCGCAGCAGTGCGATCAGTTGATCGGCACTCAAGGAAGCCGGGAAGCGTTTCAGTACGTCCACCACCTGGGCGCTGGCCACCAGGGCGTTGACCTGGGCCTTGTCACCGGCCAGATCTTTGAGCGCCGCGTTGTCCGTGATCTCGGCGAGGCCAGTGATCAGGCCGCCGTGCAGCCGGGTCAGCTCGTAGTGACGGGTCAGCGCCTCGCGCAGGCTGCCATGGGGGGTAGCCTCGTCACCGGTCAGACCGGTCAGGGCCAGCACTTCCCCCACGAGATCAGCGTCGTTGTCGAACCAGATGCCGAGCGCATCCCCCGGTTGATAGGTGATGCCGGACTCTTCCAGGTTGATCTCGATGTGACGGATGTCCTTGGTGGAGTCGCGGCCGGTGATCTTCTGGTTCACCGAGAGTCTGGCCGGGAAGGGGTTCTCCTTGTTGTACTGGCTGTGGCCGACGGCGGCCTGCACCGAGCCCGCCACGCTGGCAGTCGCGGCGCCGGCAGAGAGGGTGGCGGCGACCGCCGCAACGGCCTGCTCGCCCCAGGCCTTGGCGGCATCCTGATAATCCACATCGAGGCTAGCTAGCTCATGGATGCGCTCGGCCCCCGCTTTGGCGAGGAAACCATCGAAATCCTTGCCGGTCTGGCAGAAGAACTCATAGGAGCTGTCACCCAGCCCCAGCACGGCAAACTTGAGCCCTTCCAGCTTGCCGACCTTGCCTTTTTTAAGCTGCTCGAACAGATCGACGGCGCTCTCGGGGGGCTCCCCCTCCCCGTAAGTGCTCACTACCACCAGCAGGTGGCTCTCTTTCTTGAGCTGCTTGGGTTTGTAGTCCGCCATGGAGGTGAGGGTCACCGGCAGGCCGCGGGCCTCGGCCTGGGCCTTGATGGCGCTGGCCACGCCCTTGGCATTCCCGGTCTGGGAGCCGTAGAGAATGGTCAGGCTGCCGCCGGGAGCCGCGACTTCTGCGCCTGCGCTCGCCACGGGCTGGACGCCCGCCTGGGAGAGGCCGTAGAGATAACCGCTGACCCAGGCCAGTTGCTGGGTATTGAGGGTGGTGAGAACTTGGTTGAGCTGGCGCTGCTGTTCGTCAGAGAGCGGGCTCAGGGTGGGGGCTGTCAATGGCATCACACATGTCTTCCATGGTCTGATTTTTGGTCAGGGTAAGGGGTGTAATGAATAACAACAAAGAATAAAAATATCTTCTTTATGCGATTTATGAATTTATAAAGCCAAAATCCATCTCAGCCCCGGGGCGCCCGTGATATAAAAATGGCCTTGCCGAGCCCCCTGTCCCGGTGATCTCTCATGCCCCAAGGAGCAACCATGTCCCGTCTCTATCATGTCAACGCCTTCAGCCATCACCCCTTCGGAGGCAACCCCGCCGTGGTGGTGCTGGGGGAAGCGCGGCCCGACGCCGAGCTGCAGGCCATGGCAGCGGAGTTCAACCTCTCTGAGAGCGCTTTTCTGACCCAACTGGGGGAGGAGCATTACGGGTTGCGCTGGTTCACCCCGCAAGTGGAGGTGGACTTGTGCGGCCATGGCACCCTGGCGGCGGCCCATGTGCTGTGGCAGACGGGGGCGGTGGCCGAAGATCAGCCCATCCGCTTCGCGACCCGCAGCGGCGAGCTGGTTGCCCGGCGGGAAGGGGAGTGGATCTGGCTCGATTTTCCGCGCATTGCCCTGGCGCCGCTCATTCTGGATCCGGCCTATGGGGCGGCTCTTGGCTGCCAGCCGCTGCAAACCCTGGCGGCCGGGGCCAAGTTCCTGCTTGAGCTCGCCAGCGAGGAAGAGGTCCGCGCGCTCACCCCCGATTTTCACGCCCTGCGGGCGCTGCCGGGCCGGGGGATCATGGTGACGGCGCCATCGAGCCGGGGAGAGGACGACTTCGTCTCCCGCTACTTCGCCCCCTGGGTCGGGGTGGACGAGGATCCGGTGACCGGCTCCAACCACTGCGCCCTGGTGCCCTTCTGGGCAGAGCGGCTCGGCAAACGGCAATTGCGGGCCCGCCAGATCTCAGCCCGGGGCGGGGATCTCAGGCTGGAATTGCAGGAGGAGCGGGTGCTGATGGCGGGCCGGGCACTGACCCTGTGGCAGGGGGAGTGGCTGCTGCCGCCTGGCGTACCAGCGGACCGATGACCGCTCGTCACTGTGTGAGTTCTGCATAAAAAAACGCCCCGCAATTGCGGCAATGCTGTTCACTTAAGCGGAGCCGCATTGCGATTTACCGGAAAACGGGTCTTTGATATCTTCACCGCCCTGGG
>NZ_JAPCIS010000041.1:0-37920 GCF_027707425.1 Aeromonas sp. QDB63
TCGACTTGCATGTGTTAGGCCTGCCGCCAGCGTTCAATCTGAGCCATGATCAAACTCTTCAATTTAAGTTTGGTTGCCTGTTAAGGCGGCTCAATGAATTGCTGAAATAAACTGTTCGACTTCTTATTGCTAAGAAATCGTCTTGGTCACTTCACCAGACATTGAAAATCAAAAATTGTTTTTGATGTTCGATGCTGTGAGTGCCCACACAGATTGCTTGATTCAAATTGTTAAAGAGCAGGGTCTTAAACTATAACCCTCACCAGCTTGCTTTGCAAGGTGGACCAGACACGCACTGCGCCGTGCTGATGGAGGCGCATTATAGGGATATGATTCTCGCTGACAAGCGAAAACTACGTGTTTATTTGAAAAAGACGTTCAGGTGTTTAATCAACAACCAATCAGACTAAAAAGCCGTCAATGATTCATCTAAATGAGCCCGCACACCTTCTCTATCACTACCAATCGGTACCCGTTTTCGCCACATCAAGATCTACATGCCAGCCACGCCAGGCATACAAAAATGAAAAGGGCCCCTCGGGGCCCTTCATATCATGCTGCTATAGATCAGATGGAGAAACTGGAACCGCAACCGCAGGTCGTCGTGGCGTTGGGGTTGGTCACGGTGAAACGGGAACCTTCCAGGCCTTCGGTGTAATCCACGCTGCCGCCGACCAGGTATTGCAGGCTCATGGGATCGATCACCATGGTGACGCCGCTCTTCTCGACCACGGTATCGCCATCATTGATTTTCTCGTCAAACGTGAAACCGTACTGGAAACCGGAGCAGCCCCCCCCAGTGATGTAGACCCGCAACTTGAGTTCGGGATTCTCTTCTTCGGTGATCAAGGTCTTTACCTTGTTGGCTGCCGCATCCGTCATCTGGATGGGCAAGGGAGCTTCTGCTACTGCACTCATTGCTGACCTCACAACCGTTACATCCACAAACATGGAAACCGCGAAATTATCCAATACCCGACCATTTAGTTCAAGTATTCACCACTCTCTTACTGTGCTGCCGGCAAGGGGGTTGGTTGAGCGACCAGAGGCTTGAGCACCTCGTTCCACTCAGCAACCAGCTCCTGGGCCGGTTGCCGACCCTCCTTCGGGATGAGGATTCTCACCCTGTCCGGGATGAAGCCTGAGGGAAGCTGCCAATTGCCCTCCAAGAGCTGGAAATATCGCAACGCGTAGCGTCCCTCCCCCACCTTCATACCAAGATCCCGGCCACTGAGGATCCTGGGCTTGTCAGCCAGACTGCCTTCGAGCCGGATCTGCACCTGCCCCCGAAACAGCTCCCGCTTCTTGGCGGGTTGTGTGAGCGCCAGACGATAGTGGTAGCGACCCGGCACACTCGTCTCCTGCAATGTTAGATTGTCGATGGATACCCCCACCTGTTCGCCGGTGGGACGCATGATGCGTTCGAAGAAGGCGAGCTGACGCTTCTGCTCCTGTACCTGGGCTTCCTGATCCTTGAGCGTCTGCTGAAGTTGCTCGAAGGCGGCCTTCTGGGTCGCCAGCAGGGTCTCCCTGACGCCGAGATCCGTCTTCAGTTGTGCAATGGCCTTGCTCTGACGCTCCAACGTCTCTTGCTGCACCGTCATCAGGCTGCTCTGAGCCAGCACCTGTCTGTTCCCGACGACATAACCGATACATGCCCCCACAGACAGCACCACCAATAACTTCACGATTTGGGACATAAGGCCTCTTCTATATGCCGACATCAACACAGCCGGTTTCTTTTCACTATACGCGACCATGCCGGATTGATACGGATAAACAAAGAGTTAACCGGTCGCGATGCTGCTTTCACCCCGGTTTTGACGCGCAGCAAGCCGTAAAGTTCGCTCCAGGATCTGGGAATAGATGGGACGCCCCCCCAACCATTGCGCCACCAGGGTTGCCCCTATGGTGGTGATCATCATGGGCAGGATCAGCTGATAGTTGTCTGTCATCTCTGTCACCAGCACGATGCCGGTAATGGGGGCACGCACGGTGGCGGCGAAGAGCGCCCCCATGCCGGCGATGGCAAAGGCACCCGGTTCGATGCCGAGATCGGGAAATGCAGAGTGGAACAGGTGACCAAAGATCACCCCGAACAGGGTGCCCAGCGCCAGGGTCGGCGCAAAGACACCACCAGGGGCCCCCGAGCAAAAGCAGATGAGGGTACCCACCAGTCGCACCGAGAAGATGATGAAGAGGGTCGCCACCGCATAATCTCCCCCCGTCAGATGCGGGATGAGCTCGATTCCCCCTCCAGTGACCGAAGGGGCGAACAGCGACAGCATGCCAAAGGTTCCAGCCACCCCCATGCCGATGATGACGAAGCGGTGGCGCTTGTTCTGATGCAATGCCAGGTAACCATCCTGACAGGCGAGCACCAGCTTGTTGAAGACGAACCCCAGCACACCAAAGCAGCCCCCCATGAAGAGAAACAGCCAGAGCGCCTTCAAGGCCGGAGCGTCGTAGTGGGGCAGCATGATGACGGGGGATTGCCCTTTCATGTTCTGCAGCATCAGGGTCGCCATGACGGCCGAAATCCCGACCGCCTTGATGGCGAGGAAGGAGTAGCGAAATTGCGGTCGCATCTCTTCCATGACAAACAGTATCCCTGCCAGCGGGGCATTGAAGGCCGCAGCGAGACCACCCGCCGCACCGGCAGCCAGCAGGGCATGGCCATGCTCCTTGGGCAACCGGAAGATATCCGCCACCATCTTGCCGAGGTTGCCCCCTATCTGCACCGAGGGCCCCTCCCGCCCCAGCACCATGCCGGAACTCAGGGTACAGACCCCGCCAAAAAACTTCACCGGCAACACCCGCCACCAGCGTACCGGGCGCAGGTCGTCCATGGCCCCTTCAATTTCCGGGATACCGGATCCCCCTGCCTCTGGGGCAAAGGCATGAGTGAGGAAATAGCCGACCAACCCCAGCAGGGCGCTGAAACCAAAGCCGAGCAGGCCGAGCTGCCACCAGGGGCGATCGGCCAGCAAGTCGACACGCTGCTGGGCCAGCCAGTGAACGCAAGACTCGAACAGTCCGCACACCAAGCCTGCCAGCAGGCCGACCAGGGCCGCCAGCAGGAGCACCAGCAGCGGCATCTTGTCCCGCCGTATCAGGCGCTGCAAGACTGGAGGACGACGCAGCGAGGCCGCGTCGGCGGAAGGAATGGCTTGTTGCTCCATGGATAATCACGCTCATCTAACGAGGACCAGACACACCTCGGCCTCGGCTGCCCAGCTCTGGGCCTTTCTGCTATAGTCGGCCCGTTTCATGTTTCACGGGCGAGAGTCCGGGGCGAGAGCGCAAAGCATACTCCTCCCGCCATCCCCTGCCGAGCCGCAATCGGCAGCCTGTGCCCGGGTAACGACCAAAATCCCATTAAGGATGATCCATGTCAAAATCAGATCAGCTGTTTGAACAGGCCCGCCAGACCATTCCCGGTGGCGTCAACTCACCGGTCCGCGCCTTCAACGGGGTCGGCGGTACACCCCGCTTCATCGATCACGCCGATGGCGCCTACCTCTATGACGTGGACGGCCAGGCCTATGTGGATTACATCGGTTCCTGGGGCCCCATGCTGCTGGGCCACAACCACCCGGCCATCAAGGCCGCCGTCATCAAGGCGGTGGAGAAGGGACTGAGCTACGGTGCGCCGACCGAGATCGAAGTGCTGATGGCCGAAAAAGTGCGCCAGATCGTCCCCTCCATGGAGCAGGTGCGGATGGTCAACTCCGGCACCGAGGCGACCATGAGCGCCATCCGGCTGGCCCGCGGCTATACCGGTCGCGACAAGATCGTCAAGTTTGAAGGCTGCTACCACGGCCACGCCGACTCCCTGCTGGTCAAGGCCGGCTCAGGCGCCCTCACCCTGGGTCAGCCCAACAGCCCGGGCGTACCCGCCGATTTCGCCAAACACACGCTCACCTGTGTCTTTAACGATCTGGACTCGGTGCGCGAAGCCTTCACCCAGTACGGCAGCGAGATCGCCTGCATCATCGTCGAGCCGGTCGCTGGCAACATGAACTGCATCCCGCCGGTGCCCGGCTTCCTGGAAGGGCTTCGCGCCATTTGTGACGAGTTCGGCGCCCTGCTGATCCTGGACGAAGTGATGACCGGCTTCCGCGTCTCCCTGCGCGGTGCCCAGGGTCACTACAACATCGATCCGGATCTCACCACCCTCGGCAAGATCATCGGTGCCGGCATGCCGGTAGGCGCCTTCGGCGGCAAGAAGAAGGTGATGCAGCACATCGCCCCGACCGGCCCCGTCTATCAGGCTGGTACCCTCTCCGGCAACCCGGTGGCCATGGCCGCCGGCCTCACCATGCTGGACCTGCTGCTGGAGCCGGGCCTCTATGAGCAGCTGAGCACCAAGACCGCCCGTGTCGCCGAGGGGCTGAAAGCCGCCGCCGCCAGGCACGGCATCCCGCTTGCCATCAACTACTTGGGCGGCATGTTCGGCTTCTTCTTCACCGACGAGCCCGAGATCACCCGCTACGAGCAGGTGACCCGCTGCGACATGGAACGCTTCAAGCGCTTCTACCATCTGATGCTGGAAGAGGGTGTCTATCTGGCGCCGAGCGCCTACGAGGCGGGCTTCCTGTCGCTGGCCCACGGCGACAAGGAGATTGAACACACTCTGGCGGCCGCCGAGCGCAGCTTCGCCAAGCTGGCTGGCTGACAAGCAGCAAGATGTGCAGAGGGCCCCGATGGGGCCCTTTTTTGTTTGCTCGTCCCGACAAGGCACCGTAGTGGTGCATCTTTAAGTCCCTCACCGGAACCTTGCCACCTGCTGGTGCGCCGCGCCGTACACGGGCTGTCATAAATCGGGCCCACAATTTGCAGGCCCCTGCTTCAGGAGCCCATTGGACCGAGGTGTATATGGCAGAGATGAGCCCCATCGATGTGCTGCGGCGCTATCAGGAGTACGAAACCGAGCTGGCCCCCCTGCTGCTGGGGCTGCTCACCCTCCCCGAGGCGTCTCTCAAGACCTATGCCTTCGTCGAGGAGGTGAAGAGCCTGCCCCCCCAGATCAGGCCAGCCATACTGGCGCCCGTTCCGGCGGCCCAGGGGCAGCTGCGCCTGCTGGTGCAGGGCCATGGCCGGGAGCTGGAGATCAACCTGCACCAGCTGATCGCCTGGCTGATGGGGGACAGAGAGCGGCGGCGCGCCATTCCCTGGTTCAGGGCCGTCTACGTCGTCCTGAGTCTGGCCCTGTTTCTCATCGTCGGCACCCTCATCTGGCACGGGCTGGAACAGCTCTATCTGCTGCTGTGCGGCACCCAGCAGAACCGGCTCGGCGCCTTCAGCGCCATCATCTTCCTCACGCTCGCGCTGGCGGTGTTCGATCTCGGCAAGACCATCCTCGAAGAGGAAGTGCTGCTGCATAAGGACATCTTCCGCCACAGCGCCATCCGGCGCACCATTACCCGCTTTATCGCCGCCATCCTGATCGCGGTCTCCATCGAGGGGTTGCTGCTGCTGTTCAAGGGATCCCTCGGCCAGAGCGAACTGCTCTGGCCTGCGGTGGGGGTGATGGGCTGCGCCGTGGGGTTGCTGCTGGCGCTGGGGCTCTATGTGTTTCTCGGTGCCAGGGCGGAAGCCGCACTGGTCGCCTCCAGCCAGCAGACCGCCCACCCGGAGGGGGCTGCCAGAGGCATCAGAAGACGCGCCAGTACCGGGCGAGCGGGATGACATACCAACGCGGGGCGCCCGTGCAGGCGGGCCTCGCCGACGCCAGCTAGCTCGTCGCCTCTGCCAGCGCGGGCGCTGGCTGTCGCCGCGCCGCCCGCCAGGAGGCGTACATTGTCCAGGAGGTATAGATGACGATGAAGGCCACCAGCCATTTGAGCATCTCCATCTCCATGGATTTGACCAGCATGGCCGCCAGCACCACGCCGATGGGGCCGAAGATGGCCACCGCCAGCACGGCCCGCGCATCGAAAGCCCCCTTGCGAATGAAGGTCCCCGCCGAGAAGACGCTGAGAACGGCGGTGGATCCCATCATGATGGGGAAGGCCACCAGCGGGTTCATGCCGAGCAGATAGACCAGGGTCATGCAGGGGGCGAACAGGCCGATACCGACGTTCATCAGGGCTCCGAACAGGAAGTTGCCGGCAAGGGCGATCCCCAGCTTGTAACCGCTCAGCCCCATGGCCTCGCCACCGAGGGGGAAGAGCCCGAGCAGACCGGCATAGATGAGACCGGCGACCACCAGCAGGGAGACCGCCATGACCAGCCGGATGGTCTGGCGATCAAAGGAGGCCACGTAACGGGCGCCCCAGGCCGCACCGGCCGCCGCAGCCGCCATCATGCTGATGAGGGTGACGGGATCCACGTTGACCACGCCGATGAAGATGAGAGCCTGGGTCACGGTCGGCAGCACGCACTGGCCGTTGAGGGTACCGGGCAGCACCCGATCATCGATCAACCTGAACTGCTTGTAGCAGGCGGTCTTCACCGCAAAGCTCCCCACCCCCAGGGTATCGAGAAAATTGGCCACAAAACCGATGGCCGCCACCGGCCAGAAAGGGGTGGCTTCGAGCTGGCCATGACGCCGTTTGTGCCACCAGGCACGGACCAGCATAAAGAGAAAGACCAGGGCACAACCGATAAACAAGAGACGCAGAAAAGTGACAAGCATGGGGAGACCTCCAACAACGGGCGGCGATTCTAAGGCAGCGGAGGGAAAAAATCCTGGCCAGGATCATGAGACGACGGGTGCAAACGTTTGGCCGCGACTATTTTGGCTGGCAGAACCCGAATGGGGCTATCCATACTGGTTGGGAGGGCGACAGCCCGGGCTCATCGGGCGTAGTCCTGGTCATTTCGCGACGACCACAGCACCGGTGAGGCGTAAACGAAAGAAGGCGGGGTGACCCGCCTTCTTTTTTCATTCTCCGTCAGGCAATCCAGCGTGGCAGCCGGGGAGCCAGGCGGTCGATCAGGCGATCCGACACGGGAGTGAGCAACAGCAGCGGCAGGCAGATCAGGGAGAGGCAAAGAGCGCCCACATAGACGTCCGTCATCCAGTGCGCACCAGCCAGGATGCGGGGCGCCGAAAACAGGGGCACCATCACCACCGCAACTACCCCGGCCCAGCGCGGCAGATAGCGCAGGGCAAAACCGGCGAAGATCATCAGGAAGAGGGCGTGATCACCGGGGAAGCTGTCACCGGCGGAGTCCTTGGTGGGAATCGCACTGATCTCGGTCAGGCGCAGAGCCCCGTCCACCATCAAGGTGGGGCTGGGACGGCTGACCGGCAACAGATGCCCGAGCTGATTGATCACCAGGGCCCCCAGCAGCATCACTACCCCCATGGCCACCAGACGACGGCGCTCCTGTCCGTCGGCACGGAAGAAGCAACTGGCGAGGATCCCGCCCATGCAGGCCAGCGCGGCCAGATCGAACAGGCGGTTGTTGGTGATGGCCACCAGATCGGCCCAACGGGGGGAGTGGCCAATCCAGCCATTGACCAACTGGAAGAGGGCGAGATCCCACCCATCCCAAGGGCCGTGCTCAGGCAGGGCGCCCCAACTGAAGGCGATGAGGCCCCCGGCCAGATAGAAAGGAATGAACTTGCTCATGCCGACGTGTCCTTCGAAAAACGCTCATTCTAGGCCAGCCGCAAGATGACTTGCATCACAAAAGTGTAAGAATTCGTGTAACAAAGGTATTCCATCGGCTCTTCTTTTGGCGCCGCCGACCGGGTGGGCAAGCGCGTCCCCTCCTTGGCTCTCCCACCGGTTGCGGCTAGTATGGGCGCTCCCTTCGTTCAGGATGATGATGATGCGCAGCTACCTTCGCATGATGTTGTTTGCCCTCGGTTTGCTGGCAGGTGTACAGATCCCCGGGCTGGTCGATCTCTACTTCCAGCGGCTGGATGCCCGGCTGCAGCAGGCCGGTCTGGCGCTGGCCCCCTTCCAGCACACGGCGGACCAGCACTTCAATGGCGATCTGCAGGCGCTGGTCGCCCATTACGGTGCCAGCCAGGATCCCGTCTTCACCCAGGATGCCACCAGCCTCCAGCAACTGGTGAACCAGCAGCAGCACCTTCAGGGGGAGATCGCCGTGCGGGAGAGTCCCTGGTACCAGCAGCTCTCCCACCTGTTGCTGCGCGCCGATCCCGCCCTCTGGCAGGATACCCTGCACAACTACGGCTATGTGGTCCCCCTCAAACAGGCCGCCATTTTCTGCGGCGTGGCGGCGGGTCTGCTGGCCTCCCTGGCGGGGGATCTGCTGCTCGGCCTCCTGCTGCTGCCATTTCGCTCCCGCCAGCGCGTCCCCCGTCACGGCCTGCACTGATCCCCTCTCACTGCCAACCGGGGTGCCCGCCCCGGTTGGCGGCTACTCGAAGGGTTCGAGATAGGCTTCTATGGCCTTCTTCAGCCAGGCCAGCACCTTGCCGTGATGGGCGTTCTTCGACAGATAGACTCCGTAATCGCGCCACTGCAGACTGAACTTGTGCTTCAGGGTCAGCAGCTCTCCCAGGCGCAGCTGGCTCTGGATGAGGGGTGAAGGCAGCACCGCCCAACCCAGACCATCCAGCACCGCATCCCGCATCAGTTCGAAACTCGACAACCCGATATGCTGCCCTCCGATGGGCAGCAGGCTCTTGACCGAAAACGCGTCCACATAGGAGAGGGTGACCTGGGTGTGATCGGTCAGATCCTGCTGCAACACCCGCTTCAGCCCAGCCAGCGGGTGGCTTGGTGCGACCACCATCAGGGTGCGGATCGGATTGAGCACGTCGATGCAAAGACCGCTGCGCTCCTGTTCCTCGGTGATGAGGCCGAAGGCGGCATCCACGAACCCCTCTTCCACCAGGGCCGGCAGCTCCGGCGGTGAGGCCAGCACCAGGGAGATGCTGGTGCCCGGAAACTGGCGACGCAGCGCCCCCAGCATCTCGCGCCATACCACCTCGGGAATGGCGTCGTCCCGGGCTACCCGCAGCGCCACCTCGGCACCGGAGGCATGGTGCTCGCACTTGAGCTTCAGGCTGTTGGCGGCCTGCAACAGCCGCCGACAGTCGTCCAGCACTTGCTCGCCGATTTCGGTCAGTCGGCTCTGATTCGCCCCTCGTTCGAAAAGTTCGACGCCAAGCTCCACTTCCAGGGTTGCAATCGCCGAGCTCACGGCGCTGCGACTCTTGCCAAGTCGTCTGGCGGCATTGGCTATCGAACCACTGTCTGCTGTTTCTACAAAGAGTTGTATCTGATTTAGCTTCATGGCTTCAAACTGGCGGCAGATTATTCCATCACCACCTTATCCCCTGGCCCACCCCAAGGCAAACAAGCAGCGACAGCTTTCTCGACGCTCAGCGATAACCTTGCCGTTTCGGGTGCCGTTATCCTCTCTTCATCGCAGCAACAGAAGGAAACTGCATGTCATCCCGTCCCCTGCTTTTGGCCCGCCTCTTTCTGACAGGGGCCATCCTGACCGAGGTCGCCGGCACCTCCTCCATGGCCCTGATTCCAGAGAGCGCGAGCGGCTGGATCCACTATCTGCCGATGTGGCTCCTCATCACCCTCTCCTACCTGCTGCTCGCCAAGGCCGCCAGGACAATCTCCATTGGTATCGCGTTTGCGCTGTGGGAAGGGTTGGGGATCGCCCTCATCACCGCCGTCTCCGTCCTGTTCCTCGGCTACGAGCTGAGCATCCAGGAGTGGATCGGACTGGCGCTGGCCATAGTGGGGATTGTCATGGTGACCCTGGGCGAGACCCATGATGCACCAGCCCCCACCCGCCAGAGGAGGGAAGCCCCATGCACCCGTTGATCATCGTACTGGGCGCCGCCCTGCTGGATATCGGCGCCAACATGGCGATCAACCGCTCCGTCGGTTTTCGCGACAAGGGGTGGGGCGTCCTCGGCATTCTGCTGGTGCTCTGTGCCTTCACTCTGCTCAGCGAGGCGGTCAGTACCGGCAAGATCGATCTGGCCGTGGCCTATGCCACCTGGGGCGCCATCGGCATTCTGGGCACCGCCCTCGGGGGCCTGCTGCTGTTCGGCGAGCGCCTCAGACCCGTCGGCTGGCTCGGCATGGTGGTGATGGCGGTGGCGGTCGCCCTGCTGACCACAGCATGATCCCCTCTCCAACCCCATGAAAAAAGCCGCCCTGTTCCCAGGGCGGCCTTTTCATGGTCAAACCGATCACCCAGATTGCAGCAGGCAGCCTAACGCGCTGCCTCGTACAGCTCCAGCGGCAGGCCGTCGGGGTCGGCGAAGAAGGTAAAACGCTTGCCGGTCAGCTCGTCCACCCGCACCGGCTCCACTTCCACCCCGTGCTGCTCCAGGTGGGCGATGACCCGGTCGAGATCCGCCACCCGAAACGCCAGGTGGCGCAACCCGCACGCCTCCGGCCGGGAGGGGCGCGGTGGCGGCGCCGGGAAGCTGAACAGCTCCAGCTGGCTGCCGTCCGGCAGCGCCAGATCCAGCTTCCACGACTGGCGCTCTGCCCGCAGGGTCTCGGCAATGATGGGCAACCCCAGCACCTGGTGATAGAAGTGGCGCGAACGCGGATAGTCGCTGGCGATGATGGCCACGTGATGGATGGCGTCAAACAGGGGAGTCGTCATGGGCACTCCTTGCAACACGGGCAGCCAGGGCTGCCCGTCGCAGTTAGTTGAAGAAACCGTTGAACCAGTTGTCCAGCGCGTTGACCGGGTTGGAGACCGGGCTGGCACAACTCATGGGCTCGGCCAGACCGGCCAGCTTGGCCGGCACCTGCAGGCTGCCGGGACAATCGCTGGCCACCCGGGCACCGCTCGAGCGGGAGAAGTTGGCCCAGCTCACCCCTTCGGGCATCTTCAGCCCCAGGCTGTTGACCCCGCGCTGGCTCATGTAGCCGCTGAACAGCTGCAGGGCGCCACTGGCACCGGTCAGCCCGGCCGGGGTGTTGTCGTCACGGCCGACCCAGACACTCACCAGCTCGTTGTTGTCCATCCCGGCAAACCAGGAGTCTCGCAGCTCGTTGGTGGTACCGGTCTTGGCGGCCATGGTGGCCCCGGGGAACTTGGCACCGAGCGCACGGGCCGTCCCCTGGCTCACCGTCTTGGTCATGGCGAACAGAGTCAGCCAGCTTGCCTGGGGATCCGTCACTCGCTTGGCCGCTTCGTCATGCTGGTAGAGCTGGCGCCCCTCGCCATTCACCACGGCCCGGATGGCCGACAGGGGCTGGGTCAACCCCTGGTTGGCAATGGGCAGGTACATCTGGTTCACCTCCATGGGCGAGAGCGCCACCGCCCCCAGCACCAGGGACGGATAGGGCTGGATCTCCTGCTGCACACCCAGCTTGTGCAGGGTATCCACCACCTTGTCCAGGCCTATCTGCATCCCGAGGTTGACGGTCGGCACGTTGAGGGAGCTGGCAAGCGCCTCCATCAGGGGCACGCTCTGGCGGAACTTGCGGTCGTAATTCTGCGGCGTCCAGATCTGGCCATCCTGGCCGCGAATGCGGATCGGCTGATCTTTAAGCGGCGTGCCCAGGGTCAGGCCGTTGGAGAGGCCGGTCAGGTAGACCGCCGGTTTGACCAGGGAGCCAATCTGACGGCGGGCATCCAGCGCCCGGTTGAAGCCGGCGTAGCGGGGATCCCGCCCCCCCACCATGGCGACCACCTCGCCCTTGTGCCAGTCGGAGACCACCATGGCCGCCTCCAGCTTCTTCTTGCCACGCTGCTTCTCGATGGTGGCCAGACCCGACTCCACAGCCTGCTCGGCGGCGTGCTGGGCGATGGGATCCAGACTGGTGAAGATCTTGAGGCCGGACTGCTTGAGCAGATCCGGGCCGAAGCGGTTCTGGATCTCCCGCTTGAGCAGCCCCATGAAGGCCGGGGTGCGGCCATAACTCATCTGACCGCGGGCGATGATGCCAAGGGGCTGCTTGCTGGCCAGGTCATACTCGGCCTGGGTCAGGCTGCCGTGATCCGCCAGCAGTTTCAGCACCAGATCCCGGCGCGCCTTGGCCCGGTCCGGGAAGCGCCAGGGATCGTAATAGGAGGGGCCCTTCACCATGCCCACCAGCAGGGCCACCTGATCGATGTCCAGCTCGTTGACCGGAATACCGAAGTAGAAGTAGGAGGCGAGCCCGAAGCCGTAGACCCCCTGGGAGAAGTTCTGCCCCAGATAGACCTCGTTGAGGTAGGCCTCCAGGATCTCGTCCTTGCTGTAGCGGTAGTCGATGAGCACCGCCATGTAGGCTTCCTGCAGTTTACGCCACAGGCTGCGCTCACGGGTCAGGAAGAAGTTCTTGGCAAGCTGCTGGGTGAGCGTACTGCCCCCCTGCACGGTGCGCCCCGCCAGCAGGTTGGCTGCCATGGCGCGCATGATGGCCACCGGCGAAACGCCGCCGTGCTGGTAGAAGTCCCTGTCTTCCGTGGTGAGCAGCGTCACCAGCAGGCTGTCCGGCACCTCGGAAAGGCGCACCAGCAGGCGGTCTTCCCGATCCTCGGTGTTAAGGCGATCGAGCAGCACCGGATCCATCTGGGCATAGCCGAGCTGGCGCTGGTTCTCCAGGGACTGGATCCCCTCGAGGCGCGCCCCGTTGAAGGTGAGGCGCAGGCCACGGGCACCGTCGGCACCGTCGTGGAACTCGAACGGCCGGCGCACCAGCTCGATGCGATTGCCGCTCACCGCGTACTCACCCGGGGTATGGGGCTGACGCACCTGCTTGTAGCTCAGCATGTTGAGCTCGCGCAGCATCTGGGTCTGGGAGAGCCGCTGGCTGGGATAGAGCTCCAGCGGGCGGCTGTAGACCATCACCGGCAACTGCCACTTCTCCCCGTCGAAGCGCTCGCGCACCTTGGTGTCGAGATAGATGCCAAACACCACCATGAAGGCCGCCACCACCAGAGAGAGCTTGAAGCCCAGCCAGAACAGGGTGCGCCAGATAGTGCGTTTGGGCGCCGCCTTCTTGGGCGTGCGCTTGCGTCGTTGGGTTGCCATAAATCCTCTTGTCGTTCTCCTCGCCATCCCGCTGATGCGAGCGGCCTGCGATGCCTGTTGTGGAGGGGGACTGTGCCACCGCCATCTTGTTCTGATCGTACCGACCGATCACTGTCCCGTCGGCTACTTCTGCAATCCCATCTTCTTCTTGGTCACCCGGGTCGGCATCGCCTCCAGCGGGTTGTCCGGCCAGTAGTGACGGGGGTAGCGCCCCTTCATCTCTTTTTTCACCTGCTCATAGGATCCCGCCCAGAAGGCGGCGAGATCCGCGGTGATCTGCAAGGGGCGCTGGGCCGGGGAGAGCAGCTCCACCACCAGGGGCACCCGGCCATCGGCCACGCATGGGGTGGCGCCCAGCCCGAACATCTCCTGGATGCGCACCGGGATCGCCGGCGCCTGACCCGGCTGGTAGCGGATCCGCACCCGGCTGCCGGTCGGTGCGGTGAAGTGGCTCGGCAGCGCCTCGTCCAGCCGCCTTGGCAGGGGCCAGGGCAGAGACTGGCGCAGGATGTCGCTCATGTCGAGCCGCTTCAACTGCTCCAGCCGGGTCATGCCGCTCACCGCTGGCAGCAGCCACTGCTCGAGGTCGGCCAGCAGGCTCTCCTCATCCATGGGGGGCCAGGCTTCGTCGGGCAGCCAGTCGCGGGCGCAGCGCAAGCGGGCCAGCAGCCCCTCGCTGCTCTCGTCCCAGGGCAGCACGTGCAGCCCCTTGCGCCGGATGCCCTGCAGCAGGCAGCGCCCCTTCTGTTCATCGGAGAGATCCGTCAGCGGCCGCTGGCCGAGCACCAGCTCGCCGAGCACCTGCTGGCGCTCCGCACGCACCCGTTCCTCTCGATCGTCCCAGTCGAACCACTGGCGCTCGCTCACCAGCTCGGGCAGCTGGCGCACCAACTCATCCAGCGCCACCGGCTCGGCGATGAAGATGCGGCTGCCGCGCTCGTTCTGACCCATTTCGACGGCCACGATGGCCCCCTGCCCCTGGCAGGGATGCCCTTCTACCAGATCGCAGCTCACCCCGCTACTGAGCTGATAGCGGCTGCCACTGCGCAGCTTGCCGATGCGATCGGGCCAGGCGAGGGCGCACAGCAATCCCAGCCATTGACCCTGCGGGCTGCTTGCCCGCACACCGAGCCGCTCGAACCAACGGGCCGCCCCCTGGCGCAGGGCGCCCTGACGGCGGTGGAACAGCACGGACAGGCGCTCCGATCCTCGCAGATCTTCTTCCAGCAGCGCCACCAGGAAAGCCGCATCGGCGACAATCCCTGTCAGACCCTCGGATTCCAGCTCCCTGGCCCGCAGCAACATGCGGGCGAGGCGGGGATGGGTGCCGAAGGCCGCCATGGCACGGCCTGCCGGGGTAAGTTGTTGCTCACCCTCCGGGGCCATGGCGCCCAGGGCCACCAGCAACCGCCGGGCGCTGGCCACGGCGGCAGGGGGCGGCATGTCCAGCAGGGGCAGCGCCTCCACCCGGGCCCCCCAGTGGGCGGCGTCCATCAGTAGGCCGGTGAGCTCTTGCGTCAGGATGTCGGGGGGACTCTGCTCGGCGAGGCGCTCCTGCACCTCGCTGCTCCAGAGCCGGTAGCAGACGCCGGGGCCAAGCCGCCCTGCCCGCCCCGCCCGCTGGGTGGCGGAGGCTTTGGCGATGGGCCGGGTCTCCAGCCGGGTAACGCCGCTCTTGATATCGAAGATGGCGCGCCGCTCCAATCCGCTGTCGATGACCACGGAGATCCCCTCGATGGTGAGGGAGGTCTCCGCCACGTTGGTGGTGAGCACCAGCTTGCGACGACCCGCAGGCGCAGGCTCGATGGCCGCCTGCTGGGCCGCGAGGTCAAGACGGCCATAGAGGGGAGCCAGGGTCACATCCCCTGGCAACCGCCCTTCCAGCCACTGTGCCAGCCGCTCTATCTCCCCCTGTCCCGGCAGGAACACCAGGGCACTGCCAGCCTGACTGGCGAGCGCCTCCAGCACCACGGCGCCGACCTGGGGCTCCAACCACTGCTGGCGATTGGCAGGGCGATAGTGGTACTCGATGGGAAAGCCGCGCCCCTCGGAGCGCACCACGGGGGCGCCTGGCAGCAGGCGCTCCAGGGCCATGCCATCCAGGGTGGCGGACATCACCAAGAGCTTGAGATCATCGCGCAACCCCTGCTGGCTTTCGATGGCGAAGGCCAGCGCGGTATCGGCGTGCAGGCTGCGTTCGTGGAACTCGTCAAAGATGACGAGCGACACGCCGGTGAGCTCAGGATCCTGCTGCAGCATCCGGGTCAGCACCCCCTCGGTCACGATCTCGAGCCGGGTGGCAGAACTGGTGCGGCTCTCGCCACGCACCCGCAGGCCGATGCGCTCGCCCACCTTCTCCCCCAGCTGACGCGCGAGGAAGCTCGCGATGTTGCGCGCCGCGAGGCGCCTGGGCTCCAGCATGATGGTGCGCCCGGGCAGCCGGTGCTGGCGCACCAGCTCCAGGGGCAGCAGGGTCGATTTGCCAGCGCCGGGGGGCGCCTGCAGGATCACGCTGGTATGGTTGTCGAGGGCTGCAAAGAGTTCGGGCAACACCGGGACGATGGGGAGGGAAGACAAAGCGATGGGCACCTTCTGTGACACTTCTGAAAAGGGGTCCATTCTGCCACAGCCTCCCGGCCATCGTAAGCGCCCCTGCCGGGCAGGGGCAGGAAGCGTCAGGTGCAACACGGCAAGACATCCCGGGAGCGGCTGCCATAGAATGGCCTTATCCGATGCCCATCACGAGGACCAACACGCCGCATGCCCAAACTCTTCTTTGCCCTGCCCCTGCCAGAGCTTGCCCCCGAGCTTGCGACCTGGCGAGACCAGCGCCCCTGGCCCGGCCAGCCGGTGCCCGAGAGCAACCTGCACCTGACCCTGGCCTTTCTCGGGGAGGCCGACGAAACGACCCAGGCTCGCCTGATCGCGGCCGCCGAGCGACAGCACTGTCCCCCTTTCAGCGTCCATCTGGATCAAACCGGCTGGTTTCAGCGCGCCAAAGCCGCCTGGGTGGGGCCCGGTGAGTGGCCGAACGAGCTGACCGTGCTCGCGAGGGCGCTGCGCCGCCACGGTGAAAAACTCGGGCTGGGCAACGGCGAGCAGGGCTATCGCCCCCACGTCACCCTGTCGCGCAAGGCGGGCGAGGCCCCCGGCGAGCTGCCTGCGCCGGATTTTCTGCTCAGGGCCGATCGCTTCTGCCTCTATCAATCCGTCAGCACGCTGGACGGCGTCCACTACGAACCGCTCGCCTGCTGGCCCCTGCGGGCCCGCGTCAAAAAACCGCACCGCGAGGAGCTCACCCCATGATCTTCGATCCCCCCCTGCAGTCCGGGCAGCTGATCTCCCGCTACAAGCGCTTCCTGACGGATGTGGCGCTCGACAACGGCGAGGTGATCACCATCCACTGCGCCAATACCGGTGCCATGACCGGCTGCGCCCTGCCGGGCACCCGGGTCTGGTACTCCACATCCGACAACCCCAAGCGCAAGCTGCCAAACAGTTGGGAAATCGCCGAGAGCCCGGCGGGTCACTTCATCTGCGTCAACACGGCCCGTGCCAACCAGATCGCCCGGGAGCTCATCGAACAGGGCGCTCTCGCCCCCCTGGCAGGCTATGCCAGGCTGCGCACCGAAGTGAAATACGGGGAAGAGAACAGCCGCATCGACCTGCTGCTGGAAGATGACCACAGGCCGGATTGTTACATCGAGGTGAAATCCGTCACCCTGCTCGACGAGCGGGAGCAACACGGCATGGGGTACTTCCCCGATGCGGTCACCACCCGCGGCGCCAAGCACTTGCGTGAATTGATGGCCATGAAGGCGGCAGGGCACCGGGCCGTGCTGCTGTTCATGGTATTGCACTCCGGCATCGCGAGAATGCGCCCTGCAGCCCATATCGATCCGCACTATAGTCAGCTTGTTGAACAGGCGATGGCGGCAGGGGTTGAAATTTTATGCTATCGCCCCCATGTTGGTGTGCAGGGCATGGTGGCTCAGGATTTTATCCCATTTGAATCTGACCATATGCTACCCGAGGGCAGAGAATAAATGCAGAAGTGGGTAACATTATTGATAAGGCTTGTTTGCCTCCCGTTGACCCTTCTGCTATAGATGTCGCCCTCAATTTATGGATGGCACGGGTAGCGTGCTGAATTAGGAGACAGGGCATGCCAACAGGCGAAAACAGGAAATCTCTGGGCCCCCTGGCCATTGCGGGTGTAGAGCCTTACCAGATGAAAGCCGGTGAGGAGTACATGAATGACCAACAGAAGGTACATTTTCGCAAGATCCTGGGAGCCTGGCGCAACCAACTGATGCAGGAAGTTGACCGCACCGTCGACCACATGAAGGATGAGGCTGCCAACTTCCCGGATCCCGTGGATCGCGCCGCGCAAGAAGAAGAGTTTGCTCTCGAACTGCGCACCCGCGACCGTGAACGCAAGCTGATCAAGAAGATCGAGAAAACCTTGCTGCTGCTCGAAGAAGATGACTTCGGTTACTGCGAGCATTGCGGCATCGAGATCGGCATCCGCCGTCTGGAAGCCCGTCCGACCGCAGACCTCTGCGTGGACTGCAAGACGCTGGCCGAGATCAAGGAAAAACAGATGGCTGGCTGATGCCGCCCATCTACAGAAACGAAAAGGGAGCCCAGGCTCCCTTTTTTATTGAGCTTTTGGTCGGGCCGTCCCAGAATGCAGCCTCAATGCATCGCCTACCCGAATTGCCATGGTCATGACCCCCCCCTCCCGACGCCCCTATGTGGGCCGCTTCGCCCCCTCACCGTCCGGTCCGCTCCACTTCGGATCCCTGGTCGCCGCCCTTGGCAGCTTCTTGCAGGCCAGGGCACAGCAGGGCCGCTGGCTGGTGCGCATCGAAGACATCGACCCCCCGCGGGAGATGTCGGGAGCGGCTGACCTTATCCTCACCACCCTGGAGGCACACGGTCTTGGCTGGGATGGGGAGGTGATGTTCCAGAGCGCGCGCCATGGCCGCTATGACGAGATCATCGATCAGCTCTATCGGGCCGGGAATCTCTACTGGTGCCGCTGTACCCGGCGCGAAATCATGGCCGCAGGGGGGTTCTACAACGGCCATTGCCGCGCCCTGAGGCTGACCGCCGAGGGGTGTGCCGCCCGTTTGCGCCAGCACCACCCGGTCTATCGGTTCGAGGATGCGCTGCAGGGAGAGATCACCGTCCCCGCGGCGCTGGCGGAGGAGGACTTCATCGTGCGCCGCCGGGACGGGCTCTACGCCTACAACCTGGCGGTGGTGGTGGATGACATGGACAGCGGCATCACCGAGATCGTCCGCGGCGCCGATCTGCTGGAACCCACGGTGCGCCAGATTGCCCTCTACCAGACTCTGGGGGCTGCCGTCCCCGATTGGGTGCACCTGCCGCTGGCGGTGCAAGCGGATGGCAACAAGCTCTCCAAGCAGAACCATGCGCCGGCGCTGTCGCAGGACGAGGCACGACCGGCCCTGTGGCAGGCGCTGCACTTTCTCGGTCAGTGCCCGCCGCCCGAGCTGATGGCGAGCCGGATCGACGAGATCATCGGCTGGGGCATCGCCCACTGGCAGCTGGCCCGGGTGCCCCGCCAGCAGAAGATCCCGCAAGGGCAAAGCTAGCCCCGGCTGCATTTCTTGCCCCAAAAGGACCAATCAAGGGGAAGCAGGCCACACCGTTTCTCATTTGGTTGGGGCTGAGCTATGATAGGCCGCTATTTTTTTGGCCTCCCGTCAATTTGAAGTCATAACGAGGTGTACCATTTTTTCCCAGATCGCAAACTTTTGCCGCAAAGTGCTCGGCAAGGAAGACGGCGAGCAGTCGGTGGAGTCCCCCATTCCGGCCCGTGTCGCCGGACAGCGCCGTACCTTGAGCCGTGACCAGCACCCGATTTCGCGCAAAGAGATCAGCGAGAATGCCCTCAAGGTGCTCTATCGCCTGAACAAGGGGGGCTATGAGGCCTACCTGGTCGGCGGCGGTGTCCGTGACCTGCTGCTCGGGAAGACCCCCAAGGATTTCGACATCGCCACCGACGCGACGCCGGAACAGATCAAGGCGCTGTTCAGCAACTGCCGCCTCATCGGCCGCCGTTTCCGCCTGGCCCACATCGTCTTTGGTCGTGACGTGATCGAAGTGGCCACCTTCCGGGGCCACCACCATCAGGTCAATACCAGCAAGCATGTGTCGGCCCAGTCCGATGAAGGCATGCTGCTGCGGGACAACGTCTACGGCACCATCGAAGAGGATGCCGAGCGTCGCGACTTTACCGTCAACGCTCTCTACTACAGCGCCAAGGATTTCACCCTGCACGATTTCGAGGGTGGGCTGGAAGACCTGGCCGCGCGTAGACTGGAGCTCATCGGCGACCCCGAGACCCGCTACCGGGAAGATCCGGTGCGGATGCTGCGTGCCGTGCGCTTCGCCGCCAAGCTCGACATGACCATCAGCCCGCGCACCGCCGCGCCCATCCGGGAGCTCGCCCCGCTGCTGCAGGACATCCCGGCCGCCCGCCTGTTCGAGGAGACCCTCAAGCTGTTCCTGGCGGGGGACGGTCTGGCCACCTACAAGCTGCTGCGGGAATACGGGCTGTTCCAGCCGCTGTTCCCCCAGGTAGCCGCCCTGTTCACGCCCCACGGCAACTCGCCCTACGAGCAGTTCATCGAGCAGGCACTGATGGACACCGATACCCGGGTCCGTGAAGAGAAGCGCGTCACCCCCGCCTTCCTCTACGCCACCCTGCTGTGGGGCGCCGTCGAGGCCCGCGGCCGTGTGCTGGAAAACGAGAGCGGTCTGCCCTGGTACGATGCCTTCATGCTGGCGATCAACGAGGTGCTGGACAACCAGGTGCGGATCATCGCCGTGCCGCGCCGCTTCACCACGGACGTGCGCGACATCTGGGCCCTGCAGCAGCGCCTGACCCGCCGCCAGGGCAAGCACCCCGAGCGCGCCATGGAGCACCCGAAATTCCGTGCGGCCTTCGACTTCCTGTTGCTGCGCAACCGGGTCGAGCGCGGCCTCGGCGAGCTGGCGAGCTGGTGGGAGCGCTATGTGGCCTCCAACCCGGATGTGCGCCCGCAACTGCAACGGGAGGCGACCCGCCGCCCGGCGAGCGGCGAGCGCGCCGACTCCCGCAGCGGTGATGGCGAGAAGCGCAGCGGCAATGGCCGCAACCGCCGTCGCCCCCGTCGCCGCAAGCCGAAGTCGGCAGAGTAAGGATCCGCCGATGATCGAGGTCTTCGTCGCCATCGGCTCCAACCTGGCCGACCCCCTCGGCCAGGCTCGTCGCGCCATCGCCGCGCTGGCGACCCTGCCCGAGTCAGAGCTGCTGCAGACCTCCCACCTTTACGGCAGCCGCCCCATGGGCCCTGCGGATCAGCCGGACTACGTCAATGCCGTGGCGCGCCTTGCCACTCGCCTCAGCCCTCTGGCGCTGCTGGACGAGCTGCAGCGCATCGAGCAGGCACAGGGGCGAGTGCGCAAGGATGAGCGCTGGGGCCCCCGGACCCTGGATCTCGATCTGCTGCTGTACGGCGACGAGGTCATCCGGCATGAGCGCCTGACGGTGCCTCACTATGGCATGAAGGAGCGGGAGTTCGTCCTGCTGCCCCTTGCCGAGATAGCCCCCTCCCTGGTGCTGCCCTGCGGCACCCCGCTCACCGAACTGGTTGCCCGCAGCCCGCGCAATGGACTCGCGATCCTGGCCGGTGCAGCAGGCGAGTAGAGAAGAGTAGGAACAACGTAATGAGCAAGATCACCATTACCCACCTGCAGAAGATGAAGCAGGACGGACAGAAAATCACCGCCATCACCGCCTATGACGCCACCTTCGCCAAGCTGTTCGACGACGAGGGCGCCCAGGTGCTGCTCATCGGCGACTCCCTCGGCATGGTATTGCAGGGCGGAGACGACACCCTGGCGGTCAGCATGGACGAGATGGTCTATCACACCCGCTGCGTGGTGCGCGGTACCACCAATGCCCTGGTGGTGACCGACATGCCGTTCATGAGCTACGCCACCCCGGAGCAGACCTACCAGAACGCGGCGCGCCTGATGGCGGCCGGTGCCCGCATGGTGAAGATGGAAGGGGGGGACTGGCTGTGCGACTCCATCCGCCACCTGACCCGTAACGGGGTGCCGGTGTGCGGCCATCTCGGCCTGACCCCGCAATCCGTCCACGTGTTTGGCGGCTTCAAGGTGCAGGGGCGCGACGAATTCCACGCCCAGGAGATCTACCGCCAGGCGCTGGAGCTGCAAGCGGCCGGCATCCAGTTGCTGGTGCTCGAGTGCGTGCCCGTCTCTCTGGCAGAGCGCATCACCAAGGCGCTGCGCATTCCGGTGATCGGCATCGGTGCCGGCCCTGCCACCGATGGCCAGATCCTGGTAATGCACGATGCCTTCGGCATCACCTCGGGTTATGTACCCAAGTTCACCAAGAACTTCCTGGCCGAGACCGGTGACATGCGTGCCGCCATTCGTCTCTACGTGCAGCAGGTGAGCGAGGGGACCTTCCCCGGCCCCGAGCACTGCTTCAACTGACTTTCTGTCGTCATGCGCGCGGGGGCCTGTGCCCCCGTCTTGCCCTCCCCCCTGACGACCCCCTCTTTTATTGATTCATCTGAAGGTGAACTGACGATGTTGGTTGTGAACAATCCCGCCGCGCTGCGCGAGCAGATCGGTCAATGGCATCGCGAAGGCCGCGCCATCGCATTCGTGCCCACCATGGGCAATCTGCATCAGGGTCATCTCACCCTGGTCGAGGAGGCCCGCCGCCATGGCGACAAGGTGGTGGTCAGCATCTTTGTGAACCCCTTGCAGTTCGACAAGGCCGAGGATCTCGCCAACTACCCCCGCACCCTGGAGCAGGATTGCGCCGCCCTGGAGGCCGCCGGTGTCGACCTGGTCTTCACCCCGACGCCGGAGATCATGTATCCCCAGGGGCTCGCCAGCCAGACCTTCGTCGAGGTGCCCGGCATCTCCAGCCTGCTGGAAGGGGCGCTGCGTCCGGGGCATTTTCGCGGGGTCAGCACCGTGGTCACCAAGCTGTTCAATCTGGTACAGCCGAACGTGGCCTGCTTTGGCGAGAAGGATTACCAGCAGCTCGCGCTCATTCGCAAGATGGTGGCCGACATGGCCATGCCCATCGAGATCGTGGGCGTGCCCACCGTGCGGGCCGAAGACGGGCTGGCCCTCTCTTCGCGCAACGGCTATCTGACCGCTGCCGAACGGGCCATTGCCCCCGAGCTCGCGCGCACCATGAACTGGATTGCCGAGCAGATTGAAGCGGGGAACAGTCACCTCCCCTCCCTGGTTGCCCAGGCCAGCCAACGCCTCGACAACGCGGGATTCAGGACGGATGCCATCGACATCGTCGATGCCGACACCCTGGAATCCGCCAGCGCCGAGAGCCAGCGCCTGGTGATCCTGATGGCCGCCTATCTGGGCAAGGCCCGCCTCATCGACAACCGGGTCGTCGCCCTGCGGGGTTGAGACACGGCAAGGAGACCACGATGTCCAAGAAGGTTTACTGCATCGCCCAGTTCCAGCCCAAGCCGGGCCAGGAGCAGGCACTGTTCCGCGTCCTGCAAGGGCTCGAGCCCGACACCCTGCGTGAAGATGGCTGCCTGCAGTACATCGTCACCCGCCATATCCAGAGCCCCTTTGCCGAGGGGGAGAGCTTCCCCATCGTCTTCAACGAGATCTGGCGCGACATGGCGAGCTTCGAGGCCCATTGCCAGCGCGCCGGTATCAAGGCCTTCTTCGAGCGCTACTGCCTCGCGGATGATGGCCTCGCGGCCAAGTGGAACGTCTGCGTCTACAGCGACGAGCCCGCGGACTACGATGCCCCGGCCCTCTGAGGCCGAAACGTGCAAATAAAAAGGCGCCCGAGGGCGCCTTTTTGCTGGCAGGTGCTGCGCCTCAGTGGCGCAGACCGGTGCCGCGGGAGATGAGCCACCAGGCCATCCCGTACAGCACCAAGATGAAGCCGATGATGATGAGATAGGCGGTGCCGAGGGGCACGTCGGAGATCCCGAGGAAGCCGTAGCGGAACGCGTTCACCATGTAGATGATGGGATTCACCTGGGAAACCCCCTGCCAGAACGGCGGCAGCAGGGTGATGGAGTAGAAGACGCCCCCCAGATAGGTCAGGGGAGTCAGGATGAAGGTCGGGATGATGCTGATGTCATCAAACGACTTCGCGAACACCGCGTTGATGAGCCCCCCCAGGGAGAAGAGGATGGAGGTGAGCAGCACGGTCACGCAGACGCTGAACAGGTGATGGATCTGCAGCGGCACGAAGAACAGCGACACCAGGGTGACGATGAGGCCGACACAGAGGCCGCGCGCCACACCACCGCCCACATACCCCGCGATGATGATGTAGTTGGGCACCGGCGCCACCAGCAGCTCCTCCACGTTGCGCTGGAACTTGGCGCTGTAGAAGGAGGAGGCGACGTTGGAGTAGGAGTTGGTGATGACCGACATCATGATGAGGCCGGGTACGATGAACTCCATGTAGCTGAAGCCCCCCATGTCGCCGATGCGCGAGCCGATGAGGTTGCCGAAGATGACGAAGTAGAGGCTCATGGTGATGGCGGGCGGCACCAGGGTCTGGATCCAGATCCGGGTGAAGCGGCTCACTTCCTTGGCCAGAATGCTCTTGAAGGCGATGTAATAGGTCATGGGGTTCATGCTTTGCGACCCTCCTCTACCAGATTGACGAACAGCTCTTCCAGCCGGTTCGCCTTGTTGCGCATGCTGAGCACCTTCACCCCCTGGGCGGAGAGCTGCTCGAACAGGCTGTTGAGGGACTGGCTCTTCTCCAGCTCCACTTCCAGGGTGTTCTCATCCTGCATCCGGCCGTTGAACTCGGGCAGGGCCGGTACAATGGAGCCCGGCACCAGATCCAGCAGGAAGGTCTCGCGACCCAGCTTGCCGAGCAGGCTCTTCATGCTGGTGTTCTCGATGAGACGGCCCTTGTCGATGATGCCGATGTTGCGGCACAGCATCTCGGCCTCTTCCAGGTAGTGGGTGGTCAGGATGATGGTCACCCCCTGCTCGTTGAGATCCTTGAGGAAACTCCACATGGAACGGCGGATCTCGATGTCCACCCCCGCGGTCGGCTCATCCAGGATCAGCAGCTTGGGCTCATGCATCAGGGCGCGGGCGATCATCAACCGTCGCTTCATGCCACCGGAGAGAGTGCGGGCCGCCATATCGCGCTTGTCCCAGAGATCGAGCTGGCGCAGGTACTTCTCGGCGCGCACCTTGGCCTCGGCCCGCGGCACTCCATAGAAACCGGCCTGGTGAGTCACTATCTGGCTCACCTTCTCGAACTGGCTGAAGTTGAACTCCTGGGGCACCAGGCCGAGCTGGGACTTGGCCAGCTCCAGATCGGTATCGATGTCATGACCGAATACCTTCACCTTGCCGGCACTCTTGTTGACCAGTGAGCTGATCACGCCGATGGTGGTGGATTTGCCCGCCCCGTTGGGACCGAGCAGGGCGAAGAAATCCCCCTGTTTGACGGTGAGATCGATGCCCTTGAGGGCTTCGACGCCCCCCTGATAGGTCTTCTTCAGACCGCTGATTTCCAATGCGTTCATTGCAACCCCTGTGATGGATGAGCCCATCTCGAGACAGAAAAGGCGGCTGTGACGCCGCCTGAAGACAGTCGATGGCGGGCCGGCCAGCCTGCCTTGCTACTTCGGACCCGGCTTACTCTTGCGGTACCACCTTGCCGATGAAAGGCAGGTTACGGTACTTCTGGGCGTAGTCAATGCCACAGCCCACCACGAACTCGTCCGGGATGGAGAAGCCAAGCCAGTCCACCGGCACCTGAACCTCGCGGCGGGACGGTTTGTCCAGCAGGGTGCAGATGGCCAGGGATTTCGGCTCGCGCAGGGAGAGGATCTCGCGCACCTTGTTGAGGGTGTAACCGGTGTCGATGATGTCCTCGACGATCACCACGTCCTTGCCTTTGATGTCGTCATCCAGATCCTTGAGGATGCGCACGTCACGGGTGCTGTGCATGCCGGAGCCATAGCTGGAGGCAGTCATAAAGTCCAGGGTGATGGGCAACTGGCACTGACGGCAGAGATCCGCCAGGAAGACGCAGGAGCCGCGCAACAGGCCGATCATGACCACTTCCTCGGAGCCCTGGTAACGGGCGGTAATCTCTTCACCCAGCGTGGCGATCCGGGCTGCAACCTCGGCCTCGGGGATCATCACCTCGACAATGTGTTTCATCACATACTCCAATAATGACCAAAGGGTTATTGGCCGTTCATTAACGTCAAAACCGAGGATTCTACCACTCCAACCAGTGGGCGTCAGGCATACGTGATGCTTTTATCGGCTTATTTTAATTGATAGAGTTAGCAAGCCTTCGGGCATTATCGGTGACAATACTATAAACACCATAATCAATAACTATTAGATGAAAAAACTATGGAACCACGCGCAGAAATAAGACGTCGAACCCGGCTTTCACCGGAGGCTCGCCGTGATCAATTGATGGAGTGTGCCGTCGAGGTATTTTCCCGTCGCGGCATCGGCCGTGCGGGGCATGCCGAGATAGCCGAACAGGCAAAGGTCTCGGTTGCGACCGTTTTTAACTATTTCAATACTCGTGAAGATCTGGTCGACGAAGTGCTGACAGAAATCGAAGCCTTCGTACAGCAGATCCTCGAACAGGCCTACAACGGTCAGGGCTCCGCCAGGGAGAGCATTCACCGCCACGTGAAGCTGTTCGTTGACGCCGCCTATGATAAGCCCGATCACGCCAGCATCTGGCTGGAGTGGAGCTCCTCGGTGCGGGAAGAAGTGTGGCCTCGCTACACCCGGCTGCTGGACAAGGCGCTGGAGCGCATTGCCCCCCACCTGCAACGGGCCATCGACAACGGCGAGATCCAGAGCGTGCTGTCGGCGCAGGATCTGGCCCGCTCCCTGACCGGTTTTGGCTATGTGATGATGCAGATGATCAATCAGCCGCAGCGTCCGAGCCGGGAAGAGGTGACGGATTTCCTGTTCAAGTACGTGACGGCCCCCATCCAGGCCAGCTGACTCGTGCAGATGTTGACAACGCGGCGCCGGGCTTTACAGCCCGGCGCCGCTTTTTTGTCCGCTCCCCGCCGTATCAGTGGTTTGCATAACCCCAGCGACTGGTCAACTCATGCTCGACACCCAGGTGGTCGAGGATGCGGGCGACCATGAAGTCCACCAGATCTTCGATGCTTTTGGGTTCATGGTAGAACCCTGGCGCCGCCGGCATGATGGTCACGCCAAGACGGGCAAGCTTGAGCATGTTCTCCAGATGGATCGCCGAGAAGGGGCTCTCCCGGGGCACCAGAATCAGCTGGCCCCGCTCCTTGATCACCACGTCCGCCGCCCGCTCCAGCAGGTTGTCCGAGGTGCCGTTGGCAATGGCCGAGACGGTGCCCATGGAGCAGGGGCAGACCACCATCTGTTTGGGGGCCGCCGAGCCGGAAGCCACCGGCGAGAACCACTCCTCCTTGCCGCAGGCGACGATCTGACCCTCTTTGGCACCATAATGGCGACAGAGGTACGCCGACAGCTCCCTGGGGGAGCCCGGCCAATCCTGCTGCTGCTCGGTCTTGAGCACAACCCTGGCCGCCGAGGAGGCAAGCAGGAAGACCCGATAGTCCGCCTGCACCAGGCATTCCAGCAGGCGCAGGGCATAGGGAGCGCCGGAGGCGCCGGTCAGCGCCAGGGTGATGGCCTTGTTCATGATGCGCTCTGCAGCTCCTTGAGGCGGGCGATCAGCTTGTCGTGAATGCCGCCGAACCCGCCGTTGCTCATGATCAGAATATGATCCCCTGGGCGGCTCTCGGCCACCAGGGCGCCAATCAGGGCATCAAGGGCCTCGAATACCCGGGCAGGCCGGGTCATGTGGGCCGTCACCTCCCCCAGATCCCAGCCGATGTTGGGGGGCTGGAAGAAGAACACCTCGTCGGCACCGTCGAAGCAACCGGCCAGCTCCTCCTTGTGAACCCCGAGCTTCATGGTGTTGGAGCGGGGCTCCAGCACTGCCAGGATGCGGGCCTTGCCCACCTTGGCGCGCAGTCCGCCCAGGGTGGTCTCGATGGCGGTGGGGTGGTGGGCGAAGTCATCGTAGACGCTGATGTCGGCCACTTCCCCTTTCAGCTCCATGCGCCGCTTGGGGGACTTGAACTGGCAGAGGGCGTTGATCCCGTGCTCCACCATGACACCGGCATGACGGGCGGCGGCGATGGCCATCAGACCGTTGTTGACGTTGTGCTCTCCGATGCACTCCCAGTGCACCTCCCCCTGCTTGACCCCATCCAGCCACACCTCGAAGGCGGAGCCGTCGTCCGCCAGCTTGACCGCCTTCCACTTGGCGTCGTCCTGACCCACCAGCTCCACCTCGCTCCAGCAGCCCATCTCGCGCACGGCGGTAAGGTTGTCATCGCCTTTGGGGAAGAGCACCCGGCCGTTGCTCGGCACGGTGCGCATCAGGTGGTGGAACTGGCGCTGGATGGCGGCGAGATCCGGGAAGATGTCCGCGTGATCGAACTCCAGGTTGTTCATCACCAGGGTGCGCGGGTGATAGTGGACAAACTTGGATCGCTTGTCGAAGAAGGCGCAGTCATATTCGTCCGCTTCAATCACAAAGAAGGGAGCCGAGCCGAGACGGGCGGAAACCGGGAAGTTGCCCGGCACGCCGCCGATGAGGAAACCGGGTTCCAGCTTGGCATACTCCAGCACCCAGGCCAGCATGCTGGCGGTGGTGGTCTTGCCATGGGTGCCCGCGACGGCCAGCACCCAGCGATCTTTCAGCACGTGCTCCAGCAGCCACTGGGGGCCGGAGATATAGGGCAGATTGCGGTCCAGCACATATTCCACACAGGGGTTGCCACGGCTCATGGCATTGCCGATCACCACCAGATCCGGCGCCGGATCGAGCTGGGAGGGGTCGTAGCCTTCGGTCAGTTCGATGCCCTGTTGCTCGAGCTGGGTGCTCATGGGGGGATAGACGTTGGCGTCAGAGCCGGTCACCCGATAGCCAAGCTGTTTTGCCAACACCGCCAGACCACCCATGAAGGTGCCGCAGATCCCGAGAATGTGAATGTGCATACCGCTGCCTTTTCCAGTAAAGGGAGTGCGCATTCTAGGGTCTGTTGACCCGGTGGCACAAGCCGCGCCCATGGGGAGCGAAGGCATCCGCGCCCGCAGACGACAGAAATCGGGCAAGCGCGGGTAAAAGCCACCCTCCAGCACGCCACCCGGCCCTTGAAATATGGTCATTTGACGGGACATCGCTATAATGTCGGCCTGCAAACTTGACTCCAACACTCAAAGGAAACGTCATGAGCCTGAACCTGGTACCGGCCGGCAAGAGCCTGCCTGACGACATCTACGTCATCATCGAAATCCCGCAGAACGCCGACCCGATCAAATACGAAGTCGACAAGGACAGCGGCGCCATCTTCGTTGACCGTTTCATGTCCACCCCGATGTTCTACCCGTGCAACTACGGTTACGTGAACGCCACCCTGTCCCTGGACGGGGATCCGGTCGACGTGCTGGTTCCGACTCCCTACCCGCTGCTGGCCGGCTCCGTCATCCGCTGCCGCCCGGTCGGTGTGCTGAAGATGACCGACGAATCAGGCGAAGACGCCAAGATCGTGGCCGTTCCCCACTCCAAGCTGACCAAGCAGTACGATCATATCCAGGATGTGAACGATCTGCCCGAGCTGCTGAAAGCCCAGATCCAGCACTTCTTCGAGCGCTACAAAGAGCTGGAAGCGGGCAAATGGGTCAAGGTGGAAGGTTGGGGCGACAAGGCCGCTGCCGAAGCCGAAATCAAGACCTCTGCCGAGCGTTACGCTGCAAAATAAGCGTATTCCTCGCAAAAAAGGCGCCTTATGGCGCCTTTTTTATTAGTCGTTGCGGGGACGCTCCGGGGGGATCCCCCTGGATATAGAGGTCGCGCCCGTTTTGCCGATAGGGGCGGTAATAGTCATCGCCGCAGCGATATTCCTGACCGGCACCTCCCACCAGATCGCAGTTGACCGGCAGCACCTCCAGCCACTTGATGGCCTGCTGGAAGCGCAGCCACTCCTGCCATTCATGCTCCCGGGCCAGCTGATCCCGCAGGGCGAAGGTATCCGCGCTGGACAATCCCTGATTGACGATGACCTGCCCCGCCAGCGCTGGCGTGGCCACCAATATCAGCAGAAACCGTGAAACAAGCTTCATGATGATTTCCCCCATGACTTATTTCCTGAATTAAATTTAAAATCAGATCAGATAATTACCAATATATCTGTCACCAGACCAATCCAAATGCCGGTCACTCACCTAGTTGTTTATTATCAACCCAGGCGGAGGCGCACCATGAAACTGGCACAAGGCTTTCTGTGCAGTCTGCTCTTCGGCACCATGGCGCAGGCCAACGAGATCAACCTGAGCTGGCAGTGGCAATCTGCGGATGGTCAGCAAAAGCACCTGCAATTGACGGCGGATGAGCGCACCTTTTCAGCCAGCCGTCACGAGATGACACAGCTCGACACCGCCCTCAACTTCCCGCTGGAAACACTCTACTCCTACATCAGTCCGCGCCTCTACAACAGCATCAACCAGATCAACCAGCACAGCCCGGAGACGGCCACCAAGTTCCGCAACCTGGAACAGGCCTTTACCCTGCACGACAGCAGCCTCGAATCCGTCCAGTTCTGGCAGGCCTACCGGCAATATCAGGAGGACGCCTTCTACGAGATGCGGGTCCAACCCTGCGTGCACCCGGCCAATCAGAAGCTGCCCTGTGTGCGCCCCAACTACTCCCAGCTGTTCTATCAGTTCAAGGGAGACCTCAAACCCCTGGCACAGCAGTTTTCGGCCAAGGATCTCGCCACCAGCGTCACCCTGCTGCAGGAGTGGCTGAGCGGCATCCCCACCCCGCCCGAGCAAATGGACCACTTCGCTCCGCCCTTGCAGGCCCTGCAGGACAACAAGGCCGACAGCGACGAGAAGGCGCTGCTCATGGCCAGTTTGCTGGCGGAGCTGGCGCCCCAGTACAGTCTCAGCATCATCTATCCGAACATCAGCATCGGCAGCGTCTCGCCGGCCTGGCTCGCCATCACGGCCGACAGCGGCCTTGAGGGAGACACCCTGGTGATCGGCAATCAGCGCCACGTGCTGCTCACCGGTTCTCCCCTGCTGGCCCAGCAGATGACCATGGCCCAGATTCCCCTGATCAGCGAACCGCTCTACTAGCCTCTTATGACCATCACTTGCTTTTGATGGATGACATGCCATCCTTGCCGCCGTCATTGGGGGGATGGCGCCCATGTTGACAAGATCACCGTCGCACCCTGCATTATTTAACACTTTTTAAACAGATCCGATCAGTTTAGGATGTTCAGGGTCCCATTCCCTCGACCCAAAAATCGTTATAACATCACAAAGGAGTGTCATCCGGATGAAACATCTCGTGCTTACTCTGGCGCTGCTGCCAACCCTGGTCATGGCCCACAACATCAAGGAATCAACCCAGGTGCCGCTGGTCAACATCAGCGACAAGGGGGAGCTGGTGCTCAAGGAGAAGGAGATCAGCTATCAGCCCTGGCAGAGCAAGGTCCTGACCGGCAAGGTCTTCCTGATCCAGCACATTGCGGGTCGCTCCAGCGCCAAGGAGCTCAATGCCCCCATGATCGAGGCGATCAAGGCGGCCAAGCTGCCCCACGACAAGTACCAGACCGTCACCATCATCAACAGCAATGACGCCATCTGGGGCACGTCCGGTTTCGTGAAGAGCAGTGCCGAGGACAGCAAGAAGGAGTTCCCCTGGTCCGCCATGGTGCTGGATGCCAAGGGGATGGCCCGCAACGCCTGGGCGCTTACCCCGGAAAGTTCGGCCATCATACTGCTGGATAAAGAGGGCAAGGTGCTGTTTGCCAAAGATGGCCAGCTCGATGCCGCCGAGATAACCAAGGTGATGGGGCTCATCCAGTCCCATCTCTGAATCAGAGAGAAGGGCGCTGATGGCGCCCTTTCCACAAGGGTCTATGGGTCGTTCCACACTGACAATCTGGGTGTTGCTGCTGGGCTGGTTGTGGATGCAACCGGTGCTGGCACAGCACCCTCTTGAAGCTGCCCTGCCCGATCACGGTCATGCCTGCACCCTCTGCGTCCTGCATCTGGATGGCAAGCTGGCACTGACGCCGACCCCCGTACTCCCTCCCCTCTCCTTTGGCATCGACCGGTATATCGGCACTCCCCAACCGAGGGCGGCCACCGGCACCACGGGACATCGCCGTATCCGCGCCCCGCCGCCCCTTCATTGTTTCTTTTTTTGAACCAATCTTTTCTCTATTTATTCAAAAGGATTAACGATGAAAGCAGTCACCCTGTTGCTGGCCGCTGCCGCCTTCGGCGCCCAGGCCAATCACGACGAACACGAAAGCCACAGCCACGGTGCCCATGAGCACGGTCACGGCCACCTCAACCTGGTACTCGACGGCAACCAGCTGATGATCGAGTTGCAGGCCCCTGCCGCCGATCTGGTGGGCTTCGAGCATGCCGCCAACACCGATGAGGAGAAAGCGCAGTATGCCAAGGCGGTGGCCCGCCTCCAGCAGCCCGACGCCCTCTTCCGTTTCGACCCGGCCGCCGGCTGCAAGCTGACCCAGCAAGAGCTGCAGGCCGCCAAGGAAGATCATGACCATGACCATGAGCACGAGCACGAGCACGAGCACGAGCACGACAAGGCTGATGGCGCTCACGATGAACACCATCACGACGACGCGGGCCATGCGGACATGGGAGCCATGTACACCTACACCTGCGCTACCCCGGCCAAGCTCACCGGTCTCGAGGCCACCCTGTTCAGCCTCTACCCGAGCCTGGAGAAGCTGAGCGTGCAGGGCATACTGCCCACCGGCCAGACCGCCGCCGAACTGACTCCGTCCACCAACAAACTGGGCTGGTAACACCATGAAACATGCCGTGGTTGAGATCCGTGATCTGGCCTTTGCCTGGCCGGGTCACGAAGCCGTCCTCGATCTGCCCGCCCTTCGTATCCACGAGGGTGAGCGCGTCTTCATCAAGGGCCCATCGGGTTGTGGCAAGTCCACCCTGCTCGGGTTGCTGGCCGGTATCCAGACCGCCAACCACGGCACCCTGGAGGTGCTGGGCCAGCCCCTGGCCCGGCTTTCCGGCCGCGCCCGTGACCAGTTCCGGGCGGCCAATCTGGGGTACATCTTCCAGCAGTTCAATCTGCTGCCGTTTCTCTCGGTGCAGGACAACGTCACCACTGCCCTCACCTTTTCACCCGCCAAGCGGGCCCGCCTGACAGGGAACCCCGAGCAGGAGGCGCGCCGCCTGCTGGCAGAACTGCAACTGCCGGATGAAGCGCTCCATCGCCCCGTCCACGCCCTCAGCATCGGCCAGCAGCAGCGAGTCGCCGCCGCCCGCGCCCTGATAGGCTCCCCTCCTCTGGTGATCGCCGACGAGCCCACCTCGGCCCTGGACACCGACAACCGGGCCGCCTTCATCCAGCTGCTGTTCGAGGAGTGTGACAAGCAGGGATCTACCCTGGTCTTCGTCAGTCACGATCCCTATCTGGAGCCCCTCTTCCCCCGGGTGGAGAACCTGCAACAGCTCAACCGGAGGGCGGCATGACCACACGCCATCATCTCGCAGCCCGTCCGGCCATCTCCCCTTCACTGCGGAGGCTCTCATGCTGAAACTCGCCCTGCAAAGTCTCTGGGCCCGTCGCCTCACTGCCGGGCTCACCCTGCTGGCCGTCGCCATCAGCGTCACCCTGCTGCTCGGGGTGGAGCGGGTGCGCAGTCAGGCACGGGACAGCTTCGCCAACACAGTCTCCGGCACCGATCTCATCGTCGGTGCCCGCTCCGGCCAGGTGAACCTGCTGCTCTATTCGGTGTTTCGCATCGGCAACCCCACCAACAACGTGGGCTGGGACTCCTACCAGGCCATCAAGGCCAGGCCCGGTATCGCCTGGACCATCCCCCTCTCCCTTGGCGACTCCCACAAGGGGTTTCGCGTGCTCGGCACCAACGGGGACTACTTCACCCACCTGAAGTACGGCCAGCAGCAGGCGCTCGTCCTGCGCGAAGGTCGCCCCTTCGAAACACCGTTTGAAGCGGTGCTGGGTGCCCAGGTGGCCGAAAAGCTCGGCTATCACCTGGATCAATCCATCGTCATCGCCCATGGCACCGGCAACACCTCGTTCAGCCAGCACGACAACATGCCGTTCAAGGTGGTGGGGATCCTGGCCCCCACCGGCACCCCCATCGATCGCACCATCCATGTGCCGCTGGCGGGCATAGAGGCGATCCATCTGGGCTGGGACACCGGTCGTCACAGCAAGAACGTGACCCCGGAACAGGCGATGGCGCTGGATCTCACCCCCAAGACCATCACCGCCTTCATGGTGGGGCTGAGCAACCGGATCCTGGCGTTCCAGTTGCAGCGCAGCGTCAACACCTATCCCAAAGAGCCCCTGATGGCCATCCTGCCGGGAGCCGCCCTGCAGGAGCTCTGGGGGCTGATGAGCGTGGCGGAGACCGCCCTGTCGGTGATCGCGGGCTTCGTGGTGGTGGCGGGCCTCATCGGCATGCTGACCACCCTGCTCGCCGGCCTCAACGAGCGGCGCCGCGAGCTCGCCATTCTGCGCTCCCTGGGGGCGGGCCCTGCCCACCTCTTCCTGCTGCTGGCGCTGGAGGCGATGGCGCTCACCACGGCGGGCATCGCCCTCGGGGTGGCCGCGCTCTATCTCGGTCAGGGGCTTGCTAGCCCCTGGCTGCTCAGCCACTATGGCCTGCAAATGAGCCTGGGTCTGCCGAGCGCCTATGAGTGGCAACTGCTGGGCCTGGTCTGGCTGGCGGGCATGGTGATCGGGCTGCTGCCTGCCGCCCGCGCTTACCGCTACAGCCTGAGCGACGGCATGAGCATTCGCGTCTGACCCGACGCATCCGACCAAGAGAGAAGAACAGATGATGAAGTGGAAAATAGTGGCGCTGCTGGCCAGCCTGCTGGTGCTACCTGCCATGGCTGCAGATTACAAGACCATCGACTGGGATATCCTCATCCCGGAGGGGGAAAAACTGCTGCCACCGCCCCAGGTCAGCCATGATGGCGACTTCTCCTCGGTGCCGCAGCCGGTGGGGGGCGTCAACAAGAAGCTGGACAATCAGGAGGTGCGGATCCCCGGGTTCGTGGTGCCCCTGGAAGGGGATGCCAAGACCATCACCGCCTTCCTGCTGGTCCCCTACTTCGGCGCCTGCATTCACGTGCCGCCCCCGCCCACCAACCAGGTGATCTACGTGAGCTACCCCAAAGGGGCGCCGGTGGATGACCTCTGGGACGCCATCTGGGTCAAGGGCAAGATGCACACCGTCAGCTCCAGCCACGAGATGGCCACCGCCTCCTACTCCATGGACGCGGTCGAGGTCAGCGTCTACGAAGAGTGAGCCCCTGATGGCCTCCCCCGGGAGGCCATTTTTTTATCCCGTGACGACCCCGGCAAAGGGATTGTTCATGGATCTGGTTGGAGTAACATTCACTACCAGACCTTGCCATCACGGAGCCAGCATGGCTGACCTGCCCCCCAAGAAAGAGAGTTCCATCCTGAGCAGCCAGGAGCAGACCCTGCGCCTGGCCCGCAGCCGCGGCATCGATGGCATGCTCACCCGCAACAGCGACAGCACCTTCGAGCAGCGCGCCACCTTCCGCCAGTTGGCGGAGCAGGCCACCCGCCAGCGCAATCTGGAATCCATCATGGTGATGGCCGCGCGCCACTGCGAAGAGACCGCCGCCGGCGGCGAGATAGACAGCGACTGGCTCACCCGCTTCCTGCAACTGGCCGAAGACATCAGCATGACCCCCATGCAGCAGTTGTGGGGCCGCATCTTCGCCCTGGAAGTCGCCACCCCGGGCCGCTTCTCCATCCGGGCCCTCAACACCCTCAAGGAGATGACCCAGCGCGAAGCCCAGCTGTTCCAGCGCATCTGCGCCCTCTCCTGCCACTACGAGGGCAGCGACGAGCAGCGCCTGCTGCTGGGCATGCACAAGGGGGCCAGCCTGCTCAGTCGCGCCAAGGTCACCCGGATGGGGCTCGGCAAATACCGGGTGCCCTACAGCGCCCTGCTGCTGCTGTGCGATCTCGGGCTGCTGCACCGTGGCGAGCTCGAATCCGGCCCCCTGCCCGCCGACGGGGTCGAGCTGGCCTTTGGCAACCAGCGCTGGCGTCTGCGCCAACGCCAGAGCAACCTCACCCTGCTCTATTACCGGCTCACCCCCATCGGCAACGAGCTTGCCCTGCTGCTGGACGAGCCCCCCCTGGAGGAGTACCTGCAGGATCTGAAGACCCTGCTCTCCACCCACCTGCAGATAGAGACTCAGATGCCGGCCCCGGTCAGCGAGCCGGATCTGCCCGCCTGAGGCTGGCGGAGGCCCCGGCCCCGCCTTGCCAAATTGCGAAACCCGCCCTGCCATTGCCAAAACGGCTCCCAAAAAGCGAATCCTGACGGCAGGGGCGGACGCGAGCCCGGGCCATGTTCCCCCCACTACGGGTTTTGAGCACAAAAGAGACATATAGAGCGCAATTTAAGCGGTTTTGGGCACTCTGGTGTACGAATTGCAACCAGACTCTCTTTCCTCTGTCAGGCAGGAAGTACCATGAGAGTCAATCAACCCGTTACCCAGCGTGAGCGCCTCTACCCGTTGCACCAGAACCTGATCTCCACCACGGATCTGGAGAGCCGCATCACCTATGCCAACGACGAGTTCTGCCAGATAGCCGGCTTCACCCTGGAGGAGCGGCAAGGGGCACCCCACAACCTGGTCCGCCACCCCGACATGCCGCCCCAGGCGTTTGCCGACATGTGGCGCCATCTGCGGGAAGGCAAAAGCTGGATGGGCCCGGTCAAGAACCGCTGCAAGAACGGGGATCACTACTGGGTCAACGCCTTCGTCACCCCCATTCAGGACGCAAGCGGCAAGGTGGTGGAGTACCAGTCGGTGCGCACGGCGCCGGACGACGCGATCAAGCAGCGTGCGGAGCGGGTCTATGAAGAAATGCGCCGCGGCAAGACCCCCCGGGCCCTGCGCCTGCCTCCCTGCTGCCACACCCTGGGGATCCACCTCTGCCTGATGGCGTTGCTGGCCAGTCTGGTCACCCTCGGCTATCAGCACGGCCCGGGCTGGCCTCTGCTCATCGGCGCCCTGCCCCTGGTGGTTGCGCTCGTCATCTGCCAGACCCTCTCCCGGCGCCTCGCCCGGCTGGAGACCCTGGCCCGCCACCGTTTCGACAACCCCTTGATGCAACTGCTGTATACCGGCCGGGTCGATCGCCTAGCTGCCGTCGAACTCGCCATGAAGATGAACCAGGCCGAGTTCAATGCGGTGCTGGCCCGCACCCAGCAGACCTGCCAGCAGATCGTGCAGGCGGCGCAGACGGATCTGAACAATGCCGAGTCCATCACCGGCAACCTGCAGCAACAGCAGGCCCAGACCAACCAGGTCGCGACCGCCATCACCGAGATGACGGCGTCCATTCGCGAGGTCTCCCACAGCTCGAGCGCCTCCTCGGACAGCCTGGACAACACCGCCGTGCTGTTTCGGGAGGGCAATCGCAGCGTGCTCGATACCGTGGCGGCGGTGGAAGGGGTTCACGGCGAGCTGCTCACCTCCCGCGCCGTGATAGAGGTGCTGGCCAGCCAGTGCCGCGCCATCGACGGCATCCTGGACGTCATCAACAACATCGCCAACCAGACCAACCTGCTGGCCCTCAATGCGGCCATCGAGGCGGCCCGGGCGGGCGAGTCCGGTCGCGACTTCTCGGTGGTGGCGGACGAAATCCGCACCCTGGCCATCAAGACCCAATCCTCCACCGGCGAGATCCAGCAGATGATAAGCCTCTTGCAGGCCAGCGCCGACGATGCCCAGCAGGCCATGGCGCAAGGGGAACAGCTCTCCGCCAGTTGCCGCCTCAAGGCCGCCGCCACTGGCGATATCCTGCAACAGATCAGCGAACGCCTGTTGCAGGTGACCGCAGGCAGCAACCAGATAGCCCAGGCGGTGCAGGAGCAGTCCCTGGTCACCCAGGACATCCACCACAGCGTGCTGGACATCAAGCGTCTGGCCGACGACTCCAGCCAGGGCAGCCGCCACGCCGTGCAGGGCATCATTGCCCTCGTGAAGCAGCTCGGGGATCTGGAGCGGCTGGTACGCCAGTTCCAGCAGCATCCCGCCACCCGGCCAACCAGCACCGCCCTGACCAGCGGCCAACCTCTGCTGGCCCGCTAAGCCTTCACGGAGCAAACCAGACCCAAAGACCGTGCGCTAACAATAAAAACGGGCCCCTGCCGTCACCGGCAGCGGGCCCCTCTTTTGGGTGGTGCATGGGCGTCTGAGCGGGTTTCAAATTCGAGTCCTCGACTGAACCCGCGGGTCTTTCGCCCCCTCCCAACCACCTGCTCGCCCTTGCCAGGCCGACCCTCTCGGCTGCACCGCATGACCCTCGGCAGGGCAATGACCTCACTCCCCCATCCATACACCGTGAATATTGGGCGTTAGGCCTTGAGCGTTGAGCGGGAAGCGGGAAAGCGGGAAAGCGGGAAAGCGGGAAAGCGGGAAAGCGGGAAAGCGGGAAAGCGTTGCACCTTGAGAGCCTTCTTATCCAATCTGACGCAGGCCCCGCTGCCCCCCCCAATTTATTGATCTTACCCGAGAAATCGCCCGATCCCTCTTCCCTAACCAGCTCCGTTCGGTAACATGGCAATCGGGATCACCTCTTGTCGGAGTCCACCATGAACCAGACCGGAGCAACACCGCAGGGAAAGCGCAGCAGACTGGAGGCTGAAATTCAGGGGCGGTAGCCTTGCCTGAATGTTCGGAATGTATGGAGATGGTATTCACCTGACAGTTGCCCACAAAAGGGAGTGGTCATACGGCTTCAAACCGGATAACAAAAC
>NZ_JAPCIS010000042.1:0-29477 GCF_027707425.1 Aeromonas sp. QDB63
TGGAGCGGGAAACGAGACTCGAACTCGCGACCCCGACCTTGGCAAGGTCGTGCTCTACCAACTGAGCTATTCCCGCAAAACCTGAAAACAGACCGTACAGCATTTGGTTGCTTGCGCTACTGTACGGGAGCCGAATTATAAGAGCAGACATTCCAATTGCAAGGGCTTTTTTGTCTGGTTGCAGCCGTTCGCTCAAAAGCTGGCCGAACTGCTGATTTTAGCAACCGAACGACGGCAAACCCTTGCCAGCCACTCAGATTTTGAAGACGTGGGCGCGGTAGAACTGCAGTTCGGCAATGGATTCGCGGATGTCGTCCAGCGCCTGGTGGGAACCGCTCTTCTTGAACTGATCCAGCAGTTCAGGCTGCCAACGACGGACCAGCTCCTTGATGGTGCTGACGTCCACGTTGCGGTAATGAAAGAAGGCTTCCAGATCGCTCATGTGCTTGACCATGAAGCGGCGATCCTGGCCGATGCTGTTGCCGCACAGGGGGCTGGTGCGCTCCGGCACCCACTGGCGAATGAAGGCGAGGGTCTCGGCAACGGCCTTGGCCTCGTCGTATTCACTCGCCTTGACCCGGGCCACCAGCCCGCTCTTGGTGTGGGTGTTGACGTTCCAGTCATCCATCTTGCCCAGCTCTTCCTCGCTCTGGTGGATGGCGATGACCGGCCCTTCGGCCAGCACGTTCAGGTCCTTGTCGGTGACGATGGTGGCGATCTCCAGTACCACGTTCTCTTCGGGGTCCAGACCCGTCATCTCCATGTCGATCCATACCAGGTTCTGCGCGCTGACTGTCATGATTGCTCTCTCTATTGGGAGGAATGGCGGAATTTTGCCAATTTGCATGTATCATACTGGCTTTGAATCTGTTCATAAACTGGCAAACCCCGTGGCAAAGAAAGCAAAACTCAATCTGGGTCAACAAAGGCGCGTCCAGGCCAACCGCGAGCGGCGGCTGCAAAAAGAGCACACCACAGTGGTGGATGACACCCTGTTCGGCCCCGCCATCGAAGGGGTGGTGATCAGCCGTTTCGGCCAGCACGCGGATGTCGAGGCAAGCGATGGTGCCATCCACCGCAGCAACCTGCGGCGCAGCAGCATCAGCAGCCTGGTGTGCGGCGACAAGGTGGTGTGGCGCCCCGGCCTCAATGCCGCGACTGCCGGCGTCATCGAGGCGGTGCATCCGCGCCACTCGGTGCTGACCCGGCCGGACTTCTACGACGGGGTCAAACCCATCGCCGCCAACATCGACCAGATCATCATCGTCTCGGCGGTGATGCCCGAGTTCTCCACCAACATCGTCGACCGCTACCTGGTGGCGGCAGAAGATGTGGAGATAGCGCCCCTCATCGTGCTGAACAAGGTCGACATGCTCGATGACGCGGCCCGCGCCCGTATCGAGCACCAGCTCGAGACCTACCGCAAGCTCGGTTACGAGGTGCTGCTGGTGAGCTGCGAGAGCGGTGAGGGCATCGACGCCTTAAAGGCGGCGCTCACCGACAAGATCAGCATCTTCGTGGGCCAGTCCGGGGTGGGCAAGTCGTCCCTCACCAACGCCCTGATGCCGGGGCTGGACGTGCTCACCGGCGAGATCTCCGAGAACTCGGGGCTCGGCCAGCACACCACCACCACGGCGCGGCTCTACCACTTCCCGAGCGGCGGCGATCTCATCGACTCCCCCGGGATCCGCGAGTTCGCCCTCTGGCACCTGGAAGCCGACCGCATCACCTGGTGCTTCGTCGAGTTTCGCGACTACCTGGGTGGCTGCAAGTTCCGCGACTGCACCCACAAGGACGATCCCGGCTGCGCCCTGCGCGCCGCGGTCGAAGCGGGCGCCATCAGCGCCGATCGCTTCCACAACTACCACCGCATCCTGGAAACCATGCAGGAAGCCCGCCACGGTCGCCAACAGGCGCGGCTGTGACCCGTTCAACTCATTCCCAGATGAAGATCATGAGCATCACTGACAACCTGAAAATTGCCGGTCAATACTGCCTGCCCAAACACGCCCTCTCCCGCCTGGTGGGCAAACTTGCCGCCGCCGAAGCGGGCAACCTCACCACCAGGGTGATCGAGGCCTTTATCAAGCAGTACCAGGTCGACATGAGCGAGGCGCTGCACGAGAGCCCTGCCCACTACAAGAGCTTCAACGAATTCTTCACCCGCGAGCTCAAGCCCGGCATCCGCCCCGTGGTGGAAGACGCCATGACCCTGGCCCTGCCGGTGGATGGCACCGTCAGCCAGCTCGGGCCCATCAGCCAAGGTCGCATCATCCAGGCCAAGGGCCACGACTACAGCGCCCGCGAGCTGCTGGGGGGCTATGAGGATCTGGTGGCCCCGTTCAAGGATGGCGACTTCGCTACCATCTATCTGGCACCCAAGGATTACCACCGCATCCACATGCCGCTGGACGGCGTGCTGGAGAGCATGGTGTTCGTGCCGGGGGATCTCTTCTCCGTCAACCCCCTCACCGCCGAGAACGTGCCCAACCTGTTTGCCCGCAACGAGCGGGTGGTGGCCACCTTCCGAACCCCCCACGGCCCCATGGCCCTGGTGCTGGTCGGTGCCACTATCGTGGCCAGCATCGAAACCATCTGGGCCGGCAACATAGCGCCGACCAAAGAGAAGAAGGTGGTGCGCTGGGACTACACCGGCGATGAAGCCATCACCCTGCAAAAGGGGGCCGAGATGGGCCTGTTCAAGCTGGGCAGCACAGTCGTCTGCCTGTTTGGCCCGGGCATGCTGGCCGGTTTCGAGCCGCACCTGGCCAACGGGGTCACCACCCGCATGGGTCAGCCCTTTGCCACCCTGGCGGCGCAGGTATGAGCGATCAACCCACTTCCCAGAAGAACAACCCGCTGCACGGGCTGACCCTGGAGGCCATCGTCACCGCCCTGGTCGCGCACTATGGCTGGGAAGCGCTGGGGCAGCAGATCAATATCCGCTGCTTCACCGATAATCCCAGCATCAAGTCCAGCCTGAAGTTCTTGCGCAAGACCCCCTGGGCCAGAGAGAAGGTCGAAAGCCTCTATCTGTACGTCCAGCGCAAGCAGGCCAAAGAGAAGGAGTGACGCCATGGCGTTCAAGATTACCTACACCTACAAGAAGCAGGCCAGGGAGATTGGCTATGCCAACGACAAGTTCAACAGCATCTATGATGCCGTTGCCGCCGCCGAGGGGATCGATCTGACCCGCTTCCACGCCATGGAAGAGCAGTTGGCCCAGGTGTGCCGCCGCGACAAGAAGAGCGTGAAGGATTACCGGGAGAACTACTTCAAGGAACTGGGCTTCTCCAACATCGTCATTGAACGGGACGCCAAGGAGTAACCATGCGCACCCTGACCCTGATGGCGGCCACCCTGCTGCTGGCCGCCTGCAACACGACACCGAAGGAGCCCCTGGTCGGCGCGGATCGCGACGAACATGGCTGCATCGGCAGCGCGGGCTATCAATGGTCGGCGCTGGCAGGCCAGTGCGTGCGTCTGTTCGAGCAGGGCATTCGCCTCAACCCGACCGATGCCGGTCAGACCGTCAGCGCTTTCGTGCTGTTCAATGCCGATCAGAGTCAGGCCGAGCTGACCCTGCCAGAGGGCGAGCCGATCCGGCTGATCCGCCAGGGCGAAGAGGGCAACTGGTCCTGGCAGGGCGGCGGCTATCAGCTCTTCCCCTGGAAGGGGTATGTGCTCAAGTCCGGCGACCATGTGCTCTATCACGGCGATCTGACCCCCTGATCCTCGTCATCCCTCCCCTCACGCCCTGATGGGCGCAGAGCAGGCATAAAAAAACCCCGTTGCACGCAACGGGGTTTTTCATGATACCCGGCAGGATCAGTTGCCGAGGGTGGAGAACAGGCTCTGTTCCAGGCTGCCGCGGGAGACGCACACCGGGGTGATGGAGGGAGCCAGTACTCGCTCGCCGGAGGACTCGACGAAGTAGAGCTGGGTATTGCCCTTGACATTCACGGTGGCGACGCTGTTGTTGCCGCTCTGGGTGATGATCAGGTTGATCTGCAGGTTGGGGTTGCCCAGCGCCACCTTGGACCCCATGGTGCCGCAATCCAGCCACTCCAGACCATCGGCCGAGTTTTCCACGTTGGCGGTCATCAGACCGGCACCACGCTGGCTGTTCTCGATGTTCAGACCGTGATCGCCGAACCACTTCTCGGCACGGGCCCACACCAGATCCACCGGGATCGCCATCTCCTGGGTGTTGTTGGTTGCCTTGGCAACCGGCGGGGTATAGCGATACTGCTCGCCGCCGTTGTTGTCGCTCGCACAACCCACCATCAACAGGGCCAGGGCGCCCCCCATTATCTTCTTCATGCTGCTTCTCTCATCCATAAGGCCATAGGCCGACCGGCGGCTATTATGGCGATCGCGACACAGGCTGTCAGCAGGGATCCGCACAAATGGCGTACTCTTAACCCAGGCTTTACAAAACCCACCTGTTATCATAGATTTGCTCGAAGTCTCCCCCGTGAGTGCTCTCGTGACTTCTTCGCTCTCCCTGGCGCTGCTGCAGCAGATCATCGACCAGTTACCCATGAATATCTTCTGCCGGGACAAGCACGGACGGTACCTGTTTGCCAACAAGGCATTCGCCAGGGAAGCCGGCCTGCAAGACCCGAGCGAACTCATTGGCAAGAGCGATGCCGAGATGCCCTGGGGGGATGTATTCCGGGAGGAAGATGACCGCCTGCTGGCCGACGGCAAACCCCTGCTGCACCAGCAGCTCCATTGCCACAGCGGCGAAGGCGCCAGCTGGATGGAGATCAACAAGGTTCCCCTGTATGACGAGCACGGCGACCCCATCGCCCTGTTTGCCATGGTCAGCGCCATCGATCAGCGCAAGGAGCTGGAGCAAACCTTCCGCCAGCAGCAGTTGCTGCAACGCCGCCTGCTGGATGCCATTCCCGACCTCATCCGTCTCGAGGATCATCAGGGCGTGCTCATCGACTGCAACCAGGCCTTTCTCGACTTCATGGGGCTGGTGGCAAGCGAGGCTCTGGGTCGGCGCGTCCCGCCCCGGCTGCCCGTCGAACAAACCCTGGGTCAGGGGGAGTATTGCGTGGTGGATGCCCAGGGCAGAGGCCGCCATCTGGAGGTCACCCGGGTCGAGGTGCCGGATGACGAGGGCAACTCCCTCGGCATCCTGACCCTTAGCCGCGACATCACCGGGCTGCGCACCACCCAGGCCCAGTTGCAGCAAGAGCAGCACTACGACAGCCTGACCGGCCTGCTCAAGCTCTCCCACTTCCTGCAGACCAGCCGTCATCTGGGGGCCCGCAAGGCCAGCCTGCTGCTGGTGGATCTGCAACATTTTCGCGAGATCAACGATCGCTTCGGCATACGGGTCGCCGACCGCCTGCTGAGCCAGGTGGCCCGCCGCCTGCAACGACTGGCGCCGCCCCAGTCCCTGCTCTGTCGGGTCGCGGCGGATGACTTCACCCTGCTGCTGCCCGAGCTCCCCCTCTCTCTGGATGCGTGGAGCCGCAACCTGCAGCAGGAGCTGATGACGCCCTATCAGGTCGAGGAGCACAGGATCCAGATCCCGGTGTTCCTCGGCATCGCCCATGGCAAGGCCAAGGATGCCGAGCGTCTGCTGAGCCACGCCGAGGCCGCCCTGGCCCAGGGCAAGCGCCAGCAGCAGCACTGTACCCTGTTCGACCCCGCACTCGATGCCAAGCTCAAACGCCGCCAGCTCATCGCCGCCCAGTTGCCACTCGCCATCAAGTCCGCCGAGCTGACCGCCGTCTACCAGCCCATCATCTGTACCCACAGCAACCGGCTGCACGGGGCAGAGCTGCTCTGCCGCTGGCCCCATCCCGAATTCGGCATGGTCTCCCCCGACGAGTTCATCCCGCTGGCGGAGGAGCTGGGGCTCATCGGCCAGCTCGGCCAGCTGATGCTGGAGCTCGGCTGTGCCCAGCTTGCCCGCTGGCAGGTGGCGGCCCCGGACCTGGTGCTCTCCATCAACCTCTCGCCCCTGCAGTTCCGCGATCCCGAGCTCTGCCCTCAGATCTTCGACTGCATCGCGCGCCACGGGCTCGCCCCCTGGCAACTGGAGCTGGAGATCACCGAAGGGGTGCTGATGGAGAATGCCGACGAGATTGAGAGCAACCTGGCCAGCCTCATCGAGGCGGGCTTCCAGCTCGCCATCGACGACTTCGGCACCGGCTACTGCTCCCTCGCCTACCTTCCCAGGCTGCAGGTGGCGACCCTCAAGCTCGACAAGAGCTTCACCCAGGGGCTGGCCACCAACCAGGCCACCACCGCCATCGTGCGTTCCGTCATCGGGTTGGGCCATGAACTTGGCATCAAGATCACCGCCGAAGGGGTGGAGACGCCGGAGCAGCAGGCCTGGCTGGTGCAGGTCGGTTGCGATCGGCTGCAAGGCTATCTGTTCAGCCGCCCCCTCCCACCGGCCGACTTTGCCCGCAGCTATCAGCTGCCGGAGCAGTAAGCCAGCAACAACAAGGCCACCCGAGGGTGGCCTTGTTGTTTTTGCAAAGCGTGCATGATCTGGCGCACTTACTCCTGGAAATAGGTGCCCCAGCCGTCGTAGTCCACCCCGTATTTCTCGAGGATGGGCAGCATCTTCTCGATGTCGGCGACGATGGTGTCGATGTCCAGCTTGCACTCCACCATGGCGTCGAAACAGAAGATGGTGGCGCCGTCGTCCAGCTCCATCTCCTCGGCGTCGGTCACTTCGAAACCGGCCTTGAACAGATCGACCGCCGCCTTCTCCAGCAGATCGAACTTCTGGCAGGCAAAGTGGTGCTCAATCTCGTAATCCAGATCCGGGTTGCTGCCATCGGCCAGCAGCTCGTTGACGATGGCGGCGGTCTCTTCGCGCCACTCTTGCATATTGGTATTCATATAAACCCCAGGCGGTGTTGGATGGATGTCACCCCTGCCAGCCGCGTCGGCCCGGACCATGGCCAGGGGATGAGTGCGGCAAAGCATACCCGCAGAGCGCGGCAGGCTCAATCGATGGGCCAAGATAACTGGCGCCTCTCCCGGCTTGGCGCCAGCGGGCAGCCCTCGGCACGTCAGGCAGCCCGCCATCCTTCATGATGTTCTGCTGGCCGCCGGCCCGCCCTGCCCCACAGGCGCCCCTCTTTTCATGGTTAAAACCGGGAAACCGGTCCAATCACGGGAAGATTGCTCGGATATCGAGCGAACGGTACATCAATCTGCGGCCTGTGGTTGACACCTCAGTCCAGAAAGGGTTTAATGCGCGCCGTTGCCCAGATAGCTCAGTCGGTAGAGCAGGGGATTGAAAATCCCCGTGTCGGCGGTTCGATTCCGTCTCTGGGCACCAACTATTCCTCCTTAGTTCAGTCGGTAGAACGGCGGACTGTTAATCCGTATGTCACTGGTTCAAGTCCAGTAGGAGGAGCCAAATTCGAAAGGCCCGCTCAGATGAGCGGGCCTTTTTGCATCTGTCATTTACTCACATGCCGGGGCTAGTAGTGGTTTTCGTCCCCATGCCATACGTGTCCGGCCGAGCAGGCCCGGGCGACTTCGTGGCAGGGGTCGTCCGCATGGCGGCGGAAGAAGTGCTGATCCTGTTGCAGCAGGAGCGAACTCATCGAGTGGCTCATGCCAGCCAGTGCCTCGCCGGCGGTCAATCCTGCAACCCGGTGATCTGTGGCCAAATGAGCCAGGACTTTTTCACGACTGTTCATGATCGCCTCCCTGTGTGGATCCGGTCGTAAATTGACCATAGCAGCCGTACTCTGCATACCGCAAACCCGCGCCAGCAAAGGGCTACAGGCAGGTCCCGCCCTTCTGCTCCGGCATGAAAAAACCCGCTCATGACAAGCGGGTCTGTTTCACTCAGCTAACCGCCGTTGCAGGCCGCCAGCAACAGAGTGGCACCCCAGGTGGCGCTGAACACCAGCAAACCCACCTGCAGCACCCCCTCCGGATCCCTCTGTGTGCGTCTCTTGCGAACACGTATCCATCTCGGCTTCATCGAGCCAACTCCATCCAGTTTCCTGCACCCGGGGTGCTGACCTATCCCTGCCCATCCCGGCAGGCGGCTCATCTTTGTCCAGTTGCAGCCCGCCGTCAACTGCGGCGAAACCACACCTTGTACGGCACCGACCTCAGGCTCCATCTCTGTTAACAATCTGGAAAACCGGCGTGACCCGCTCCTGCGCCAGGGCTATGATGAGGCCGACGATTTTCCTACCCTCAGGGAGACCCCAGATGAGCAGCCCCTTGCACTATGTGCTGGATGGCATCCATTGCGAGCCACACTTTTTTACCGTGCCCCTCGACCACCAGCATCCCGACGAGGAGGCGACCCTCACCCTGTTTGGCCGCACCCTCTGCCGCAAGGACAAGCTGGATGATGACCTGCCCTGGCTGCTCTATTTGCAAGGGGGCCCGGGCTTCGGCGCTCCTCGCCCGACCGCCGATGGCGGCTGGATCAAGCGGGCCCTGCAGGAGTTTCGGGTGCTGCTGCTCGATCAGCGCGGCACCGGCCACTCCACCCCCATCAGTGCTGACGCCCTGGCGGGGATGACCCCAAGTGAGCAGGCGGATTACCTCGGCCATTTTCGCGCCGACAGCATAGTGCGCGACGCCGAATGCATTCGCGAGGTGCTGAGCCCGGGGCGCCCCTGGAGCCTGCTCGGCCAGAGTTTCGGCGGCTTTTGCAGCCTTACCTATCTCTCGTTGTTCCCGCGGAGCCTGCACGAGGTCTACCTCACCGGCGGCGTGGCACCCATCGGGCGCAGTGCGGATGAGGTCTACCGCGCCACCTACCAGCGGGTGGCGGACAAGAACCGCGCCTTCTTCACCCGCTTCCCCCATGCACAGGCCCTGGCCAACCGGCTGGCCAATCACCTGCACCACCACGACGTGCGCCTGCCCAACGGCCAGCGCCTGACGGTGGAGCAGTTGCAGCAGCAGGGGCTGGATCTGGGGGCCAGCGGCGCCTTCGAGGCACTTTACTACCTGCTGGAAGACGCCTTCATCGGCGAACGCCTCAACCCCGCCTTCCTCTATCAGGTGCAGGCCATGCAGCCGTTCAACACCAACCCGGTGTTCGCCATCCTGCACGAGCTCATCTATTGCGAAGGGAGTGCCAGCAACTGGGCGGCCGAGCGGGTGAGAAGGGAGTTCCCTTCCCTGGCCTGGGCGCCAGGCAAAGATTTCGCCTTCACCGGTGAGATGATCTTCCCCTGGATGTTCGAGCAGTTCCGCGAGCTCATTCCCCTGAAGGAGGCCGCCCACCTGCTTGCCCAGAAAGCGGACTGGGGTCCCCTCTACGACCCGGCGCAGCTGGCCCGCAACACTGTGCCGGTGGCCTGCGCCGTCTATGCCGAGGACATGTACGTGGAGTTTGACTACAGCCGCGACACCCTGAAGGGGCTTGGCAACAGCCGCGCCTGGATCACCAACGAGTACGAACACAACGGCCTGCGGGTCGATGGCGAGCGGATCCTGGATCGGCTCATCCGCATGAACCGGGATCGCTGATCCCGCCGGGCGCACGCCCGCAGCAAGACAACAAGTTCGAGGGCGGCCCATGAGCCGCCCCGCCCATGGAAGCAACACAAAACAACAAGGACACCCATTGGATCATCCGGAAATCTCGGCCGGCTGGCTGAGTCGCCTCTTCTATCGCTGGACCGGCCCGCTGCTGCACAAGGGGCTCACCCAGCCCCAGGTCAGTCTCGACGATCTCTATCCCCTGCTGCCGGAAGACAGGCGCGACGGCCGCGCCGACGCCTTCCTCGCGCTCACCGCCCGCCAGCCGGTGCGCCCCTGGCCCCTGACCGCCTTTATCTGGCGCCATTACAAGGGACGAATTGGCCTGCTCACCCTGCTGCAACTGCTCGGCATGCTCGCCACCCTGACCAGCCCCTGGCTGCTCAACCACAGCATGACCCAGCTCGGCACCGATGCCACCACCGGCCACAAGCTGCTGCTGGCCCTGGCCCTGTTCGCCTCCGTGCTCGCCGCCGGCATGCTGGCGGAGCACTCCCTGCAACTGGCCCTCAAGATGCACGTGCCCATCCGCCGTCTGCTGGCCGAATCCCTGCTCGCCAAGGTGATGAAGCAGGGTGGCAAGAGCTTCGACGACAGGGCCGGCGGCCGGGTTCAGAACCTCATCAACCGGGACGTGTGGGACATCACTTGGATTCTTGCGGACCCCGCCATGCCGGTCACCATGGCGCTGCAACTCATCGGCACCATCGCCCTGCTGGTGTGGCAGGTGGGCAGTGCCGGTCTGGTGGGCTTCGCGGTGCTGGCCCTGCTGCTGCTCATTTCCACCCGGGTGGTACGGCGAATGAACCAGCAGGAGCAGCAGCTCAAGCGTCAACAGGACGAGCGCAACGGCATCCTGGCGGAATACATCAAGAAGCTGCGGCTGGTGCGCCAGAACGGGCTTGGCCCCTTCTTCACCCGGGCGGCCAACACCAAGCGCCAGCAGGAATTGGGGGTGCTGGGCCGGGTGCTCAGGCTCGATGCCATCAACGAAGGGCTGATGCTGAGCACTCCCCTGCTGGTGACCCTGGCCACCTTCACCACCTACCTGGCGTCGGGCAACACCCTCACCCTGCCCCAGGTGTTCACCACCATCGCCCTGTTTACCGTGCTGCGCATCCCCATGATGCGACTGCCCTACCTCATCCGCACCCTGATCAACTTCAACACCGGCTTCAACCGGCTGTGCGAGTTCCTGAACAGCCCGGAGCAGCATCGGGAACTCGATGATCCCAGCTTGCCGGTGGGCAGCCTGCGGCTCGACAACGTCACCGCCCTGCACCAGCAAAAACCGGTGCTCGAGGGAGCCAACCTCGCCATCGCACCGGGGGAGCTCGTGGGGATCACCGGGGCCACCGGGGCGGGCAAGAGCTGCCTGCTGCATCTGGTTGCCGGCTTTGACAGCGAGTTTGCCGGCAGCATCCGTCGCCACGGCCGGGTTGCCCATCTGGGCCATAAACCCTGGCTGATGAACGACACCATCCGCAACAACATCCTGTTCGGCCAGCCCTGGCACGCCGAGCGCTATCGTTGGGTGCTCGGCGCCTGCGCCCTCACGGCCGATCTCGCGCTGCTCAGCCACGGGGATCAAACCCTGGTGGGGGAGCTCGGCACCCGCCTCTCCGGCGGCCAGCAACAGCGGGTCGCCCTGGCTCGCGCCCTCTACGCCCGGGCCGATATCCTGCTGCTGGACAACCCCTTGTCTGCGCTCGACCCCATGGTCGCGGCCCAGGTACTGGAGCAGGGGCTCGCCTTCAAGCCGGGGCCGACCCGGCTGCTGGTGAGCCACGACCCGGATGTGCTGGCCAGGTGCGATCGGGTGATCCGCATCGAGCAGGGGCGCCTGGCGGAGCTCGATGCCCACCAGTTGGCGGATCTTGTCCAGCATCCCCAGCCCGCCCCGCCGGTGCCCCCTCAGGAGGCGGAGCAGTTCAGCGAGGAGAAAGTGGTGGAGGGCAAGGTGGACTGGGGGCTGTTTGGCTTCATGTGGCAGCGCCTCGCCGCCCCCGGAGCCATCCTGCTCGTCCTGCTGCTCACCCTGGGCCAGGAGGGGCTGCGCATCGCCTCGGATCTCTGGCTCGGCGGCAAGGCCGAGGTGAGCGACGTCACGACCCTGCTCGGCATCTATGTGCTGCTGGGGGCGGGCTCCCTCGCCTGCATCATGGCGGTGCGAGTCATCAACTACAAACTCGGCCTCAAGCTGGCCTGGACCCTGTTTGACGGCATGCTGGGGCGCATCAGCCGCGCCCCCATGGCCTTCTTCGACAAGGTGCCCCAGGGGCGCATCCTCAACCGCTTCGACCGGGATCTGGGGGAGGCGCAAGAGATGCTGCTCTCCATGCTGGTGGGACTGTTCGGCATGCTGGTGTCCGTGGCCTTGCAGGTGGTGGTGATCGGCATCAATATTCCCCTGCTGCTGCTCATCGCCCCCCTGGTGGGATGGGCGCTCTATGTGTTGCAGCGCCGCTACCGGGCGGTGCAACTCAAGCTGCGGCGCCAGTCCTCGGTGCTGCGCTCCCCGCTCTACATCAGCATCAGCGAGACCATCCGCGGCGCCCCCGCCCTGCGCCTGGCCGGGGCCGAGCGTTTCGCGCTGGACCAGGTGCTGCACCACTATGACAACAACCTGCGCAGCTGGTACACCACCACCTCCATCAACCGCTGGCTCGGCATGCACCAGACCCTGCTCTCCGCCACCCTGGTGGGGGCCGTGGCACTCATGGTGGCCTTTGGCAACAGCCCGCTGCTTGGAGCGGTTGCCATCACCTATGCCTTTACCGCTTCCGCCATGCTCAACTCCCTCATCCGCACCTTTGCCGAGGTGGAACAGGTGATGAACGCGGTGGAGCGGGTGCGCGAATACAGCGAAATAGAGAGCGAACGCCAGGAGGGAGAGGCCCTCGCCACCCCTCATCCCGCAGTGCACTTCGACAACCTGGGGCTGCGCTACCCCCAGACCAGCCAGTGGGCGCTGCACAAGGTGAACTTCGAGCTGGCCCCAGGTGAAAAGGTGGGTGTGTGCGGGCGTACCGGGGCAGGCAAAAGCTCCCTGCTGGGGGTATTGCAGGCCATGTATCCCGCCTCCCAGGGAGAGATCTTCTACGGCGAGCAGCCACTGTCCCGGCTGGCACCGGAGGCGGTGCGCGATCTCTACGACACCGTCTCCCAGATCCCGCTCATCTTCTTTGGCTCCTTGCGGGCCAATCTGGCGCCCCTGACCGAGCATGACGACGCGGCACTGGAGCAGGCGCTGGCCCGGGTGGGCCTCGCCGAGCGCTGCGCCGGGCGGCTGGACGAGGATCTCGACAGGCTGCAACTCTCCGCCGGCGAGACCCAGTTGTTGGTGATCGCCCGCATCCTGCTGTCACGCCGACCGCTCATCGTGCTGGACGAAGCCACCTCGGACCTCGATCACGGCGGCATGCGCAAGATGACGGAGCTGCTCTACCGCTACCGGCCGGAGGCCAGCTATCTGGTGATCGCCCACCATCTGGAGCCGCTCTTGTCGGTGGACAAGGTGGTGGTGATGGAGGCCGGCACCGTGGTGGAGCAGGGTTCGCCGGTGAGCCTGCTGGCCAACTCCCACTCCCGCTTCCACCAGCTGTTTGCCGGCCAGGTCAACCGTCAAGTGCCCCAGACGGCATGAGCGCCAAAAATAACAAGGGCTGCCCGCGGGCAGCCCTTGTTGCTTGAGGAGAGCCTCAACGCTCCATGATCTGGGTGATGTCGTCCTTGTTGATATGCACCTCCCGCCCTCTTCATCGTAATAGCGATACATGCCTGTGGTCTCGTCCAACCTGGGTTTGCTGTCGGTGGCAATCATCTTGCCATCCTTGGTGCTCATGATGTATTGGGAGCTGCACCCCGCCAATCCCAACAGACAAATCAGCATCATCACAGCTTTCATCACTCTCCCCTTCTTCACGCTCACCCTGGCGGTGATAGGTGAAGCCTAGCTCAACCGGATGGCCCGTTTACCTTGATTGCAGCAACAGGATTCACAGAAAGAATCCACCTGCTATAGCCATTGAAAATGATCTATCAAGAAAAGAAAGACCGGACATCTGTCCGGCCTGCTCTGGATTATTAGTTACTTGCCCGGCTTGCGCTCGCCGGTGACGGTGGGGTTGGCCGGATCCATGCTCCACTCGAACCATCCGCCGTCGTAGACGCTGATCCGCTTCCAGTCCATCAACCAGGCGTAGAAGAACGCCTCGGAGGCGCGCCAGCCGGTGCCGCAGTAGAAAGCGGCCTGCTGGGTCGGCTCGATATTCCACTCATCCCACATGGCGAGGATCTCGCGGGCGGGCTTCATGGTGCCGTCCGGGTTGTGGAAGTCGCTCATGCTGTTGGCATCCACCCCGCCATGACCCCATCTGGCCCCGGGAATGTCCCCCTTGGGCTTGATGTAGCTGTAGCCCGAGGTATTGCCCACGAACTCGTCCCAGGTGCGCACGCTGACCAGGGCGCCGTCCGGCTGCTTGAGCAGGGCCTTGGCCTGGTCAAGGGTGGTGTAGTACTCGGGATGGGCCGGGATGGCCACGCCAAACTCCTTGGCCGGGGTGAACTTGTTGGCCAGCCCGGTCTCGGTGCGCAGATGCTGCACGAACCAGGCCTCCAGCCCGCCGTCCAGCAGCCGCACATCCTCGACCCCCGCATACATCATCAGATGGGCCGCACGGGCCGCCGCCATGGTGTTGCGGCCATAGAGGATGACGGTGGTGTCATGACGAATGCCGTTCTCCAGCAGCAGCGCCTTGAGCGCCTCGTCAGAGACCTTGTTCCACAGCGGCTCCCCTTCCAGCCGGTTGGTGTCGATGTAGCCGGCACCCGGAATGTGGCTCAGCAGATAGGCCTTGGGGGATCCCCAGTCCACCTCGAACACCTTCCACTCCCCCTTGGGGGCGGCGATGACCGGCTTGCCTGCCTGCAAGTCTGCCAGCCAGAGCGGATGGACCAGCTGCTGCCAGCGTGCCAGGTGCTCCCGGGGCGCCTCTTTCCATCCCTGCAGCTCGAACAGCTGCTTGATGCCCTGCTGGCGCAGCAGACGGGCCACCTCGGCCACCTCGCGAGGGGTGCCATAGAGGGCGACGGGTTTGTCGGCCTTCAACCCCTTGCTCGCGAGTGCCGCAGGCCACTCCTCGTCACTGTATTTCCACTCTGCGGAGAGCAGCTCGGCACCGGCCACATGGCCCCCCTGCTTCTCCCCGTCCATGGGCCAGCCCTGATAGAAATAGCTCGGGCGGGTATCCAGGATCACCGCCTCCTTGCCTTTGGCATCCGCCAGGGAGAGCGGGGGCAGCTCGGCGGCCAGCGCGGGCCAGGCACACCAGAGCAGCAAGGCGGTCAGGCAGCTTCGCCACAGTCCAGTCATTCGTTTCATGATGTCGTCTCGATGCATAGTGAAGAGAGTTAAAAAATGGAGCGGCCCAGGCGCTCGGCCAGCAGCTCCAGCGCCGCCGTCCCGGCCAGGGAGTTGCCCGCCTTGTTGAGCTCGGGTGACCAGACGCAGATGGAAAGCTCTCCCGGGATCAGCGCCATGATGCCGCCCCCCACCCCGGATTTCCCCGGCATGCCGACCCGGTAGGCGAAGTCGCCCGCCTCGTCATAGAGGCCGCAGGTGGCGAGCAGGGCATTGACCTGCTTGGTGGTCCGGGCTGGCAGCAGGGGCGTGCTCTCGCCAAGAGGGACGCCCCGGTTGGCCAGATAGACGAAGGCTCGTGCCAGATCGACGCAGCTCATGCGGATGGCGCAGGCATTGAAGTAGCTCTGCAATACCTTGTCCACCTCGTTCTCGAAGTTGCCATAGGCCTTCATCAGATAGGCGATGGCGGCATTGCGGGCGGAGTGCTGGTACTCGGAGCGCGCCACCACCTGATCCGCCATGATGGCCGGGTTGCCGCACAGGCGGCGCACCAGCTCCAGAGTGCGTTGGCGAGGAGCGGTGAGCCGGGTTTCCAGCAGATCGCTCACCACCAGGGCACCGGCGTTGATGAAGGGATTGCGGGGAATGCCCTGCTCGAACTCCAGCTGGACGAGGGAGTTGAACGGCTGGCCGGAGGGCTCCTTGCCCACCCGGGCCCAGATCTCCTCCTCCTGATAGAGGGTCAAGGCCAGCGTGAGGCTCAAGGCCTTGGAGATACTCTGGATGGAGAAGGGCTCGAAAGCGTCACCTGCGGTGAACAGTTCCCCTTCAACGGTACAGACCGCGATCCCCAGCCGGTCGGCAGGCACCTGGGCCAGGGCGGGAATGTAATCGGCCACCTTCCCCTGCCCGAGCAGCGGACGCACCTCTTCCAGGATGCCGGCCAGTAATTCGGATGACAACACCATTGGCTATTCCATGACGTGAAACGAGGCGGGGCCAGCCCACCGACAAAAATCCCGCCGGCGGCGGGATTTTCTATCTACCCGGGAGGCAGTCAGATATCAGGCCGGCTCGCCGTACCAGAGATCGAACAGCTCGGTGACCACCACGGCCTCCAGCCCTTTGCCTTGCAGCCAGGTCTGAACGGCGGAACGGTCTTCGTCGGTGCACTTGCCGAGCTGCTGGGTGCAGACCATCCCTTCCCAGGCCAGGTGACCCGAGCCGGCGAAGGCCAGCTTGCGAGGTTCGATCACCTCGTCGATCAGCGCATCGACCACGGCATCAATGGTCTCTTCGGCGGTGCCGACCGGGAAGTTGAAACTGATGTCGAACCCCATTTCCTGGAATTCATCGACGCGCAGTTTCTTACGCAGACGGCGGCTACGGTTGGCCATGATAGCTCCTTAGTTGATACGTTGACTCAGTTGACTCGTTTGAAAATCAGATCCCAGACACCGTGGCCCAGACGATGGCCACGCTGCTCGAATTTGGTCAGGGGGCGCCAGTCGGGACGGGGCACCCAGTTGCCGGTGGCGGAGGTGTTCTCGTACCCCTCGGCGGCACTCATCACCTCCAGCATGTGCTCGGCGTAGTTCTCCCAGTCGGTGGCCATGTGGAAGACGCCACCGATGGCAAGCTTCTGGCGGATATCCTGGGCAAAGGCAGGCTGCACGATGCGGCGCTTGTGGTGGCGGCTCTTGTGCCAGGGGTCAGGGAAGAAGAGCTGCAGGCAGGAGAGAGAACCGTTCGGGATCATGTGCTCCAGCACTTCCACCGCATCGTGGCAGATGACGCGCAGGTTGGTGACGCCCGCCTCCTGGGCGGTGCCAAGGCAGGCGCCCACACCCGGAGAGTGCACCTCGATGCCGATAAAGTTCTTCTCGGGGGCGTTCTTGGCCATCTCCACCAGGGAGGCGCCCATGCCGAACCCGATCTCCAGCACCACGGGTGCCTCGCGGCCAAACAGGGCCACCATGTCGAGCGGCTCTGGTGCGAAATCGATGCCCATGACCGGCCAGAGCTCTTCCAGGGCCTTCTCCTGCCCTTTGGTCAGGCGGCCTTCGCGACGGACGAAGCTGCGGATCTTGCGCATGAACTTGCCGTCTTCGTTAAACACATCTTGGGTCACAGACATAGTAAATTGCTCGTTATTGCATCGCTCTGGAACAGAGCCGACATAAATGGATCGCTCGTTATTGCATCAGTTCGCAAAAACAGGGGAGCGAATTATCCCAAGATAGGCACAAGGCGCAAGTGTTTCCCACAACAAATCCCCCGGGACTGCCCACTTCCACCAGCAAGGTTGACAAATGCCACCCCCTTCACAGAATCTGTCGGACGTCGGGTTCATCCTGATGCGGAAAAATAAAACCATATACAACAAAGGATTGCAGTATGAAGAAAACCCTGTTGGCCCTCGTCCTGCCTGCCCTGCTGGCCGGTTGCAACCCCTCTGACAACGACTCCCAACCCCCTGCCCCCGCCGCTCAGGCCCATGAATTTCTGGTGCAACTGAGCTCTGGCGCAGAAGGGATAGGCGCTCGCCCCACTGGCACCGAGGCCGAAACCCGCGCCGCCGCCTGGATCCAGGATCACCTGGCCGGCTGGGGTTACGAGGTGCAGAACCAGCCGTTCACCTACACCCGGGGCGGCACAGACCGAACCTCCCAGAACATCGTCGCCGAGCTCAAGGGTCAGAGCGACAAGGTGATCCTCATCGGTGCCCACTATGACAGCACCGGCGAGAAGAAAGGATCCGAAGGCGCCACCGACAACGGGGCCGGCGTCGCCGCCCTGCTGGCGGTTGCCGAGGCACTCAAGGGAGAGACCCTGCCCTACACGGTGCGCTTCGCCTTCTTCGGCGCCGAGGAAAACGGCCTCAACGGCTCCAAAGCCTATGCCGCCAGTCTCGACACCAATGCCGTCGCCAAGCTGCTGGCCATGGTGAACTACGACACCATCGCCGGGGGTGACATCGTCTATGTCCACTCGGCCCACTCCGACGTGGCCGAGTACAACTGCGCCGACCCGAGCCGCTACAGCTTCGATCCCAAGGTGCGCGATCGCCTGCTGGCCATCTCCCAGCAGACCGCCACCCCGTTCGCCATCCACCCCAGCTACAGCGGCTACCCGGAAGGGGAGACCGGCAGCTGGTCCGATCATGCTCCCTTTGCCTGCCTGGGGGTGCCCATCGCCTACGTGGAGGCCACCAACTTCACCATCAACGGGGAAGATGGCTATGACGGCTACTCCCAGAGCACCAATCCGGCGCTGTGGGACTGCTACGACGACGCCACCAAGAGCGCCTGCGACCGGGACAGCGAGACCCAGTGGGGCAAGATCTGGCACACGGAGCATGATCGCCTCGACAAGATGGCCGAGCTCTTCCCGGGCCGGATCGAGCAGCAGCTCGGGGCCAATACCGACCTGATGATCCGCTTCCTCAAGGCGCCGGGGCTCTGACCCCCATCCCGCCCGATGCCCCCCTGACAGGGGTTTTTGCGCCCCTGACCGGGGTCGGGACGATAAAATTCGGGCAGGTGCCAAACCTGCCCTTTTTTATGGATTTTTGTGACAGCCATTGCCTCATTTCTGAAATCTGATACAAACGGATAACCTGGCGGTTGAATGGAGCGACCGCCACCTAGTCAGAGAGAACCCTATGCAGCCGTTTTTTGCCCAGCGCTTCGAGAAGGTCGAGCCTTCCTTTATCCGCGAAATCCTCAAAGTTGCCGCCAATCCGGAGATCATCTCCTTCGCCGGCGGCCTGCCCAACCCCCATCTGTTCCCGGTCAAGGCCATCGAGCAAGCGTGCCAGGACGTGCTGCGCGAGCAGGGAGCCGCCGCGCTGCAATACGCCACCACCGAGGGCTTTGCCCCGCTGCGCCAGTTCATCGCCGACCGCTACCTGAGCCGCCACGGCATGGCCGTCAATCCTGACAACATCCTCATCACCAGCGGCTCCCAGCAGGCGCTGGATCTGCTGGGCAAGGTGCTGGTGAACGAGGGGCAGGATCTCATCATCGAAGAGCCGGGCTACCTTGGCGCCATCCAGGCGTTCTCCGTCTATCAACCGAACTTCAAGCCCATCACCCTGGGTGAAGAGGGGCTGGATCTGGCCGCGCTGGATGCGCTGCTGGAGCAGGGCTCCAGCGCCAGGCTGCTCTACGGCGTGCCCAACTTCCAGAACCCGAGCGGTGTATCCTACAGCCGCGCCAACCGGGAAGCCCTGGCCGAGCGCCTGGTGCGCCACGATCTGCTGATGGTGGAAGACGACCCCTACGGCGAGCTGCGCTTCGAGGGGGAACACCTCCCTCCCATCGCCAAGCTGGCCCCCCACAACACCGTGCTGCTCGGGTCCTTCTCCAAGACGGTGGTGCCCGCCTTCCGCCTGGGCTGGATGGTGGTGCCGGACTGGCTGCGCAAGAAGGTCACCATCGCCAAGCAGGCCACCGACCTGCACAGCAACGCCTTCAGCCAGCAGGTGCTGCACCGCTTCCTGACCGACAACTCCCTCGACGCTCACCTGGAGAAGATCAAGGAGGTCTATGGTCGCCAGCGTGCCGCCATGGAAGCCGCCCTCGCCCGCCACTGTCCGCCCGGCGTCAGCTACACCCGTCCCGAAGGGGGCATGTTCCTCTGGCTGACCCTGCCGTCCAGCGTCAGTGCCATGGCCCTGTTCGACGAGGCCATCAAGGAGAAGGTGGCCTTCGTGCCCGGCGCCCCCTTCTATGTGCGCCCCGAGATCCAGAATACCCTGCGCCTGAGCTTCTCCTGTGTGGATGAGGCGACCACGGAAGAGGGTGTTCAGCGTCTGTGCCGCGCCCTGGCCCGCATGCTCTGAGCCATCCGGCCATAAAAAAACCAGCGACCCGGTCGCTGGTTTTTTTTACCTCGCGCTTGCCCCTCAGCGCCCCTGTGCTGCCAGTTGGCTGACAAACTCCTTCATGGGCATGGGCCTGCCAAACAGGTAGCCCTGCAGGAAGGTCACCTCGCGGGCCTTCAGATAGTCGGCCTGCACCTGATTCTCCACCCCTTCCGCCACCAGTTGCAGACCGAGCCGGGTCGCCAGATCGATGACGTTCTCCACGATGTGGCTGGAGAGCGCGTCCGACCCAATCATGCCGACGAAGCTCTGATCGATCTTGAGGAAGTCGACCTGGAAGGTCTGCAGGTAGGTCAGGCTGGAGTGGCCGGTGCCGAAATCGTCGATGGCGATGAAGACCCCGAGGGCATGGAGCTCGGCAAAGAGCCGGTCCGTCGTCTCGTCCGCCACGATGAGCTCGCGCTCGGTCAGCTCCAGCACCAGCTTGATGGGATTCCCCTTGAAGGCGTTGATGAAATCCCGGCAATCTTCCACCAGGCTCAGATCCTTGCAGTGGCTGGCGCTGATGTTGAAGCCGAAGTGGAACCCTCGCGGCAGATGGTGCGCCTTGCCCGCAAACTGTTCGCGCACCTGCGCCATCAACAGCCGGGTCATGGGCACGATGAGGCCACTGTCCTCTGCCAGGGGAATGAAGCGATCCGGCGAGATCATCCCCTGACGGGGGTGTTGCCAGCGCATCAGCACCTCGCAACCGCTCCATTGGCCGTCCTCCCCGTTCACCACGGGTTGCAGATAGGGGATGAACTCCTGCTGGGACAGTGCCCGTTTCAGCTCCTGGGCCGGCGAAGTCGAACGGCCCATCAGCCAGAAGACCGCCACCCCGAGCAGCAGGCTCAGCAGAGGATAAATAATGACGCCCACCTTGGAGTAGTCCCAGATGTGGGCACGGTACTCATCCACCGACACCGTGGTCACTACCTTGAACGGGTACCTGGTCGAGACCTGTTCGAGATAGCCATTGCGATCCTTGGGGATCAGCTTGTCGGTGAGTTCGCTGTTTCGCAGCAGCATCTCGTTGCCGACCACCAGCCCCAGTGGGGAGTTGCGGCTCAGCATGTCCAGGATGTTGAGCAGGTAGTAGCCGTCGACCCCCACCAGCACGCTGAACTCGCCCACCTCTTCCCGGTAGGCGATGAGGGGGCGATTCGGGGTGACCGGGTTGCCCTTCATCAGGTCGAGCCTGCCCCCGACATAGTCATCCAGCTTGATGCCGCCATCGACCGGGCCATAGAGGGAAGAGCAGTAGATCCGATCCCCCCTGGCCAGGTTGACGCTGCGCACATCCGGCACCGTGGCCACCTGATCCCTGAGCCCCTGCACCACCTCGAGACAGGGCCTGCCCAGGCTGCCGGTGAGGGCCGACGCCGCCAACTGGGCATTGTCCAGAGTGCGGTCGAACATGACCCTGGCATGTTCCAGGCGCGCCACCGCATCCTGTTTCACGCCGGTGGCGGTCTGCCAGATGACGATGACGAGCCCAAGGAGCATGGGCAACAGACCGGCCAGCAAGGCACAGAGCAGCCGGACATAGAATTGACGCACCTTCAAACGTCGAAATGGCATAACGGCCCTCATGAACATGGCGAAAAAGCGCTCGAGTTTACCCGCTGGCGCCCGTTTGGCAAGCCGGAATGAGCCCCTGATACCGCCGCGCCACGGCGCCCCCCCGTGGTCGCAACACCCGGCAACCCCGTGGACAAAGGGGGCGGCGTCTTGGGAGACAAAAATCATAATGCTCATAAAAACAGGAGCTTGTCCATCGGGCACCCAGGCTCTAGAGTAGACCCTAGAGCGTCAGGGAGGCAGGACATGAAGATACTGATCACGGGGGGCACGGGGTTTATCGGCCGCCGTCTGGTGGCACACCTCAAGGTGGCGCACGAAGTAGTCGTGCTGACCCGCCAGGGCAGCCGGGCCTACGAGCTGCTCGGCCACGATGTCACCCTGCTGGACAGCCTGGACAGGCTGGATCACCTCAATGACGTGGACATCGTCATCAACCTGGCCGGCGAACCCATCGCCGCCGGACGCTGGAGCGAGTCCCGCAAGCAGTTGCTCTGCAACAGCCGCTGGCTGCTGACCGAACAGCTGGTGGATCTCGTCAAACTATCCAGCACGCCCCCCAGATTGCTGCTCAATGCCTCCGCCATCGGCTGGTATGGCCGCCAGGATGACGCTCCTCTGGATGAAACATGCCAGAGCCCTCACGACGAATTCACCCACCGTCTCTGTCAGCAGTGGGAGCAGCTTGCCCAGCAGGCCCGCTCGGCCCAGACCCGGGTCTGCATCCTGCGCATCGGCCTGGTACTCGGCATGGAGGGGGGCGCCTTGCCCAGGATGCTGCCCCCTTACCGCCTCGGCCTCGGCGGCCCCATGGGCAGCGGCACCCAGATGATGAGCTGGATCCACGTGCAGGATCTGGTGCGGGCCATGCTGTTTCTCATCGAGCACGGCGAGTGTGACGGCATCTTCAACGGCACGGCCCCGCAACCGGTCAGCAATCGCCGGTTCAGCGAGACCCTGGCCGCCACGCTCCATCGACCGCACCTCTTCTTCGTACCGGCACCCCTCCTGCGACTCCTGATGGGAGAGGCGGCGGATCTGCTGCTCACCGGACAGCACGTGCTGCCCGCCCGCTTGCAGCAGGCCGGTTTTCACTTCAGCTTCTCGGCCCTGCCCGGCGCTCTGGACAATCTGCTGCACTCACCCCGTTGACCCAATGACACATCCCGACCGAGGTCGGGATGTGTCGAGCCATCAGAGCAGCCCCTGCCCCAGTCCCCTGAGCCGGTCGCTCAGGGTACCCGCCAGCAGTTGGCGGCGCATGCCCTGTCCAGCCAGGGTCACCAGCACGGCCCCAAGCAGGGGGAGTGCAGCCCAGATGGCCCAGTGGAACTGCCACTGCGCTCCCTCCCACCACCACTGCAGACCGAAGGAGCAGAGCTCCACCACCATGGCGGCGCAGAGCCCTGCCAGGGCACCGCTCGCCACCAGCTCCCAGCGCAGCATCTTCTCGAGCAGGGCGCTGCCCGCCCCCAAGGTGCGCATCAGCAGCAGCTCCCGGCGCCGATGGGCCATGCCGGCCTGGGTCTGGGTCAGCAGCACCAGCAGGGCGGCTACCGTCACCAGCCCGAGCATCAACCCCAGGGCGCGGCTCACCTGATCGGAGACCAGGGTGAGGCGGCCTATCAGATCCTCCACATCGATGAGGCTCACCGTGGGGTGGCGGCGGATGAGTTCCACCTCTGCCCCTCGCCCCTCAGGCGGCAGACGATAGCTGCCGAGCCAGGTCTGGGAGAAGGGGGCCAGCACGTCCGGCGAGAAGATCATGTAGAAGTTCGGCCTCATGTTGTCCCACTTGATGGACCTCAGGCTGGTCACCCTGGCCTCGAACGCCCGCCCCTCTATGGTGAAGCCGAGCACGTCTCCGAGCGCGATGCCGAGCCGTCCCGCCAGCGCCTCATCGACGGAGACCTCCCCCTTGCCGGCCAGCCATTGACCGGCAGTGACCTTGTTGTCGGCGGGCAGGGCCGATGTGGTGGTGAAGTTGAGCTCTCTGTCCACCCCCTCCCGCGCCGCATCCTCCCCCACCGCCTCACCAGCGATACGGGTCAGGCGCCCGCGCACCATGGGGTAGAAGTCCGAGGTGATGGCCCCGGCCCGGTGCAGATCGGCCAGGATCCCTTCCCGCTCGCTGTCCGCCACATTGACCAGGAAGCGGTTCGGGGCGTCGGCAGGCAACCGGGTGGAAAAATCCTCCAGCAGATCGACCCGCGCCGCCCACAGCAGCCCGAACAGCATCAGGGCCAGGGCGAAACCCGCCAGCTGGAACAGACCACTGCCCCGCTCACGGGAGAGGTGATTGATGGCCAGGCGCAGGGCATGGGGCCCCTTGAGCCGACTGCCAAGACGCAGCAGCACGGAGGCGAGCAGGGCCAGCAGCGCCATCAACACCCCCATGCCGCCGATGAGCCCGCAGGCCAGCCTGATGTCGGCGGTAAAGCCCCACACCAGGGCAAACAGCCCGATGAGCCCCACGGGCACCGTCAGCCAGGGAGGGATCCCCGCCTCCAGCTCCCGGCGCAGCACCCGCAGCGGCGGTACCTTGAGCAGCCTCAGGAAGGGGACGAACGCCAGCATCAGGGTGATGAAGAAGGCGACCGCAAGGCCCAGGGCGAAGGGTCGCCAGGAGGGGGGCGGCAGATCCGCAGGCAGCAGATCCCCCAGCAGGTTCAGGGTCAGCCACTGCATGGCGCTGCCCGCCACCAGCCCCATCAGGGCCCCCACCAGGGTCAGGGAGAACAGCAGGGTGCCCATCAGTTGCCACAGGGTGCGCCGCGAGGCCCCCAGGGTCTTGAGCAGGGCCACCATGTTGGTCTGGCGCTCGGCGAAATGGCGCACCGCTATCCCCATGGCCAGGGCGCCGAGCAGCACGCCGGCAAGGGATGCCAGACGGAAGAAGCGCTCGGCATTGCCCAGGGATTTCCCCACCTGGGTACCCTGATCGTCGGGTTTGACGAGCTTCTGCCCGGCGCTCAGCCTGGTGTTGAGCCAGGCCTCATAGCGGGCGATGGCGTCACGGGGCCCCTTGACGAGATAGCGCCACTGCTGGCGACTGCCCGGCAGCAGGGCCCCGGTCGCCTCGATATCGGCGCTGTGGATCAAGGCCCTTGGCGCCATCTGGAAGGGGCTGAACCCCTGATCCGGCTCCTGGCCCAGCTCCCCTGCCACCGTCAGCCGGGTGTTGCCGACCTCGAGTGCCTCCCCCACCTTGGCGCCGAGCAGTTGCATCACCCTGGCGGAGAGCCAGATCTCGCCGGGCGCCGGGGCGCGCTGGGGAGTGAGCTCCAGCTTGCCGTAGAAGGGAAAATCCCCGGGCACGGCGCGGATGGAGGCCAGTTGCAGGGTATCACCGTGAAACAGCATGCTGTTGAAGCTGACCGTGGTCTGCACGGCCAGCCCCTCCTGATGCGCCTGCGCCAGCCACTCTGCCGGTGCCGGCGTCGCGGAGCGCAGCACCCTGTCCCCTCCGATGAAATCCCGCCCGGAGGCCTTGAGCCCCACGTCCAGCCGATCCGCCACCAGAGCCACGCTGAGCACGCAGGCGACGCTCAGCGCCAGCGCCAGCACAAACCAGCGCAGCTCGCCGCTGAACCCTTCCCGGCGCAGCAGCTTCAATCCCAGTCGCCACTGACTCATGACGCCTCCCTCACCGTCCATGCTGCTGCCAACGATCCCCTGGTGCAGCTCTGTCTCCACTGACTCATGACAGCTCTCCCACCCTGGCCGCCATGACAGCCTGTGCCTCCAGCCGCCCGGCTGACATCACCAGCTGCCGCTGGCAGCGCTGGGCCAGCTCATGGTCATGGGTCACCACCACCAGGGTGGTGTTGTGCTCGCGGTTGAGACGAAACAGCAGTTCGATCACCGTCTCCCCTGTCTTGCTGTCGAGGTTGCCGGTGGGCTCGTCCGCCAGCAGCAGGCTGGGGCGGGTCATGAAGGCACGGGCAATGGCGACCCGCTGCTGCTCGCCGCCGGAGAGGCGCGGCGGTAGGTGGTGCAACCGCTCTCCCAGACCGACCTGGGCCAGCAGCTCCCGGGCACGGGGCTCGCTGTCGGTCTCCCCCCGCAGCTCGGCCGGCAACATGACGTTTTCCAGGGCGCTCAGGGTGGGCAGCAGCAGGAACGACTGGAACACGAACCCCACCTGCTCGGCCCGCAGCCTGGCGCGTCCCTCCTCGTCCAGCCGGGTGAGGGAGTGGCCGAGGATCTCTATCTCGCCGCTGCTCGGCAGATCGAGACCGGCCAGCAAACCGAGCAGGGTGGACTTGCCGGAACCGGACGCACCGACCAGCGCCAGCGTCTCGCCGGTATTGACTTGCAGATCGATCCCTTCAAGGATGGTGAGGCTTTCCTGACCGAGGCGAACGGTTTTACCGAGCCCCCTGACGGCGATAATGGGCGTTGAACTCATCTTGGGTATCCTGTTTGCCTGAACCTGTAATGACAATAGAACGTGGGAGTTGACTGCATGATGCGTCTCTTGTTTGCCGTGAGTTGCCTGTGCTGCTGGGCAGCGTCCGTCCAGGCCCAGACCCTGCTGGTACTGGGCGACAGCCTGAGTGCCGGCTACCAGATGCAGGCCGAACAGAGCTGGCCTGCCCTGCTCAATGAAAAGTGGCAGCAGCAGGGGGGAGAACACACCCTCATCAATGCCAGCATCAGCGGTGAAACGACCCAGGGCGGCCTGGCCCGCCTGCCCGCTCTGCTCGAAACCCACAAACCGGACTGGGTGTTGATCGAACTCGGCGCCAACGACGGGCTGCGGGGCTTTGCTCCCGCCATCACCCGGGCCAACCTGACCAAGATGATCGAGCTCGCCCGGGCGCACCAGGCGAAGACGGTGCTGACCCAGATCCTGCTGCCCCGCAACTATGGGGCGCGCTATCTGCAACAGTTCGAGCAGATCTTCCCGGATCTTGCGAAGGCCAACGACCTACCGCTGATGCCCTTCTTTCTGGATGATATTGTGCTGCGCCCTGAACTCATGATGAACGATGGACTGCACCCGACGGCCACCGCCCAGCCCCGGATCCGCGACAAGGTCGCCCGCTTTGTCGAGCCTCTGCTGACTCAGTAGCCCGGTGGCCGGGCCCCTGGCCCTTCCCCTTGCCCAGCAAAAAGCCCCCGCATGGCGCAATGCTGTTCAGATAAGCACTTTTTTGACTGATTATTCATAAATTGGATTTGAGTTGAGGGGGCAAGGCTGTGTCCAGTCGATCTTCCTCCAGCCTTTATCCAGCGGGGCTTGCAATAGAAAGAGGGAGGCATCATGCCTCCCTCGCTTTTTTGTCCTGATACTACGTGGACTGGAACTCAAATTCTCTTAAGTGAACAGCATTGCCCGCATGGCGGGCAATGCTGTTCAGATAAGCACATTTTTGACTAATTATTCATAAATGCGACTTGAGTTGGGGGAGCAAGGCTGTTTCCAGTCGATGTTCCTTCAGCCTTTATCCAGCGTGGCTTGCAATAGAAAGAGGGAGGCATCATGCCTCCCTCATTTTTTTAGCCCTGATACTACGTGGACTGGAACTCAAATTCTCTTAAGTGAACAGCATTGCGCATGGCGGGGGCTTTTTCATGGTTCGGCGTGCCGGGTTCAACGGCCCAGGATCTGCCGCATCCGCTGCTGTGCCACGTCCACCAGCAAGTCGGGCTGGAATTTGGAGATGAAGCGATCACACCCCACCTTCTTGACCATGGCCTCGTTGAAGTTGCCGCTCAGGGAGGTATTGAGGGTGATGAAGAGATCGGACATGCGCGGATCGCTGCGCACCTCGTGAGTCAGGCGATAACCATCCATCTCCGGCATCTCGGCGTCCGTGATCATCAGCATGATCTCGTCGGTCACCTTCTTGCCCGCATCGCACCACCCCTTGAGCAACTTGAGGGCCTGCAAGCCGTCCTGGCACTCGATGACCTCGAGCCCGAGCTGGGCGAGGGTCTCGCGCACCTGGTTGCGGGCCGTGCTGGAGTCATCGACGATGAGCACCCGGCGTCCCTGCATCTGGGGCAGGATCTCCTCGTCCAGCACCTCGGACGAGATGCGCACGTCATAGGTGATGATCTCCGCCAGCACCTTCTCCACGTCGATGATCTCGACAATCTGGTCGACCCCCCCTTCCGGGATGCGGGTAATGGCGGTGAGGTAGTTGGCACGACCCGCCGAACGGGGCGGCGGCAGTATGTCCTTCCAGGTCATGTTGACGATGTGGGCCACCTGCCCCACCAGGAATCCCTGAATGGTGCGGTTGTACTCGGTGATGATGAGGTTGGACTCCTGATCGATGACCATGGGACGCATCCCGATGGCACCGCGCAGGTTGATGACGGGGATGGAGACGCCGCGAATGTTGGCGACGCCGCTGATGTTGTGGTGGGACCCCGGCATCTTGTTCAGATGGGGCAGCTTGACCACTTCCCGCACCTTGAAGACGTTGATCGCAAACAGTTGCTGGGCACCCAAACGGAACATCAGCAGTTCCAGGCGATTCTCCCCTACAAGCTGGGTACGTTGATCCACTGAATCCAATATGCTCGCCATATAACGCCCTTACGTCCATTTCCCGAAATTGCCCCGCACCGGAGCTGCGACATGCCAACCAGCCCCGCTTTCCCTGTCGGGACACCGCAAGCCTATATAGAAATAATGAAAAGCGTCGAGGAAAGATAGGATCTTGACCACGGGGCGTGATCATCGCCCCATCACTGCCTCATGGCAAGCACAGCCACGCACCGGCCCCGACAACAAGGGTATCGACCACACGGGGCCATTGCTGAACCCCGGCGTGCCGCTCTTGTCATCCAGCGCGGTCCGCCAGCAACGAAAAGACCGGCCACATGGGCCGGTCCTGGGATGTGCAGTGCGTCTGGGACGACTTAGAAGTTGTACTGCAGGGCCACGGCGACGATGTCGTCGGTGGACTTGTTCAGGCTGTTCTTGCCGGTGGAACCCACTTCGTCCAGCAGGTTGATCTTGTAGTCCACGTAGGCATTGAAGTTGTCGGTGAAGTTGTACCAGGCACCCACGGAGACGTATTCGGTCGCGGTGTCATCGATGCCGTGAGCGCTGTCCTTCACGTCGGTACGCAGGTAGGCCAGAGAGGGCTTGAACTTCGGCGTGATGTTGTACTGCACGACCGCTTCGTAGCCATCCATCTTCTCGGCGTAACCGCGCATGGAGCCGGTGTCCACGAAGAGGTGATCTTCACCGTGGGAGTAGGTGGCGGCCATGTAGAGGTTGCCGACGGCATACTTGGCGCCCACCCCGAACAGCTTGGCGTCGTTGTCGCCGCCGAAGCTCACGTTCTCGGCCTGCTCGTCGGTCTTGCCAGCCTGGTTGTAGGCGGCACCCAGGCTCAGGCCCATGTTGAAGTCATAGTTGGCAGAGAGGGCATACCCCTCGGAAGAACCTTTCGGGCTCCAGGTGCTGTTCGGGCCGACGCGCTCGCTGCGGCTCGCGTTCTGCGGGTCGTTGTTGCCGGTGAACTGGGCACCCAGGGTCAGCCCCTGCCAGTTGTACATGTACTGGGCCAGGCCGTTGGTACGACCGGTGCCGAACACCTCGGTGTCCTTGCCCAGACCATCACCACCCCACTCCGGCAGCACGTCGGTGTAGTTGTTCACCGCCTTGGTGAACAGACCGTCCTGGCGGCCGTAGCTGAAGGCACCGAAGCGATCGTGCTTGATGCCCGCATAGGCGTAACGCAGCTCGTCGTTGTCAGAACCGGAGACCGGCAGGTTGTACTCGGCGAAGCCGAACGCGGTCAGATCCTCGTCAACCTTGGTTTCACCTGCGATGTGCAGACGCAGGTAGCTGGCATCGCCTTCGGTGGCGTTGTCATCGGTGCCGTAGTACATGCCGTTGACGCGGCCGCCGATGTCCAGTTTGGTACCATTCTGATCGTAAACGTTGGCGGCCTGTGCACCACCGGCCAGCAGCAGGCTGGAGATGGCCATCGTCAATGCTGTCTTTTTCATTGTTCTTTCCTCAGGTGTAAGCACTCTCTGTCAGACCAGAGTTCGGTCGTGATGATCGGTTGATGTGCCGATGGCCTAAGGTAGATCCGGAAACCTTGTTGACATCCTCCCCCACCTTAGCGCTTCGCGTCACAGGAGGGGGATTCCCATTACTGGGTGATAGCTGCTCGCGCA
>NZ_JAPCIS010000043.1:0-29396 GCF_027707425.1 Aeromonas sp. QDB63
CCCGACCAGACTGCATAAGCAACACCGACAGGGATGGATTTCAGAACCAGAGAAAGAAAATAAAATGCGATGCCATAACCGATTATGACAACGGCGGAAGGGGCAAGCTTAGTAAAGCCCTCGCTAGATTTTAATGCGGATGTTGCGATTACTTCGCCAACTATTGCGATAACAAGAAAAAGCCAGCCTTTCATGATATATCTCCCAATTTGTGTAGGGCTTATTATGCACGCTTAAAAATAATAAAAGCAGACTTGACCTGATAGTTTGGCTGTGAGCAATTATGTGCTTAGTGCATCTAACGCCTGAAATAAGCCGTGCCGCGAAGCGGCATCGGCTTGATTGAATTGTTAGACGGCAAACTCGAGCCAATACTTGTGCAGGCCAACAATATTAGACGAGCACAGCATGGGCATTGCCGCTTTGATCTTCTCCAGTGACCAATTCCACCACTCCATCTCCAGAAGCAATGAAATTTCCTCATCGGTGAAGCGTTTCTTAATCTTCTTAGCGGGATTGCCGCCAACGATAGCGTAAGGCTCCACATCTTTTGTCACCAACGAGCGGCTGCCTATCACCGCACCGTGCCCGATCTTGATTCCGGGCATGACCATTGCCTCAGAGCCGATCCAAACGTCATTGCCAATGACAGTATTACCTGCTTTTTGGAAGGCATCGAGTGCGCTTGAGAATGCAGGTTCTTCCTGCATATAAAAGAACGGGAAAGATGATGCCCAGTCGTACCGATGCCCCTGATTGCCAGCCATGATAAAGGAAGCCCCACTCCCGATAGAGCAGAAACTACCGATGATCAACTTATCAACGTCATCACGGTCCGGAAACAGATACCGTGCGCAGTCATCGAATGAGTGCCCATGATAGTAGCCAGAGTAATAGCTGTACCGCCCAACTTTGATATTGGGGTTCTTCACTTGCTCAGAAAGCAGCTTGCCTTTGAAGGGGCTATCAAAGTAGTTGGTCATAAGAGATCCCGCGGTCTGTGACTTTGCCGTCTAACGTTTGAAATAAGGGGCGCCGAGCGCCAGCGAGGGGAGCCAAAAGCTTGCTTTTGGCCGTCCCGACTTGATTGAAGGGTTGGGCGTTTTTTTGCCTCGCCTTCGAGTTGCTCTTGTTGTACAATTTTCTGTACATGTACGGAGGATGTTATGGACGCTATCACTTACACACACGCCCGCGCCAACCTGGCTGGAACCATGGATCGTGTTTGCAACGATCATGAGCCGGTGATCATCACACGTAACGGCGACCAATCGGTTGTGATTCTCTCGCTGGAAGATTTCCAGGCGCTGGAAGAAACTGCGTATCTGCTGCGCAGCCCCGCCAACGCCAAGCGGCTTTTCAAGTCGATCGAGCAACTTGAAGCGGGCCGAGGACAGGCGCGGGAGTTGGCCGAATGAGATTAATTTTTTCCGATGATGCATGGGAAGATTATCTGTTCTGGCAAAAACAAGACCGCCGCATGGTTGATCGAATTAACAAGCTAATTAAAGAAACCACCCGAGAGCCTTTCTCTGGAGTGGGCAAGCCAGAGCCATTAAAACATGCTTTGGCCGGTTATTGGTCTCGTCGAATTACGGATGAGCACCGAATGGTTTACAAAGTGGCGGATGATGCCCTTTGGATCGTTCAACTCAAGTACCACTACTGAAAAGACGCCCAACGTTTGACATGAGGGGCGGCCAAGGGCGCCAGCCCTTGGACGTCCCCCTCGATGGAAGGGTTAGGCATCACTGCGTGTTCGCTCGAATGCCTGGCGTGTTTGAACCATGTACACGGCTGGACCATCTGGGGTGGTTACGGTACCTTGCCTCTCAAACCCCGCTTTCTCGTAGCATCGGATCGCTCGCAAGTTGCTCGGCGACGGGTCCGTTTGGATCTTGGTGACCTCGGGATCATTGAACAGCAACTCAACCAGAGCTCGAACCAGCTTGGTTCCCAAGCCTTTGCCCAGTTGTGATGCATTCGCCAGTGACTGGTCTATTCCGCGTACTCCTGGATCGGTTTCTTCTTCCCACCATCCGTCCCCGCTTCCAAGAGCAACGTACGACTGGGCATACCCAATCGGCTCTCCATTCAGCATTGCAATGTATGGAGTGACGGACTCTTGCGCTAAAACGCTTGGCAAGTACTGTTCCTGTACGTCAGCAAGTGTCGGGCGTGCTTCTTCTCCGCCCCACCACTCGACGATATGAGATCGATTTAGCCACTCATAGAGCATCGCAAGGTCATGCTCAGTCATGAGGCGCAGTGTGACGGAATCGGTGCTGTTGGTCACGATGCTGTACTTTGTGATGCCTAACTTTGTTTTAGACATCATTGGCGTGGAGCCGAGCAGACTGGCGGCTTCGTGCTTCACAAAGTAAATGAACGCAGTCAACTGATCAGCGCGTGAGGCCAAGCAATCCATCCCTTGTCCAAGGTAAGCCTGCTGGGCTTCAAGCAGCACGGGCTGATGTTGGACGGGCAGGCGTTCCATTACCCAGTTGGCAGCTACATCCTTCGGCGCGATCTTGCCGGTTGCTGCGCTGTACCAAATGCGAGACAAGGTAAGCACTACATTCCGCTCGTCGCCTGCCCAATCCGGTTGTGAGTTCCATAGTTTCAAGGTGTCGGCCAGTGCTTTGAATAGATCGCTTTCCGGGACTGGGTTGAAGAAATCTTCCGCGGCCGAACCTGCCAAGGCAAGGCTGTGTTGCCTTGCTTTAGTTAGCAGAATAGCCAGATCAACATCGGTTGTCGCGGGCTCGAAGATGCCCGCAAGAATGTCCTTGCGCTGCCACTCCCCGAATTGCAGTTCCCGTCTGGCTGGATAACGCCAAGGAACAACATCGCCGTACACGACGATGGTAACTTCCAAGGCACGGAGAGCTTCACTTTGGCCGGGAGAAGCGGAAACTTCCAGGAAATCTACGAACAGAGCCTGCCGCACAGTCTCATCGAGCTGTGCAGTCACAGTAACCAGCAAATCAATATCACTGCATGGCTTCAGGCCACCGTCGAGTGCAGAGCCGTACAAATGCACGGCCAGCAACGTCGATCCCAGATGATGCTCGATGACGTTGAGTGCCTGTGATAGCTGTACCGAAATCTCGGCGGGCACTGCGTTGCTCATGATGTCTAACTCCCAATTTGTGTAGGGCTTATTATGCACGCTTAAAAATAATAAAAGCAGACTTGACCTGATAGTTTGGCTGTGAGCAATTATGTGCTTAGTGCATCTAACTTTGTTTTAGGGCGACTGCCCTGCTGCGTAACATCGTTGCTGCTCCATAACATCAAACATCGACCCACGGCGTAACGCGCTTGCTGCTTGGATGCCCGAGGCATAGACTGTACAAAAAAACAGTCATAACAAGCCATGAAAACCGCCACTGCGCCGTTACCACCGCTGCGTTCGGTCAAGGTTCTGGACCAGTTGCGTGAGCGCATACGCTACTTGCATTACAGCTTACGAACCGAACAGGCTTATGTCCACTGGGTTCGTGCCTTCATCCGTTTCCACGGTGTGCGTCACCCGGCAACCTTGGGCAGCAGCGAAGTCGAGGCATTTCTGTCCTGGCTGGCGAACGAGCGCAAGGTTTCGGTCTCCACGCATCGTCAGGCATTGGCGGCCTTGCTGTTCTTCTACGGCAAGGTGCTGTGCACGGATCTGCCCTGGCTTCAGGAGATCGGAAGACCTCGGCCGTCGCGGCGCTTGCCGGTGGTGCTGACCCCGGATGAAGTGGTTCGCATCCTCGGTTTTCTGGAAGGCGAGCATCGTTTGTTCGCCCAGCTTCTGTATGGAACGGGCATGCGGATCAGTGAGGGTTTGCAACTGCGGGTCAAGGATCTGGATTTCGATCACGGCACGATCATCGTGCGGGAGGGCAAGGGCTCCAAGGATCGGGCCTTGATGTTACCCGAGAGCTTGGCACCCAGCCTGCGCGAGCAGCTGTCGCGTGCACGGGCATGGTGGCTGAAGGACCAGGCCGAGGGCCGCAGCGGCGTTGCGCTTCCCGACGCCCTTGAGCGGAAGTATCCGCGCGCCGGGCATTCCTGGCCGTGGTTCTGGGTTTTTGCGCAGCACACGCATTCGACCGATCCACGGAGCGGTGTCGTGCGTCGCCATCACATGTATGACCAGACCTTTCAGCGCGCCTTCAAACGTGCCGTAGAACAAGCAGGCATCACGAAGCCCGCCACACCGCACACCCTCCGCCACTCGTTCGCGACGGCCTTGCTCCGCAGCGGTTACGACATTCGAACCGTGCAGGATCTGCTCGGCCATTCCGACGTCTCTACGACGATGATTTACACGCATGTGCTGAAAGTTGGCGGTGCCGGAGTGCGCTCACCGCTTGATGCGCTGCCGCCCCTCACTAGTGAGAGGTAGGGCAGCGCAAGTCAATCCTGGCGGATTCACTACCCCTGCGCGAAGGCCATCGGTGCCGCATCGAACGGCCGGTTGCGGAAAGTCCTCCCTGCGTCCGCTGATGGCCGGCAGCAGCCCGTCGTTGCCTGATGGATCCAACCCCTCCGCTGCTATAGTGCAGTCGGCTTCTGACGTTCAGTGCAGCCGTCTTCTGAAAACGACACAATATAAGTGGTTTCAATATGATTTTCGAGAGGGTATTAAGTGGTTTTAATGGGGTATACCTTTTTAGAACCACCACATGACGATCGAAACACAACCTTTCGATAGCCTTTTGATCTGACAGCACAAACTTTAAGTGTGATCCGTCATCACAAAGTCGCTTTTGAGTTGTATTTGAGTATTTAAGCGACGTTGCTCACCATTCCTGATCTGCTGAATGGGATGCCAAAGGAGGAAATCTACAGAAGCTGGGCTTTGAGGTGAGTCATCTTTTCGACTCACCGAACAAGCCAGCAGCCAAGCGTAGCGCGGCAGTTCTTTACCCCATGGCTTGGTAATCTCCCCGTCTGCTGTTCTCTTACCCGCTATAGGGGATAAATGTTAGATACCGCCTACAGCGTGTAAGTTACATTTACCTCCTATAACAGGTAAATATTGATATACCTGCCATAGCGTGTAAATTGGAAGAAGGCACGCTACCAGGTTGTCGAATCATGAAAGTAACCAGCGCCAAGCAGCTGAGCGCCTGTATCAAGGATGCCAGGCTTTCTCAAAAGCTCTCTCAAGGCAAAGTGGCCGAGAAAGTAGGGATTAGGCAAGACACAGTCTCCAGCTTCGAGCTCAACCCTGAGTCCACCAAGCTGGAGACCCTGTTCAAGATCCTCGCGGCACTCGAGTTGTCAGTGGATATCAAACCCCGCAATGAGTCATCCGAGAGTCCGGCATCGGGCTGGAAGGAGGAGTGGTAATGGCCAATCTGGCTGTCTATATGAACGGCTATCGGGTAGGCACATTCACCAAAACTACCAGCGGCGCCCATCATTTTCAGTACCATGAGTCATGGCTAGCACAACCGGGCAGCCGTCCGATCTCACTCTCCATGCCATTGCGCCATCAGACCTACCGGGGCGATGAAGCCTATAACTTCTTCGACAACCTGCTGCCAGATAATACGGAGGTGAGAAACAGGGTTGTAGCACGCTATCAAGCGGCATCAACCCAGCCCTTCGATCTGCTCAGTTGCATTGGCCAGGATAGCGTAGGGGCATTACAGCTGGTTACCGAAGGGCACGATGTTCCAGATGTCAGGCGAATCGACTACAAGGCACTTTCCGATGACGAGCTCGAGCAGATCCTGACCAGCTACAAATCAGGAATCCCTTTGGGGATGGTCAGGGAGCAAGAGGAGTTCCGGATCTCTATCGCCGGGGCGCAAGAAAAGACTGCACTGCTCTATCTCGATGGCCGTTGGTACTTGCCACTCAATGCAACGCCGACAACCCACATAATCAAACTCCCTATCGGCAAGATTGAAAGCCACTCCTACTCGATAGACCTCTCCCAGAGCGTAGAAAACGAATATCTCTGCACTCTGATTGCCAAGGAGTTTGGTCTACCCGTACCTCACTGCTTCATGATGCAGGTTGGCCAGGTCAAAGCACTGGCTGTGGAACGCTTCGACAGACGTTACGCTGCCGATCGCAGTTGGATCATGCGCCTTCCCCAAGAAGATTTCTGTCAGGTATTGAATGTTCCGTCAGCACGGAAATACGAGAACCATGGAGGACCGGGGATCACTGACATCATGAAAACCTTGCTGGGCTCTGCGACACCAGAACAGGATCGCTACCTATTCATGAAATCTCAGGTCCTGTTCTGGCTGCTGGCGGCCACCGATGGCCATGCAAAAAACTTCTCGGTCTTTATTGAGCCGGAAGGGCGTTTTCGCCTGACCCCTTTTTACGACATCCTATCTGTCTATCCAGTATTTGGCGGCCGAGGCCTCAACCGAAGGGACGCCAAGCTCGCTATGGGCCTAGCAAGCAGCAAGGGAAAGAAGTACGCCATTGAGCAGATATTCCCGCGTCATTTCTTCCAAACGGCGAAAGCTGTGGGATTTGAGCGTTCTGCTATGGAAGAGATCCTGACAGAACTGGCCAACTCCGTTGATGATGTTATTGAGCGCGTTACACAGCAATTGCCAGCAGGCTTCCCCGATACCATCAGCAGCACCATTCTAGAGGGCCTAAAAGCCCGCTCAGCCAGGCTGATAAAGGGCTGGGATTAAAATGGCGGTATGTGGGATGACTGCACGGTTAGCCAAACTACCTATGGGAAACTTGCACGGTTCGAAGAGTAAAGCGGCTTTCCAGGTTCCGGACGGTGCTATAGTCGGTTCAAAATATGTTCAAAACTCACTTAAAAGGCGGCTTTGACTGCGTGTGGTGGCATCGCGTTGATTCATATGGGAAGGCTGCACGATCGAGAATGGACTATGTGGGAACGCTGCACGATGGCAGAAACCCGTGAGCGGCCTCTCAATATGCTGTTTTAGTTACTTTTACTCCAAGTGGCCCCCGAAAAGTCACTAACATATTGAAGATAATAAATTATTTACATTCTGCATCGGCAAGTAAGTCCGCAGAGCAGGCAATGAAAAGCCCGGGTTCATCCCGGGCTTTTTTGTGCGCTTTTCATCCACCGACCTAGAGGCGGCGCAGGCACCACATGAAGTAAGCACCCCCTAACAGGGTGGAGACCAGACCGACGGGCACCTCCTGGGGAAAGAGGATCTGCTGGCCGATCCAGTCCGCCGACACCATCAGCAAAGCGCCACAGCCTGCGGCGCCGAGCAGGTGCCAGCGCGCCCTCACCAGCCCCATCAATCTGGCCAGGTGCGGCGCCAGCAGACCGGCAAAGGAGAGCGGGCCTATCACCATGGTGGCACTGGCGGTGAGCACGGCCACCAGCAGCAGGATGGTGAGCTGGGCACGGCCGAGATGGATCCCCAGAGCCGTCGCTACCGCCGGCCCCATGGGCATGAGATCGAGCCAGCGGCTCACCAGCAGGCAGGCTGCCAGCATCAGCAGCGCCAACACCACCAGGGCAAGGGCCACCGGCTGGGTGACGTAATAGGTGGAACCGGACATCCAGGAGAGCAGTTGCTGCACCCGCAGGTCGCCGTTGGCCAGGGCGATGGCCTGCAACGGCTCGAACAGCGCCGTGATGGCGATGCCAGACAGCAGTATCCGCTCCGGCTGGAAGCCGTTGCGCCTGTTGATAAGCACCAGCAGCAACAGGCAGGCGAAGGCGCCCACCAGCCCCCCCAGCAGCATCATGGGCAGCGGCAAGGCGGGCAGCAACAGGGCCGCCGCAATCACCCCCATGAAGGTGCCACCGCTTACCCCCAGCAGTTCGGGGCTCGCCATGGGGTTGTTGCTGACTCGCTGCAACAGGGTGCCTGCCAGCGCCAGCAACACGCCTGCGGCACCCGCTGCCAGCGTGCGCGGCAAGCGCCACTCCAGCTGGGCCTGCCACCGCAGCCAGCTCGGCCAGCCCCAGCCGCCCATCCCCTGCCCAAACAACAGGGAGGCGATCACCGCCGCAGCCAGCCCCAACACCATCAGGCCGACAAGGCGAGTCGGCGCCGGATGGCGGGCCAACTGCAGGGAGGAGTTCGCCTTAGGCGCACTCTGCTTGATACCAAGACGCGGGATCAGCCAGAGCAGCAGCGGCGCCCCCAACAGGGCCGTCATGGCGCCGGTCGGGATCAGCACAGGCCAGAACCGGCTCAGGGTCTGCAGCAGCAGATCGGTGGCCGCCAGCAACAGGGCGCCGAGGATGGGTGCCCACAGCAGCCGCTGAGCCAGTTTTCTGACCCCCAGCAGCCGCACCATGGCGGGCGCAGCCAGCCCGATAAAACCGATCAGCCCCACCACGCTCACCACGCAGGCGGTGATGAAGACCGCGAGGCCGAGACCGGCGAATCTCAGGTGCTTGAGAGAGACCCCCAGGCTGCGAGCGCTGGCATCGTCCAGCTCCAGCACAGCCAGCGGGCGCACCAGCACCACCGCCAGCATCGCGGCCAGCAGCAACCGTGGCAGCAGATAGCCGACGCCGCTCCAGCTGTTCTGGGCCAGAGATCCGCTCCCCCACACCAGCAACCCTTTGAGCTCCTCCTGGAAGAACAACAGCAATCCCATGCTGATGGCGGCCAGATAGAGGTTGATCACCAGCCCTGCAAAGACGATGACCACGGGATTGAGCTGACGGCGCCAGGCCAGGGCGAAGACCAGCCCCATGGCCAGGCTTCCCCCGGCCATGGCGATCCACTCCCGCCCGATCAGCAGCCAGGAGGGGGCGAGCAGGGTCACCATCATCAGCGCCAGCTGGGCGCCGGAGGCCACCCCCAGGGTGGTGGGCGAGGCCAGGGGATTGCGCAGCACCTGCTGCATCAGGGTACCGGCGAGCCCGAGGGCGGCACCGGCCAGCAGGCAGATGGCAAGGCGCGGCAGCCAGCTGAAATGGACCACCGCCTGGCGGGCATCGTCCAGCTCGGGGGAGAACAGGGCCTGCCACCAGAGCGCCCCCGGCAGTTGACGCGCCAGCTCGGCGCAAGCCAGCCCCAGTGTCAGCACCAACAGGCAGAGACCCGGACGCAGCAGGGGCGAAGAAAGAGAAGAGCTCATTGATTTGATCCCCCGGTTGCTCTGTGGACAGCCTGCTCCCGCAAGGCACCGTCCAGCAGGGTGGCGAAGCGGCGGGCCGCCAATATGCCACCAAAACTCCATGTCGCAGGCAGATGGATCACCGGATTGTTCTGTACCAGCGGGAGATGCTGCCACAATCCAGGCTCCTGAAGTTTTTCACCAACTCCTACGGGCACGGGGTCCACCACCACCAGCCTGGCCTCCGGCATCCCGAGAAACTGCTCCAGGCTCGCGACCGAGAATCCCCAGGCATTGGTCTCTCCCTGCCAGGCGTTGCGAAGGCCGAGGCGCTGCATCACTGCCTCGAACAGGCTGCCACGGCCAAACACCCGCACATGGCGCTCATCGATGAATTGCACCACCAGCAAGGGGGGCAGATCGGCGGGCTGCGCCGCCTGCATCTGTGCCAGATCCAGCTCCAGCGCGGCGAGCTGGCGTTCGGCCTCGGTCTCTTTGTTGACCAGGGCGGCGATGGTCAGGGTCGCTTCCCGCAGTCGCTGCCACAGATCGGTGCCCGGTTCATACAGGGCGATGGAGTGCACCGGCGCGATGCGGGAGAGGGTCGGCGCCAGGGGGGCCGCCAGCGGCGAGATGAGAATAAGATCCGGTTTGAGCTCCGCCAGCAGTTCCCGGTTGGGTTGGGCACGCAGCCCGATATCGATCACCCCGGCAGGAAGCTGGGGTTCACCGACCCAGGCGCGATAGGGGGCCACATCCCCCACCGCCATCGGGGCGACCCCCAGAGCCAGCAGGGTCTCGGCTATGGTCCAGTCCACTGTGGCGATGCGGGGCGTGGCGCTGGTGGCGTCGGTGGCGGTGACAAGCTGCCCGGCCTCCCCTGCCAGGGGCAGCAGCAGACTGAGCAGACAGGGCGCCATCTTCAATAAACGGTTCAAGAGCGGCCCCCGGTCAGACGATGGCGATGGCGTGGTCATGGGCCGGATGGCGAATGACCTCCATGGGGATGCCATAGATGGCGTTCAGGGTCTCCCCTGTCATGATCTGTTCGGGCTCGCCGTGGGTCAGCAGACGGCCGGAGTGCAGCGCCACCAGCCGATCGCAGAAACGGGAGGCCATGTTGATGTCGTGAATGACGATGATGACCCCGAGGTTGAGCTGGCGGCTGAGCTGCTTGACGAGCGTGAGCACCTCCACCTGATGGGCCACGTCCAGGGCGGCCAGTGGCTCGTCCAACAGGATGAAACGGCTCTCCTGAGCCAGCAGCATGGCGAGCCAGACTCGTCCCCGCTCGCCACCGGAGAGGGTATCCACCAGCCGATCGGCAAAGCGTTCGGTGTGGGTCAGGGCGATGGCCCGCTCCACCTGACGGTGATCTTCCGCTCCCATCCGGCCCAGCAGGCCGCGCCAGGGGTAGCGCCCCATCTCCACCAGTTCGCGGCCGAGCAGGTTTTCGGCACTCGGCAGGTGCTGGGGCAGATAGGCCACCTGACGGGCAAACTCCCGGTTGCCCCAGGCAGACAACGGCTGGTCATCGAACAGGATCTCCCCGCCGCAGTGGGGTTGCTGGCGCGCCAGCAGCTTGATCAGGGTCGATTTGCCCGACCCGTTGTGGCCGATGAGGCCATAGACCCGACCTTGCTCGAAGCGAAGGCTGGTGGGGTGCAGCAGCGTGCGGTCATTGACCGCGAAGCTGGCGGATTTCATCTCGAACATAAGCAATTCCTGTGCTGGCTTGCTGCCAGTCTCATCGGTGCCAGCATCAGGCCGGCACCTTGCCATCCAGATGGGCGACCGCATCCCGGCTCACCTGCTCGCGCTGCTCGCCGGTCAGTTCGGTGAGGTGGCCCTGGCGCATCTCCAGCAGGCGATCGGCCAGTGAGAAGTAGTGATCGTCGTGGCTGATGGCGATCACCGTCTTGCCCATCTCCTTGAGACGCGGCAACAGCACCTGATAGAAGATGCGGCGGAACTGGGGATCCTGATCCGCGGCCCACTCGTCGAACAGCATCACCTCCCGCTGCTCTGCCAGGGCCAGCAGCAGGGCGACCCGCTTGCGCTGGCCCTGGGAGAGGTCGATGTCGGCGATGAAGCCATCCTCGATGGCAAGCTTGCTGCCCATCTGCAACCGCTCAAGCCACTCGGCAACCAGCGCCTCTTTCGGCTCGGGCCCCAGCAAATGCTGGAACAGGTGGTAGTCGGTGAAGATGGCGGAGAAGAGCGCCAGATAGCCGTTGCGATCGGTGACCGGCTCCCCATCCAGCAGGATCCGGCCAGATACCGGTTGATAGAGCCCGGTCAGCAGCATGGCCAGGGTCGACTTGCCGGAGCCATTGCCACCGATGAGGAATATCTGCTCCCCCCGCTCGATCACCAGATTGATGGGGCCCACGGAGAAACCGCCTTCCCCCTGGTAGTGAAAGCTCACCTGATCCAGCTCGATGCGCTGCCAGGGGCGAGGCGCAGGCGGCAGCGGGAACGCTTCGTCCGGCTCCGCCAGATTGAGGGCAGCTATCTTGTCGAACGCCACCTGGGCGGCGATCAGAGTCGGCAAGGCTCCGATACCTTGCAGCAAGGGAGTGCGCAGGAACAACAGGGTCAGGGCGAAGGTGGCGGCCACATTGGTGTTGGCCCAGCCCAGCCCGTTGGCCAGGAAGAAGACCAGGCCGATGGCACCCAGCATCATGATGTTCGACCAGTTCACCGCGCTCAGGTGGTAGGTATCGGCGCGGATGATCTGCTCCCGGTAGTCCCGGGCATTCTGCTCATAGAGCTGGTGGTAGACGAAGTGGGCACGCTCGCGGTTGAGCGCCAGCTCCTTGCTCCCGGCGATGATGGACTGGTAGTTCTGGTAGAGCCTGTCTTCGGCCTGGCGCATGTGCGCCAGGTGGCGATAGACCCGGTTCACCAGCAGCCAGCCCACCACCATGGTCACGGTGACCCAGAGGGCGGTAACACCGAGCAAGGCGGGAGAGAGCAGGCCAAGGTAGATGATGGAGCCCAGGGTGAGCACCAGACCCTGTACCAGCTCCGGCAGGCGCACGAAGGCGATGGTGATCTGACCGATGTCGCTGGAAAGGGAGGCCAGGAGCGGCCCCTGCCCTATTTGACGCAGACGGGCGACGTCGGTATCCAGCAGTTGCTTGAGCAGGCGGCCACGCAACCGGTAGACGAAATGGTGACCCAGGGTGGTCAGGGCCAGTTGGGATCCGAGCGTGATCACCAGCAGCAGCAAGACAAGGCCGACAAGCTGACCCAGGATCGGCAGCGGATCCCCGACTGATTCGATAAGTGATTGATTGATGAAGGCAATGACGCCTATCCCGCTGACAGCACTCAGCAGGCTGAGCAGGGTAATGGCGATGAAGGGCCAACGGTATTGGCGATAAACCAGTGACAAGAGTTCCATGACAGGCCTGTAGATGAATGGAAGGAGGGCGGGAGCCTTCGCCCCCGCCCGGCCTGTCGCTTACCAGCGGTAGTTGACGGTGCCGACTATGCTGCGCGGCTCGCCGTAGTAGCAGTAGTAGTCGCAGCTCGCCACATAGGTGTCGTTCAGCAGGTTGTTGACGTTGATCTGGGCACGCCAGTTCTTGGCAAAGTCATACCCGATCATCGCATCCCATACGGTGTGTGCCGGTACCTGGGCGGAACCATAGATGGGGGTGTAGTCCGCATTCACCGCGCCGATGCCGATGCTGGAACCCACATAGCGCACGCCGGAACCCAGCTCAAGACCGGATATCGGGCCCTGCTGCACCTTGTAGTTGCCCCAGAAGGAGGCCTGGTGGCGCGGGATCAGGCTCGCACGACGATCGCCGTTGCCGGTGTCGTTGGTCTTGGCATCGGTATAGGTATAGGCAGCGGTCAGGCGCAAGGCCTCGGTGGCCTGCACGCTCCCCTCCAGCTCGACCCCCTGGGAGGTCACTTCACCGGCCTGGGTCTGCTGGCCGGAGCCGGTAGAGACCAGGGAGTTGGTCTGCTCCAGATCGAACAGCGCCAGGTTGATGTAGCCATCGAGGAAGCTGGGTGCGTACTTGACGCCGGTCTCGTAGAGCTTGCCTTCCAGCGGCTTGTAGGAGTTGCCGGTGTTGGGGTCTATCCCCGGCAGCACTTCGAAGGATTCCGCATAGGCGAAGTAAGGGGAGAGACCGTTGTCGGCCAGGTACATCAGGCTGCCGGAGAGAGAGAGGTTGTCGTCGTACTGTTTCTCGTTCTTGCTCTTGGCTTCGCTGATGTTGTGGGTTTCCACGTAGTCGAAACGACCGCCCGCGGTCAGCAGCCAGCGATCATCCCAGCGGATCTGGTGCTGGGCATAGAGGCCGCTCTGGCCCTTGGTGCTCTTCTGATGGGTCGCGGTGGATTCATCAAAACCGGGGAAACCGCTGTAATCCGGGTTCATGGTGTTGATGGCGCCCATGCCATAGTTGTCGGCTTCCTGGCCTTCATTCACATGGCGCTGCAGATCCACCCCCAGCAGCAGGGTCTGCTCCGTGCTGTCGGTGTTCCAGTAGCCCACCATCTGGTTGTCCATGGTGGCGCTCTTGGTATCCCCATCCCGGTAGACCAGGCCGCGGTAGGCGGTGGTGCCTTCATAGGTCGGGAAGATATAGGTCTGGCGCAGCAGCAGATCGTTGTAGTTGAAGCGAACGTTCTGCTTGAACTCCCAGGTCTGGTTGAGCTGGTGGGCCAGCTCGTACCCGGCGGAGATCTGGGTATTGCGATTGCGATCGTAATCCGGCTGGCTCAGGTTGGTGGAGGGATCGATCTGGCCGCCGGAGGTATTCAGGGTGCCGTAAACCGGGAAGAAGCCGTTGGTCGGCACCCCTTCATCGTGCTTGAAGCTGGAGAGCAGCGTCAGCGTGGTGCGATCCGAAATATCCAGAGTTACGCTCGGCGCCAGATAGGCGCGCTCGTTGTAGGTGCCATCCAGCACGCCGTCCCGTTCGTTGTAGAGGGCCACCAGACGATAACGGCTGTTGTCGGTAAGAGAGTCAGAGACATCCACCCCGACCTGGCGCAGATCCCGGTTGCCCAGTTGCAGGTTCACCAGACCCTGCGGGGTCGCGGTCGGACGCTTGCTGATGGCGTTGATGACGCCTCCGGGAGGGGCTTCGCCATACAGAATGGAGGCCGGGCCTTTGAGCACTTCCACGCTCTCAAGGCCGAAGGGTTCCGGGGTCCAGACATAGTAACCGGTGCTGAACAGGCGGTTGCCATCCAAGTAAGAAGCCGCATCGAAGCCGCGCACCTTGAACCAGTCAGCATCCGTGTCCGAACCATAGGACTGGGACAGGACGCCGGAGCGATAGCGCAGGGACTCGTCGAGCTTGAGTACGGCGTGCTGGTCCAGCTCTTCGCGATTGACCACGGAGACGGCACGGGGGGTCTCTGCCATGGGGACCTCGACCTTCATGGCGGTCCCGGTAACGACCATGGTTTCACCCGCCTTGGGCAACTCTTTATCCGTCTGTTCCGCCGCCAACACGGGCAGGGACGCCAGCAGACAGGAGAGCGGCAGCAGCTGTGCGCCTCTCTTTCGCATCACGGCATTCGGGGTATTTTTTTGCGCAATCATATAAGTGTCTCAAATATCAATAAGTTATGTTTGATTTCTTATTATGGGTGCCCAATTGGACCGGTCAGCCCGGCGCCTCAGGCGAATAAAGCAGCGCCATGCTACTACAGGTGCCGTGATCGAATCGATTCAATAATTGCTAATCATTTGCATCTGCATTGTTAATTGATGTTTTGAAGTGTCGTTTGACAACGAAAGGGGCGATGAGGTCCCAACAGGCGGAAAGAAGGCGCCACGACGGCCACGAGACCGGCTTTGGCTGCAAAAAAGTGGACAGGATCCTTATCTCCAAGCTTTATCCATATTTATCCACATGCTTTGGCGGTAAGATCCCCCCTCTTCACTTTTTCGATGACATCAGGATCCATTCCATGGCCAAACTCAACCTCGTCGTCGGCTCCATGCTGGGGGCCTCCGAATATGTCGCAGATCATGTGGTCGGCCTGCTTGAACAGGCGGGCCACCAGGCGGAGATCCACAACCCCGCCAGCCTGGCCAGGATCCTGACCGAGCCAGAAGCCATCGTGTTGGTGGTCACTTCCACCCATGGTGCGGGGGATGTACCCGACAATCTGCAGCCCTTTGCCCGGGATCTTGCCGAGCAGCAGCCGGATCTCGCCGCCTTCAAGTACGGAGTGATCGCCCTGGGGGATCGCAGTTATGACACCTTCTGCCAGGGCGGCAAGACGCTGGATCGGCTGCTGGCCGGGTGCGGTGCCAGCCGACTGGGGGATCTCCTGGAAATAGACGTGACCCAACACGAGATCCCCGAAGATGCCGCAGAAACCTGGATCCACGACTGGATGACCTTGATCAGCTGATCAGGGCCAGGGAGATCCGGTCACGACCCCCGATCTCCCTGGTTATCCCCAGATCCCTATCCACCAGGTTATTAACAGGGGGATCCGGATAAGTTTTTCCCGAGAGCTCCCCACATGAGCTCGGATAATTGTGCATAACTTAGGTGCTAAGCTCTGCAAAACCTATAGTTATTCATGTATTAGATCTTGCCGACCATGTATCTGTGCATAAAAACCCATGTTATCCCCCCGTTCGCCCCCTCTGGATCCAAGCTTTTCCACAAGCAGCGATCGACCTTAACCGAATGATCTTTATGATCAAAAATGCCTTATCAACAGAAGTCGCGGATCCTAATAAAAGATCCAATAAAAGATCGATCTAAAGATCCTTAAGATCTATTTAACCGATCCCTGATCCATACTGATCCTGAAGTAGACGTTCCCCTCCGGATGCTAAACAGATAGAATGATCCGCCCTTCAGACCAGGCAAACAAAGATCTTCAGGCGTGCAGATCAAGGTGATCCCCAATGCAATACCATGAACAATTTGATGTGATCGTCGTCGGTGGCGGTCATGCAGGAACCGAAGCAGCAACAGCGGCAGCCCGCATGGGTCTCAATACCCTGTTGCTCACCCACAACATAGATACGCTGGGGCATATGTCCTGCAATCCGGCGATCGGCGGGATCGGCAAGGGGCACCTGGTCAAGGAAGTCGACGCCCTTGGCGGGATCATGGCGCAGGCCATCGATCTCGGCGGGATCCAGTTCCGCACGCTCAACTCTTCCAAGGGCCCTGCGGTGCGGGCTACCCGTGCCCAGGCGGATCGCCTGCTGTACAAGGCTGTGGTGCGTCAGACCCTGGAGAACTACCCGAACCTGAAGATCTTCCAGCAGGCCTGCGACGATCTGGTCATGGACGGGGATCGCGTCGCCGGGGTCGTTACCCAGAGCGGGATCCGCATCAGCGGCAAGACGGTCGTACTGACCGTTGGCACCTTCCTCAATGGTCTGATCCACATTGGCATGGAGAACTACAAAGGGGGTCGCGCCGGGGATCCTCCCTCTATTGCCCTCGCCCAGCGCCTGCGTGAAATGCCGCTGCGCATCGATCGCCTCAAAACGGGCACGCCACCACGCATCGATGCACGCACCGTCGATTTTTCCGTGATGCAGCAGCAACATGGTGACGATCCTCGCCCGGTCTTCTCCTTCATCGGCAACGCCAGCCAGCATCCGCGCCAGATGCCTTGCTACGTGACCCATACCAATGAGCAGACCCACGAGGTGATCCGCAACAACCTGGATCGCAGCCCCATGTACGCCGGGGTGATCGAGGGAATAGGCCCGCGCTACTGCCCGTCGATCGAGGACAAGATCACCCGCTTTGCCGACAAGACGGCGCACCAGATCTTTGTGGAACCGGAAGGCCTGACCACCCACGAGCTCTACCCGAACGGGATCTCCACCAGCCTGCCGTTCGACGTGCAGGTGCAGATCGTCCGCTCGATCCGTGGCTTCGAGAATGCCCATATCACCCGCCCTGGCTACGCCATCGAGTACGATTTCTTCGATCCGCGGGATCTCAAGGCCAACATGGAGAGCAAGTGCATCGAGAACCTCTTCTTCGCCGGCCAGATCAACGGCACCACCGGCTATGAAGAGGCCGCTGCCCAGGGATTGATGGCCGGTCTGAACGCGGGCTTGCGCGCCCAGGGCAAGGAAGCCTGGCACCCACGCCGGGATCAGGCCTACATGGGCGTGATGATGGACGATCTCTCCACCCTGGGGACCCGCGAACCCTATCGCATGTTCACCAGCCGTGCCGAATATCGCCTGCTGCTGCGGGAAGACAATGCGGATCTGCGCCTGACCGCCATCGGCCGCGAGCTGGGTCTGGTGGATGATCATCGCTGGAGCCTGTTCAATGCCAAGGTGGAACAGGTGGAGCAGGAACGTCAGCGCATGCGCTCGACCTGGATCCACCCGCAGCATCCGTCTCTGGAGGCCGTCAACGCCCTGGTCAACACTCCCCTGACCCGGGAGCAGAGCCTGGAAGAGCTGCTGCGTCGCCCCGAGGTGACCTACGATGCCCTGATGGCCATCGAGGGTGTAGGGCCTGCATTGACCGATGCGGCTGCCGCGGATCAGGTGGAGATCCAGATCAAGTACGCCGGTTACATCGAGCGTCAGCACGACGAGGTGGAGAAACAGCTGCGCAACGAAAACACCCTGCTGCCGCTGGACATGAACTACCGCGACGTGAACGGTCTCTCCAACGAGGTGATCGCCAAGCTCAACGATGCCAAGCCAGAGACCATTGGTCAGGCGTCCCGCATCTCCGGCATCACCCCTGCCGCCATCTCCATCTTGCTGGTGCACCTGAAGAAACACGGCCTGCTGCGTAAAACCGCCTGAGGAATTCCCCGTTGGACAACATGCTGCAAAGATTGAACGGCCTGCTCATGCAGGCCGGAATTGTTATCACCGAAACCCAGAAGACCCAGTTGGTGCAGTTGGTCGAGTTGCTGCACAAGTGGAACAAGGCTTACAATCTCACCTCGGTGCGAGATCCGGACGCCATGCTGGTCAAGCATATCCTCGACAGCCTGGTGGTGAGTCCTCACCTGCACGGTGAACGCTTCATCGATGTGGGAACGGGTCCGGGTCTGCCCGGACTGCCGCTGGCCATCATCAATCCGGACAAACAGTTCGTGCTGCTCGACAGCCTGGGCAAGCGGATCAACTTCATCCGCCAGGTGATCCTGGAGCTGGGGTTGACCAATGTGACCCCCGTCAAATCCCGGGTGGAGGAGTATCAACCCGAGACCGGATTTGATGGTGTACTGAGCCGGGCTTTCGCCTCCCTGGAGGACATGCTGAGCTGGTGTCATCATCTGCCGTCACCCGAGGGCAGCTTCCTGGCGCTCAAGGGACAATACCCCGAGCAGGAGCTGGCACAGTTGCCTGACAGCATTCGTCTGGTTGCCACCCACAAGCTGGTGGTGCCGGAACTGGAAGGCGAACGCCATCTGCTGGAGTTTAAAGCCATCCAGCCCGAATAGGGCCGCCGCATTCATTTAGGGGACAGTGTGGGAAAAGTCATTGCCATAGCCAACCAGAAGGGTGGAGTGGGTAAAACCACCACCTGTGTGAATCTGGCCGCCTCCATGGCCGCTACCCGGCGCAAGGTGCTGGTGATCGATCTGGATCCGCAGGGCAATGCCACCATGGGCAGTGGCGTCGACAAGTACGATGTCGAACGCACTGCCTATGAACTGCTGATCGAAGATGCCCCCATCGGCGAGGTGATCATCCCCGAAACCTCGGGAGGCTATCACCTGATCGCCGCCAATGCCGACGTGACCGCGGCAGAAATCCGCCTGATGGAGTTTTTTGCCCGCGAGATCCGCCTGCGCAACGCCCTGGCCTCGGTCAGGGACAAGTACGACTACGTCTTCATCGACTGCCCGCCTTCTCTCAACATGCTGACGGTGAACGCCATGGCCGCCGCCGACTCCGTGCTGGTGCCCATGCAGTGCGAATACTATGCGCTGGAAGGGCTGACCGCCCTGGTGGACACCATCAGCAAGCTGGCAGCCGTGGTCAATCCAGAGCTGAAGATCGAAGGGGTGCTGCGCACCATGTTCGATCATCGCAACCGGCTGGCCAATGATGTGTCCGATCAGCTGAAACAGCATTTCGGGGACAAGGTCTATCGCACCATCATTCCCCGCAACGTAAGACTGGCGGAGGCGCCGAGTTTTGGCGCGCCAGCCATGCACTATGACAAATCATCGGTGGGGGCCAAGGCCTATCTGGCCCTGGCTGGCGAGATCCTGCGCCGCCAGGAACAGGAGTCCCAGCCGCTCACCGCAGATCGAGAGAGCATATGACGCCGAAGAAACGTGGGCTGGGCAAGGGGCTGGACGCCCTGCTCAGCACCAGCACGGCCGCCCGCCAGAAACAGGTGATGAGCGACCAGCGCACCGAACAGGCCATGGCCCCGACCAATCAGGGGGAATTGCGCAAGCTGCCGGTGGAGTGGCTGCAGTCCGGCAAATACCAACCGCGCAAGGATATGTCCCAGGACGCGCTGGAGGAGCTGGCCAACTCCATCCGTGCACAAGGGGTGATCCAGCCCATCGTGGTTCGCTCCATCGGTGAAAACCGTTTCGAAATCATTGCTGGTGAACGCCGCTGGCGCGCCTCCCAGCTGGCCCGTCTCGAAGTGGTGCCCTGCCTGGTCAAGGATGTCGCCGACGAGGCGGCCGTCGCCATCGCACTCATCGAGAACATCCAGCGTGAAGATCTCAACGCCATCGAGGAGGCCGTCGCCCTCCAGCGCCTGCTGACGGAGTTCGAACTGACTCACCAGCAGGTTGCCGAGGCGGTAGGCAAGTCCCGCACCACGGTCACCAACCTGCTGCGTCTCAACCAGCTCAACGAGGACGTGAAGCGCTTCGTGGAGCACGGCGACCTCGACATGGGGCATGCCCGTGCCCTGCTGGCCCTGAGCGGCCAGGCCCAGTCAGAGCTGGCCAAACTGGTGGCCCAGAAGGGGCTGACAGTGCGAGATACCGAGAAGCTGGTGCAAAAAGCACTGGAACCGGCAAAAACCAGGGTTGAACCCGTCCGTGATCCCCAGTTTGGTTATCTCGAGCGCCAGATTTCTGAAAAAATTGGCAATCAGGTGCAACTTCAGCCGGGCAAGAAAGATAGCGGCAAGTTAGTAATAAGTTACGATAACTTGGCAGATTTGGACCGGGTATTGGGCTATTTTGGCCTGTCAGAATCGTGATTTTTACGCTTTTTGTAGTAATAAAACATCCATTACTTTCGATATGAACATAACCTTAATTTCGCGCGGAAAGCCGCAAAAATTAAGGATTTTTGCCATGTTGCAATAGCCGTCTTCACGGGTATAATTTGACCGGCTTTTCGAGCTGTGAACCTGGGGTCTTCGGATCCCGATTTTTTACAGTTCTGTAATGTTCAGGGGTAGGTTGGTGAAGCAGAAAATAGCCTTGGAAGGTTTGACGCTGGCCTTGGCTATGCTCGTTTGTCAGCTGGTCCTGATCCTGGCGATCGCCACCGTCTGGTTTTATCAGGCGGGAGAGTTCGCCGGACAATCCTCTCTCTACGGAGGGGGGATGTACTGGGTTCCTCAAGCCCTGTTCACGCTCTGGGTTCTGCGCCGCAAGGTGACGAAAGAGAGCGTAGGCCTGGTTTTGCGGGACTTTTATGGTGGGGCAGGGATTAAGCTCATTACTACAACAGGACTTTTCGCCCTGCTGTTTGGCGCCGGGATTGAGGTCGACACCGCCTCGTTCTTCGCCACTTATATCCTCGCCCTCGTTGTACAGTGGATAGTTTCATTCACGCTTAACAACCACTATTAGGAAAACTCATGTCTGCAACCGGAGAAGTCCTGACTCCTCAGGGATATATCTCCCACCACCTGACCCACCTGCAAGTAGGGTCCGGGTTCTGGACGGTGAATATCGATTCCATGATATTTTCCGTCGTGCTAGGCGCCCTGTTTATCTGGTTGTTCCGCAAGGTTGCCGTCAAGGCCACCAGCGGTGTGCCCGGTAAGCTGCAGTGCTTTGTGGAGATGCTGGTCGAGTTTGTGAATGGTAACGTCAAGGACATCTTTCATGGTCGCAACAAGGTCATCGCACCTTTGGCCCTGACGGTGTTCGTGTGGATCTTCCTGATGAACTTCATGGACCTGATCCCCGTTGACTTTATCCCTCACGCTGCACAGTTGATGGGTGTTCCCTATCTGCGTGTGGTTCCCTCTGCTGACGTTAACATCACCATGTCCATGGCTTTGGGCGTGTTCTTCTTGATCCTGTACTACAGCATCAAGGTCAAGGGTATCAGCGGGTTCGTGAAGGAGCTGACGCTTCAGCCTTTCAATCACCCTGCTGCCATCCCGGTTAACTTCATCCTTGAAACCGTCACGTTGATTTCCAAGCCTGTTTCATTGGGTCTGCGACTGTTCGGCAACATGTATGCTGGCGAACTGATCTTCATCCTGATTGCGGGTTTGTTACCCTGGTGGTCACAGTGGATCCTGTCCGTGCCTTGGGCAATCTTCCACATCCTGATCATCACTTTGCAGGCGTTTATCTTCATGGTTCTGACCATCGTCTATCTGTCGATGGCGCAGGAAGACCATGGTTGATGCAACTCAAATAATCCTTTTTATACAATCAATTACATCTAAATAAATGGAGATCCTCATGGAAAACTTGAACATGGACCTGCTGTACATCGCTGCTGCAATGATGATGGGTCTGGCGGCTATCGGCGCCTCCATCGGTATCGGTATCCTGGGTGGCAAGTTCCTGGAAGGTGCAGCTCGTCAACCTGACCTGATCCCTGTTCTGCGTACCCAGTTCTTCATCGTGATGGGTCTGGTGGATGCGATCCCGATGATCGCCGTTGGTCTGGGTCTGTATGTGATGTTTGCGGTTGCCTAAGTCATTACGACTCACGCAGAACCCATTAACTAACTAAAGAGGACATCGGCTGTGAATATCAACGCCACCCTCCTCGGCCAAGCAGTTGCTTTTTTCATCTTCGTAGTGTTTTGCATGAAGTACGTATGGCCGCCGCTGATGGCTGCCATCGAAGCCCGTCAGAAAGAAATCGCTGACGGCCTCTCTTCTGCAGAACGTGCCAAGAAAGATCTGGAGCTGGCCAAGGCCAACGCCACCGATCAGCTGAAAGAAGCCAAGCTTCAGGCTGCTGAAATCATCGATCAGGCCAACAAACGCAAGGCCCAGATCATTGATGAGGCCGCTGTCGGAGCCCAAGCTGAGCGGGAGAAAATCCTGGCTCAGGGCCGTGCAGAGATCGAAGCTGAACGTCATCGTGCCAAAGAAGAACTGCGCAAGCAGGTTGCTGCTCTTGCCATCGCGGGTGCAGAGAAGATCCTGGCACGCCAAATCGACCAGGCTGCCAACAGCGACATCGTCGACAAACTGGTAGCAGAACTGTAACGGGAACGGGGCTATGTCTGAACTGACTACAATCGCTCGCCCCTACGCCAAGGCTGCTTTCGAGTTTGCCGTTGAGCACAAGGCGGTTGACCAATGGCTGGAGATGCTCGATTTCGCCGCTCAGGTGGCAGAAAACGAGACCATGCACAGCCTGGTAAACGGCTCCGTTGCTGCCGAAGAACTGGCAAAGCTGTTTGTCGGTGTCTGCGGTGAGCAGCTCAACGAGCACGGTCAGAACCTGATCCGGGTGATGGCCGAGAATGGTCGCTTGGGTGTGCTGCCGGCGGTCGTTGCCGAATTCGTCGCGCTCAAGGCTGAACTGGACAAAGAAGTTCAGGCTGACGTGATTTCGGCGATCGAACTGACCGACCAGCAGAAAGCCAATATTCAGGCTTCTCTGGAACAACGTCTCGCGCGCAAAGTGAAGCTGAATTGCAGCACAGATGCGTCCTTGATGGCCGGGGTGCTCATCAAGGCCGGTGATCTCGTTATCGACGGCACGGTCCGCGGTAAGCTGGATCGCATGGCCGATGCGCTGCAATCTTGATTGGGGTATTAGAGCATGCAACTGAATTCCACTGAAATCGCCGAGCTGATCAAGCAGCGCATTGCGCAGTTTGATGTCAAAAGCGAAGCGCGTAACGAAGGTACCATCGTTTCTGTAAGCGACGGTATCATTCGTATCCACGGTCTGGCCGATGCCATGCAGGGTGAGATGATCGAGCTGCCGGGCAACCGCTTCGCTCTGGCATTGAACCTGGAGCGTGACTCCGTTGGTGCCGTAGTAATGGGTCCCTATGCCGATCTGGCCGAAGGGATGAAGGTAAAGGGTACCGGCCGCATTCTGGAAGTGCCGGTCGGTCGTGGTCTGTTGGGCCGGGTGGTCAACACCCTGGGTCAGCCGATCGACGGTAAGGGTCCGGTAGACAACGACGGCTTCTCGCCGATCGAAGTGATCGCCCCGGGCGTTATCGAGCGTAAGTCTGTTGACCAGCCAGTCCAGACCGGTCTGAAAGCCATCGATGCCATGATCCCTATCGGTCGTGGCCAGCGTGAGCTGATCATCGGTGACCGCCAGGTTGGTAAGACCGCCATCGCCATCGACACCATCATCAACCAGAAAGATTCCGGCATTAAGTGCGTCTACGTTGCGATCGGCCAGAAGGCCTCCACCATCGCCAACGTGGTGCGCAAGCTGGAAGAGCACGGCGCCCTGGCCAACACCATCGTGGTCGTGGCTTCTGCCTCCGAAGCGGCTGCTCTGCAGTACCTGGCTCCCTACGCCGGTTGCTCCATGGGCGAGTACTTCCGTGACCGCGGCGAAGACGCACTGATCATCTATGATGACCTGTCCAAGCAGGCCGTTGCCTATCGCCAGATCTCCCTGCTGCTGCGCCGTCCGCCTGGACGTGAAGCTTACCCGGGTGACGTCTTCTATCTGCACTCCCGTCTGCTGGAGCGTGCTGCTCGCGTCAACGCCGAGTACGTAGAGAAGTTCACCAATGGTGCCGTGAAAGGCCAGACCGGTTCCCTGACCGCCCTGCCGATCATCGAAACCCAGGCCGGTGACGTATCTGCATTCGTACCGACCAACGTGATCTCCATCACCGACGGCCAGATCTTCCTGACCTCCCAGCTGTTCAACTCCGGTATTCGTCCGGCGGTTGACCCGGGTATCTCCGTATCCCGTGTGGGCGGTGCTGCTCAGACCAAGATCGTCAAGAAGCTGTCCGGTGGTATCCGTACCGCGCTGGCCCAGTACCGTGAACTGGCGGCATTTGCCCAGTTCTCTTCCGACCTGGACGATGCTACTCGCAAGCAGTTGGATCACGGTCAGAAAGTCACCGAGCTGATGAAGCAGAAGCAGTACTCTCCGATGAGCGTGGCCCAGCAATCCCTGGTGCTGTTCGCCGCCGAGAAGGGTTATCTCGCCGATGTCGAACTGAGCAAGATCGTCGACTTCGAAGCCGCTCTGCTCTCTTACGCCAATACCCAGCATGCCGAGCTGATGGCTGAAATCAATGCCAAGGCCGACTACAACGACGCGATCGTTGGCAAGCTGACTGCGTTGCTGGATGACTTCAAGGCAACCCAGACCTGGTAAGCGTGTGTGGCAGCGCAAGCTGCCACCTGATGGAGAGAAGAGATGGCCGGCGCAAAAGAGATACGTAACAAGATCGGGAGTGTGAAGAACACTCAGAAGATCACCAGCGCTATGGAAATGGTGGCAGCGAGCAAGATGCGCCGTGCGCAGGAACGCATGTCTGCCAGCCGTCCGTACGCTGAAACCATGCGCAAGGTGATCGGCCATATCGCTCAGGGGAACTTGGAATACAAGCACCCCTACCTCATCGAACGTGAGGTGAAGCGAGTGGGTTACATCGTCGTCTCCACCGACCGTGGCCTGTGTGGTGGTCTGAACATCAACCTGTTCAAGGCTGCCCTCAATGATATGAAGCAATGGAGCGCGAAAGGTGCCAAGGTTGACCTGGCATTGATCGGTAACAAGGCCTCCAACTTCTTTGAACGGCACGGCGCCAAGGTGAAAGCCCACGTCTCCGGACTGGGTGACAACCCGAGCGTCAATGACCTGATCGGTTCAGTGAAGGTCATGCTGAAGGCTTACGACAACGGTGAGATTGACAGGCTGTATCTGGTGTACAACAAGTTCGTCAACACCATGGTTCAGCAACCAAAAGTCGATCAACTGCTGCCTTTGCCCGTAACAGAAGACAGCAAGCTCGCCAAGAAGCACCACTGGGACTACCTCTATGAGCCGGATCCCAAGCAACTGCTGGATACCCTGCTGATTCGCTACGTCGAATCCCAGGTCTACCAGGGTGTGGTAGAAAACTTGGCAAGTGAACAGGCAGCCCGAATGGTTGCCATGCAAGCCGCGACTGACAACGCCGGCAACCTGATTAACGATCTGCAACTGGTATACAACAAGGCCCGTCAGGCCAGTATTACCCAGGAGCTCACAGAGATCGTTTCCGGTGCTGCTGCGGTGTAAGGCAAGGGTTATCAAAGGTTTAGAGGATTTGACATGAGTAACGGTTTCATCGTCCAAATCATCGGCGCTGTGGTGGACATCGAGTTCCCGCAGAATGCCGTGCCCCAGGTGTACGATGCACTGAAGGTTGTCAGCGAAGGCCAAGGCCAGGGTCTGGTACTGGAAGTTCAGCAACAGATCGGCGGCGGCGTCGTGCGTTGCATCACCATGGGTTCCTCCGACGGTCTGCGTCGTGGGTTGGAAGTAGTTAACAGCGGCAAGGCCATCCAGGTACCGGTCGGTACCTCGACCCTGGGCCGTATCATGAACGTACTGGGCGACCCCATCGACGAGAAGGGTCCGATCGGCGAAGAAGAGCGTTGGTCCATCCACCGCGAAGCCCCCAGCTACGAAGATCAGTCCAACAGCACCGAGCTGCTGGAGACCGGCATCAAGGTTATCGACCTGGTATGTCCGTTCGCCAAGGGTGGTAAGGTTGGTCTGTTCGGCGGCGCCGGCGTAGGCAAGACCGTCAACATGATGGAGCTGATCCGTAACATCGCGATCGAGCACAGCGGTTACTCCGTGTTCGCCGGTGTAGGTGAGCGTACCCGTGAGGGTAACGACTTCTACCACGAGATGATGGAGTCCAACGTACTGGACAAAGTATCTCTGGTTTACGGTCAGATGAACGAGCCGCCCGGAAACCGTCTGCGCGTGGCGCTGACCGGCCTGACCATGGCCGAGAAGTTCCGTGACGAAGGTCGTGACGTGCTGTTCTTCGTGGACAACATCTACCGTTACACCCTGGCCGGTACCGAAGTATCCGCACTGCTGGGCCGTATGCCCTCCGCAGTAGGTTACCAGCCGACCCTGGCCGAGGAGATGGGTGTTCTGCAAGAGCGCATCACCTCCACCAAGACTGGTTCCATCACCTCCGTACAGGCCGTTTACGTGCCTGCGGATGACTTGACCGACCCGTCTCCGGCGACCACCTTCGCCCACCTGGATGCGACCGTCGTACTGTCCCGTCAGATCGCGGCACTGGGTATCTACCCGGCCGTTGACCCGCTGGACTCCACCTCCCGTCAGCTGGATCCGCTGGTGGTTGGCAAGGAGCACTACGAGACCGCTCGTGGCGTTCAGACCGTACTGCAGCGCTACAAGGAGCTGAAGGACATCATCGCCATCCTGGGTATGGATGAACTGTCAGAAGAAGACAAACTGACCGTAGCCCGTGCCCGTAAGATCGAGCGTTTCCTGTCCCAGCCGTTCTTCGTGGCCGAAGTATTTACCGGTTCTCCGGGCAAATACGTGCCGCTGAAGGAAACCATCCGTGGCTTCCAGGGCATCCTGAAGGGCGAGTATGACGATCTGCCGGAGCAGGCGTTCTACATGGTTGGCGGCATCGACGAAGTCGTCGAGAAGTCCAAGAAACTGTAAGCCTCGATAGGAGGGCCCATGGCTGAGATGATCTCCTTTCACCTGGATGTGGTGAGCGCCGAAGGAAAACTGTTTTCCGGTCGCGTGCAATCTGCCCAGGTATCAGGCTCCGAAGGTGAGCTGGGTCTCCGCCACGGTCATGCTCCGTTGCTGACTGCCATCAAGCCGGGCCTGGTCCGCTTGATCAAGCAAAATGGTAGCGAAGAGGTGCTGTACATCTCCGGCGGCATGCTGGAAGTACAACCCGAAGCCGTGACCGTGCTGGCCGATACCGCCATTCGCGCCGACGATCTGGATGAGGCGAAAGCCCAGGAAGCCAAGCGTCGTGCCGAAGAGCGGATCAACAGCTCCCATGGTGATATCGACTATGCTCAGGCGTCTGCCGAGCTGGCCAAAGCGATGGCCCAGCTGCGGGTTATCGATATCGTCAAAAAGAATTACCGCTAATCACGGTGATGCAAAAAGCGACCTTCGGGTCGCTTTTTTTTTGCCCGTTGGATAGACTCCGCCCAGCATTTCCACCTGTTTCAAAGGCTAGCTATGTCTCTCAACGTCGTGATCCTGGCTGCGGGCAAAGGCACCCGCATGCGTTCCTCCCTGCCCAAGGTGCTGCACCCCGTTGCCAGCAAGCCCATGGTCTCCCATGTGATCGAGACCGCCCGCCAGATCGGTGCCGAACAGCTGCACCTGGTCTATGGCCACGGCGCCGAACTGCTGAAGGAGCGGATCCAGGCATCCGACCTGAACTGGGTGCTGCAGGCTCAGCAACTGGGGACCGGCCATGCCGTCGCCCAGGCCATTCCGTTCTGGCATGACGAAGACGACGTGCTGGTGCTCTACGGCGATACCCCGCTGATCCAGCCCGAGACCCTGCAACGGTTGCTGGCGGCCAAGACCGACGATGGCATGGCGCTGCTGACCGTGGTACTGGACAACCCGACCGGCTATGGCCGCATCGTGCGAGAACATGGTCAGGTGGTCGGCATTGTCGAGCAGAAGGATGCCAACGTCGAGCAACTTGCCATCCGCGAAGTGAACACCGGCGTGCTGGTGGCCAACGGTGGTCAGCTGCGCAGCTGGCTCTCCCGCCTGGACAACAAGAATGCTCAAGGCGAGTTTTATCTGACCGACGTCATCGCCATGGCCCATGGGGATGGCTGTGCCATCGCCGCCGTCCACCCTGACAGCGCCATGGAAGTGGAAGGGGCCAACAACCGGGTGCAGCTGGCTGCGCTTGAGCGCAGCTACCAGCAGATGCAGGCCGAGAAGCTGATGATCGCCGGCGCCACCCTGATCGATCCGGCCCGTTTCGATCTGCGCGGCACCCTGGAAATCGGGGAGGAGGTGGTGATCGACGTCAACGTCATCATCGAAGGCAAGGTGGTGCTGGGTAATCACGTGCGCATCGGTGCCGGCAGCGTGCTGAAGGATTGCGTCATCGGCGACCACACCGAGGTGAAACCCTACTCCGTCATCGAAGGTGCGCAAATTGCCGACCAGTGCTCGGTCGGGCCCTTTACCCGCCTGCGCCCGGGTGCCGTGCTGGAGCAGGATGCCCATGTCGGCAACTTCGTCGAGATGAAGAAGGCCCGGCTGGGGGTGGGCTCGAAGTGCGGTCATCTGACCTATCTGGGGGATGCGGACGTCGGCGCCAAGGTGAACATCGGTGCCGGCACCATCACCTGCAATTACGACGGGGTGAACAAGTTCCAGACCATCATCGAGGACGATGTCTTCGTCGGCTCCGATACCCAGCTGGTGGCGCCGGTGCGGATCGGCAAGGGGGCGACCCTGGGGGCGGGTTCCACCATCACCAAGGATGTGGCGGAAAACGAGCTGGTGATCACCCGGGTGCCCCAGCGCCACATTCCGAACTGGCCCCGTCCGGTCAAGAAGAAGTGATGCCCGATCAATGAAATGCAAACCGGCGCCCGAGGGCGCCGGTTTTTTTGCTTATGGCTGATGGCTGGTGTCACTGGTCGATGGCTGGGGGGCCGCCCATGCGGTGGCGGAGGGACTGTTCTCCATCACCTGATACCAGTCGAGCTTGCGAGTCAGCCCCATGACCAGCGCCAGGGTGGCGAACAGCAGCAGGGCGCCGAGCAACAGGGCTGTCTCCTCGGCCTGCAGCAGCCCGAACAGGATGGCGTAGACCAGCCCCAGCAGGGCGGCGAATCCCATGCCCTGTTTTGGGCCGCCCAGCACATGGCTCAGGTAGAAGCCGTTGAGGGCCACACTGGCCAGGGCGGCAATGAGATAGGCCCAGGCAAAGCCGAGATGCTCGGTCAGCGCCAGCAGCACCAGATAGAAGATGGCCAGCCCCATGCCCACCAGCGCGTACTGGATGGGGTGTACCCGCAGCCCCTTGAGCAGCTCGAACATGAAGAAGCTGATGAAGGTGAGGCCGATGAACAGCAGGGCATATTTGGCGGCCCGCTCGTTCAGCTGATTGGATTTGACCCCATAGGTCCAGACACTTTTTCCCGCTTAGGGTTGTGATACCCGACTGCGCAGAAATTCCCGTGGT
>NZ_JAPCIS010000044.1:0-28102 GCF_027707425.1 Aeromonas sp. QDB63
GGGTATCCATGATGGAGGCCCTCAGGGTGATGACCTACTTCAAGGTTAGCCTTTCAACATGTAATTGGGACAGCGCCATCTTTTTTGTACTTCCTCCTCGGCCACCTCTCTCACATCCCCGATTCCATACGTGGCCCTGGCTTGAAATCGTATCCATGAACAGGTCTGCATTTGAAAACCCTTTCCATGATTTATGTAAATTTACAACACAAAAAGTTGATCCAGCTCACATATGCCCCTAGGATCAGAACGTGACCAAGGTCACACAACCCATGAACCACAGAGAAACGAGGTCATCATATGTTCGAGAATCTGGCAGTGCTGTTCCACCTGAAGGGTGCAACCAGCAAGAAAGGTGCTGAAGAGAAAGACACTTATGCGCCTGCAACCCGCAATTACTACTTCCGTTATGGCGCCTGATATCGCCTGTCCGGAAGTTGAAATTAGCAACGTAATAAAACTACAAAACAACTCAGCAATCCACACAGCAGCCACCCCCATCGGGGCGCTGTCCTGCCCGGGCCAGAATTTCCACGGCCAAACCTGAACTCCAACCATGAAGATGGGGCCCGCAGGCCCCATTTTTTTATCCCGTTTCCGCCTTTATTGCGCCTCCTCGGTGCCACCTTGCAGCGATGCCGGTCGCGACGCGGCGGGCGCCGGCATCATATCGCCTTTCCCAACGGCACCGCCTCCTGCACGGGCAAGGGGAAATGGCAGGCCACCTGATGCCCCTGCCCGCCGCACGCCTCAAGGGCGGGCGAGCGGGTGCGGCACAGATCCGTTGCATGGGGACAGCGCTGGTGAAAGTGGCAGCCACTCGGCGGCGAGATGGGGGACGGTACATCCCCCGTCAGCAGGATGCGCTGGCTGCGCCGCCGCGGATCCGGCACCGGAATGGCGGAGATGAGCGCCTGGGTATAGGGATGGCGCGGTGCCAGGTAGAGAGCCTGGGCCTCGGCCAGCTCGACGATCCGGCCCAGATACATCACCGCAATCCTGTCCGAGATGTGCTTGACCACCGACAGGTCATGGGCGATGAAGATGATGGCGAGGTTCATCTCCCGCTGCAGATTGAGCAGCAGGTTCACGATCTGGGACTGCACCGACACGTCGAGCGCCGACACCGCCTCGTCACACACCAGCAGTTTGGGCTTGAGGGCGATGGCGCGGGCGATGCCGATACGTTGGCGCTGGCCACCAGAGAACTCATGGGGGTAGCGATCCACCGCGCTGCCGGGCAAGCCGACTTTCTCCAGCAGCTCCTGCACCCATGTCCGGCGCTGTTCGGCGTTGCCCTTGCCGTGGATGATGAAAGGCTCCTCCAGGATCTGCCCAACCGTGTGGCGGCTGTTGAGGGATTCTGCGGGATCCTGGAACACGATCTGCATCTCCTGACGCAGGGATCGCATCTCCTTGGGCGAGAGGTGGGTGATGTCACGCCCCTCGAAGGTGATGGAGCCGGCGCTCGGCTCGAACAGCTTGAGCAACGAACGCCCCAGGGTGGACTTGCCGCATCCCGACTCCCCCACCAGGCCAAGGGTCTCCCCCTGCTTGAGATCAAAGCTGATGCCATCCACCGCGTAGACGGTGTATTGCTTGCGCAAGAAACCGCCACCCATCTTGAAATGCTGCTTTAAATTGCTTACCGACAACAAGCTGGTCATGACTTCCATCCCCGACGATTCATGGCAGCAGACGACCTGGTCGCCTTCCCGCCGCCTGGCTGCCCTGCGACACCCCGTCCCCGCACCAGGCCGTTCATAGGCTCACCTCCTTCCAGTGGTGGCAGGCCACCCCGTGGCGTTCGCTCAACTGCTCGGTCACCGGTATGGTCTCCACGCAAAGGGGCGTGGCATGGGGGCAGCGGTTGGAGAAACGGCACCCCGCCGGCATCTCGTGCAGGGCGGGCACCTGACCCTTGATGGTCTTGAGCAGGCTCTTTGGCACATCTTCCAGACGCGGGATCGAGGCCATCAGACCATGAGTATAGGGATGGCGCGGGTGGTCAAACAGTTCATAGATATCGGCCCGCTCCACCGCACGCCCGGCATACATCACCACCACCTCGTCGCACAGCTCCGCCACCACCCCGAGATCGTGGGTGATGAAGATGATGGCCATGCCGGTCTGGGCTTGCAGCTCCTTCATCAGATCCAGGATCTGGGCCTGGATGGTCACATCGAGCGCCGTGGTCGGCTCGTCGCAGATGAGCAGGGCCGGTTCGCAGGCCAGCGCCATGGCGATCATCACCCGCTGGCGCATACCGCCGGAAAGATTGTGGGGATAAGCCGCGAAACGCTGGGCAGGCTCGGGGATCCCCACCTTCTTCAACATGGCGATGGCGGCGTCACGGCGCTGGGCCTTGCTGTAATCGGGGCGGTGGAGGCGAAACACCTCCATCAGCTGATCGCCGACCGTCTGCACCGGGTTGAGGGCCGTCATGGGCTCCTGAAAGATCATGGAGATACGGTTGCCACGCACCTTGTACATCTGCTCCGGCGGCAGATTGAGCAGCTCCTCCCCCTGAAAGCGGATGGAGCCCGCCACCACCTGACCGTGGGGCCTTGGCAGCAACCCCATGATGGCCAGCGAGGTGACGCTCTTGCCGCAGCCGGACTCGCCGACTATCCCCAGGGTTTTGCCCGGGGCGACCTGGAAGCTGACCCCGTCGAGCACCTTGATCTTGCCGTCGTCGACGGCGAACTCCACCTCGAGATCCCGCACCTCGAGGATGGGGGACAGAGACTGCCCCTCATGATCGCTGGTGCCGGGGGCGGTGGCCTGTGTGTTGGGCATGACTGCTGCTCCCTTCTGGGCCACATCAATGATGTGCATAGGTCTTGTCGATCAGGGTGATGGGGGCCAGCGACTTGCCGTCAGCCTTGGCCTTCTGGGTCTCCTCCTTCACCTTGGGATCGATCCAGAGCAGGCCGCCACTGCTGTGGGGGTAGCCATCCATGGGCCAGTAGAGCAGATCCGGGGTGTTGCGGGTGGCGGGCACCTCCGGCAGCATCACATAGCGCCAGCTGCTGGCTCGCACGTAGTTGAGCTGAACCCCGGGCACGAAGATGGCGAGATCATAGATGCGCTGCTGGATCTGGTGGGAAAGCGCGGCCCGCTTGTCCATGTCGAACTCGACGTTGTAGGCGTCGATCAGGCTGTCGAGCTCTTTGTCAGCCACGTTGAACAGGTTGTTGGTCTGGGGCTTGTTGGCGTTGTCGGAGTGGAAGGACTCCCAGTATTGCGGATAGAGACCGCCGCCCCCCCAGCCAAGCCAGGCCGCCTCGTGTTTCTTCTCCAGCATCACCTTGAAGCCGGTGGCGCCATCCACCAGATTGAGTTCCAGATCCAGGCCCGCCTTCTTGGCCTCTTCCTTGAGCACGGTCAGCCGCTTGGAGTGCTCCTGGCTGGTGTAGGTGAGGGCCAGGGTGAGCCGCTCTCCCTTGTCATTTTGCAGGATGCCGTCCGGTCCCTGCTTGCCGTAACCGCCCTTGGCGAAGTACTCCCGTGCCTTGGCGATGTCGTAGGCCCGCTCCGGCAGCGCGATGTCGGTGAAGGCCCCGAAGCCTGAGCCGAAGGTGGTAGCGCGGTCATAGTCGCCGTGCAGCACCGTCTCTATCATCTTGTCGATGTTGAAGGCGTGCTGAATGCCGACCCGCACGTTGAGATCCGCCAGCTTGGGATTGGCCACGTTGAGGTGAACCCCCTGACCCCCCTGCTTGGTGTCGGTCATGGCCATCACCTTCTGCACGTATCCCTGCTTGTACTCCGGGGTGACCGCCTTCTCATGCCACCAGTTGGGCAGGATCATCTCGAAGGTGTCCAGCTCCCCCTTGAGGAAGTGGCGGAACGCGATGTTGTGGTCGCGGATCACCTGCACCTTGATGGTGTCGAGGTTGAACCTGTGCTGGTTGTAGCGATCGTCTTTTGCCCACCACTCCTTCTGCTTGCTGAAGGTGACGGACTTGCCCTTCTTCACGTCGCTCATCACGTAAGGGCCCGTGGTGGGTACCACGGCCCAGTTGTACTGCTTCACCCAGTTCGGGCCCATCTTGTAGTAGTGCTTGGGCTGGGGCCACAGTTCGGTGGTGTTGAGGAGATCGAGCTTGGCCTTGCGGCTGCCCGCTTTGACCAGGATGGTGTGGTCGTCAATCTTCTCCACCGCCACCACCTCGGTGGTGTAGTAGTTGTTGAACCAGGGGCCCTTGATGTCCTTGGAGCGCATCATCTCGTAGCCGAAGGTGTAGTCATCGGCGGTGACCGGCTTGCCGTCGGACCACTTGGCGCGCGGGTCGAGCTTGAAATAGACGGTCTGGCTGTCCGGCGCGATGGCCCAGGCATTCGCCAGGGCCGGAATGGGGTTGCCCGTGTTGGGATGGAAGCTGATGAGCCTCATCTGGTTGTCGAGGATGAAGGAGCGGAACGAGCCGTTGGAATCCGGCCCCACGGTGCGAAACGTCAGCGGGAAGCTGTCGACGAAGAGATTGAGGTTGCCGCCGGGCAGCGCCTTGGGAGAGGCGAACACGGGGTCGGTGTCGTTGGTCTCCCACGTCAGATCCGCGGGCAGGCTAGCCGCCCACACCCAGGATCCGTTCAACAGCAGAAAGAGAGCACCTGTCCATTTGATTTTATTGTTCATGTTTGACTTCCTGGTCATGCCCCTGCACTGGGGGCGTCTTCATTAAGGGTCCTGTCGATGTGCCCTGGCAAGGCGCCACCGCTCACTGATAACGGGTAAATTTGCGCGGATCGAACGCCTCCCGGATGGCCTCCCCGATGAAGGAGACCATGATGAGCACCAGGCTCACCGCCGCCACCACCGAACTCACGATCCAGATGGCGTCGAGGTTGTTGATCCCCTGGGAGAGCAGCTCCCCCCAGCTCGGGGTCGGCGGCGCCAGGCCAAAGCCCAGGTAGTCCAGCGCCGTCAGGGTGGAGATGTTGCCCACCACGGCAAACGGGGCCAGGGTGACGATCATCATCAGGGTATTGGGCAGAATGTGGTTGAAGATGATGCGCCGGGTGCTCGCCCCCTGGGCCCGCGCCGCCATCACGTAGTCCCGCGCCCGCTCCTTGTAGGTGAGGGTGCGCATGTACCAGGTGATCCCCATCCAGCCAAACAGCACGTTGATACCGACGAACAGGCCGAAGTTCGGCTTGGCCAGGGAGACCAGGATCATGATGACGTAGAGGAAGGGCACCTGGGACCAGATCTCGATGAAACGCTGCATCAGGAGATCGAATCGACCGCCGAGGAACCCCATCATGCAGCCGATGCTGACCCCGATGACATAGCTCGCCACCAGCGCGATGAAGGCAAAGCCGATGGCGATGCGAAAGCCGTAGACCAGCCGTGCCAATACATCGCGACCGCTGGTGTCGGTGCCGAGGAAGTGGCGCTCCGCCAGGCTCGGGGCATAGGGCGGATAGGCTTCCTCCTTGAAGTCCTGCTCATAGGGGTTCCAGGGGACCAGGGGCAGCAACACCCAATCCCCCTTATCTTCCTTCGCAAATTGGCTCTTGAGCTGGCGGTAGTTGGTCTCGTACTCGTAGTCGAGCCCGAAGTGCTGGCCCGGGATCACGTCCCCATAGGTGGGGAAATAGAGCTCCCCCTGATAACTCACCGCCAGGGCCCGGCTGTTGACCAGCAGTTCCGCCAGCAGAGAGATGACCACCAGGACCGAAAAGATGACAAAGGAGTAGTAGCCGCGCTTTATCGACTTGAAGCGCTTGAGTTTTTTCAGCGTTACCGGATTCAGGTTCATGCTCACTCTCCAAACCGCACGCGGGGATCGACCAGGGCAACGCAGATGTCGGAGACAATGTTGCCCACCAGCATCAGCATGGAGGTGATGGCCAGAATGCCCATGACGGTGGGGTAATCCCGCTCGACAATGGCCTCATAACCGAGCAGGCCGATGCCGTCGATGTTGAAGATGGTCTCGATGAGGAAGGAGCCCCCGAAGAAGACGGTGAGCACCGACCCTAAGTGACTCGCGATGGGGATCAGGCTGTTGCGCATGGCGTGATCGGTCACCGCCTTGCGAAACGGCAACCCCTTGGCCACGGCGGTGCGCACATAATCCGCCGACAGGTTCTCCATCAGGCTGTTCTTCATGGTCATGGTGAGGATGGCGAAATCCCCGATGGCGTAGGCGATGAGCGGCAGCAGGGCGTGGGCGAAGACGGTGCGGATCTGATCCCAGCTGCTCTCCATCCCGTCAAACTCGTCCCCCGGGAAGCCCCCCATGGGCAGCCACTCCAGATGGAACGCAAAGACGGTGATGAGGAAGATCCCCACCACGTAGGCGGGCAGCGCATAGGCCATGTAGATGAGCATCGAGCTCAGGGAATCGAAGCGGCTGTTGTGCCTGAGCGCCTTGGCCACCCCGAGCGGGATGGAGACGGCATAACTCAGCAGAAAGGTGGCGAGCCCGAAGAAGGCGGTCACCGGCAACCTCTCCTTGATGAGATCCCACACCGGCTCGTAATAACGGGTCGACTCCCCGAGATCCAGCACCGCCAGCTTCTGCAACCAGTCCCAGTAGGCGACCAGCATGGGCTTGTCGAGACCGTAGAACGCCTTGAGCTCTTCAATCTGTTCGTCGGAGAGTGCCTGCGCCCCCTTGCTGCCACTGGAGCGGCCGGACTCGTTTTGCGAGACCTGCGCCTGCAGCAGCATGCGCTCGACCGGGCCGCCCGGCACGAAGCGGGTGATGGTGAAGACGAGCAGGGTGATACCGAGAAACGTCGGGATGATCAAAAGCATCCGACGTAGGAAATACGACAGCATGGTGGAACCTCGTCCTTGTTGTTCTTTTATGGCCAGTCACATCCGGTGACGGGCCTATCCTTACCTGGCATTACTCACTGAATTGACTGGCATTGACAGACAATCCGGCTCGGTCACTGTAAAAGCTCTGCAACAAAAATCAAGTAGAACTCTGTCTGCGACCGGGAATGTCCCCCCGCAGCATATCCCGCGGATGATTTTTTCCAAAAAAACCAACTTCAATATAAAAAACTGCTACGCCTACCCGTCCAACTCGATTTTAATTATTAAAAAATTAATTACACAGGTGTTTTAATCCATATCAAGCAGAACGAAATCAACAAGTTAAGGATAAGTCGGGTTATTTTCTCATTTACCTATAAAAGAAGAGGGATAGCCGCCCCCACCCTCCGTTCCCCGGAAAACGCTCTCGCCATAAAAGCAGATGAAAATACTGCAAAAAACCGTTTTCTCGATATCGACACTGGAGTGACAAGCGACTTATCGATAAGTTCAAAAATAATCAATAAAATTGTAAAAATCGAACTTAACAACATCTTTACATAAGCTGACGCGACATTTACGGAATAAAACGCCAAAAATATTCCATCAAGTGCATATTCCCATCTAATTCCCCCTGCAGCCCCCATCCCCGCCGCTCCATTTGACGTCCATCACCAAACCTTGATAAGCCTTACGCACCGCTCCAACGAGGGCGGTAATGGAAGCAAACAATAAACAATCAGGAAGGATACTAGCGATGCTTAGGAAAAGCAGACTCTCTGCTGCCGTAGCGTTTGCCTTGGCGAGCGCGGCAGTTGTGGCCACCCCTGTCCTGGCCGAAGAGGGCCAGAACGTAGAAAAACTGCAAAAAATCAAGGTCACCGGCTCCCGGATCTCCCGGGTCGATGTGGAAGGCTCCACCCCGGTCGTCTCCGTGACCAAGGCGAAAATCGAGCAATCCGGTCAGCAGACCGTCGCCGATTACCTCAAGCAAGCCTCCTACAACTCCTTTGGCGGCGTCTCCCCTGCCTCCGGCAGCTCCTTCCAGTCCCAATCCACCGTCGGCCTGCGCGGCCTGGGTTCCGAGCGTACCCTGGTTCTGCTGAACGGCAAGCGGGTAGCGGGTTCCCCCACCATGGGCGGCACCTCCATCAACCTCAACACCATCCCCATGGCCGCCGTTGAGCGGGTCGAGGTCAACCTGGACGGCGGCTCCGCCATCTACGGTTCCGACGCCATTGGTGGCGTGATCAACGTGGTGCTCAAAGAGGGCTACGAAGGGCTGGACTTCCAGGGCCGCATTGGCTCCCCGAGCGAAGAGGGCGGCGACGAGAAGAGCGGCTCCATCGTGGCAGGGGTGGCCGGCGAGAAGGGCTCCCTGATGGCGGTCTACGAGCACGACAAGAAGGACGTCATCTACAGTCGCGATCGGGACTATCTTGCCAAGCAGGGCAACGACTCCCCCAGCGCCTACGGCCGCAACGTGGAGGGGATCACGGGTCTTGACGCCAACGGCGACCCCATCTGGAAATACGGCCCCCTGGCCGGCGCCACCAATGCCGACGGCTCATGCAAGGAGCCCTTCGTCGGCTTCGAGGGCGGCTGTAACTTCAACTACGGCCAGGTCGCGGCCACCACGGCCTCCCGCAGCCGTGACACCCTGTACGTAAACGGTCGCTACCACATCAACGACAACGTGGACTTCGTGCCACAGATCATCGGCTCCCGGGTCGAGAGTTTCGGCCGCTTCGCCCCGGCCGCCGGTGCCTTCACCATTGACCCGGCCAACCCGAAGAATGCCCAGTTCTTCGCCGACAACGGCCTGGATGCCGCCGCCACCCAGGGTCTGGGTGAGGCTGCCTACGCCTACTACCGCTTCAGCAACGTCGGTCCCCGTGACAACTATGTCACCGACACCACCGGCAGCATGAACCTCGGCGTCGAAGGCACCATCGCCACCGAAAGCGTCGGCGACATGCAGTGGAACGCCGGCTACATGTACTCCAAGACCGACAACAAGGAGAACGGCACCGGTTACGTGCTGAAGTCCGCCGCCCAGCAGGCGATCGCTGACGGCAAGTTCGTCGGTGGCGAGTTCGACCCCCAGAGCACGGCCTCCATGGCCGCCGACACCAGCCGCCGCGCCACCATGGACTTCTACCAGTGGTACGCCGGTGTCCAGTGGGACATGGGTGAACTGCCGGCCGGTCCGGTCAGCTGGTACGCCGGTGCCGAGTACAACGACTGGGTCTATGCCGACAAGTACGACGCCCAGTCCGAAGCAGGCAACATCATCGGCTCCGCAGGCAACTCCTCCGGTGGCGTTCGTGACGTGACTGCCGCCTACATCGAGTCCCTGGTGCCCATCACCGAGCAGATCGAGCTGAACGTGGCCGGTCGCTTCGACAAGTACAGCGACTTCGGCAGCGCCTTCTCCCCCAAGGCGAGCCTGCGTTACCAGCCGCTGGACAACCTGATGCTGCGCACCTCCTGGTCCCGTTCGTTCCGCGCCCCCAGCCTGAGCGATCTCTACTCGGCTGATTCCGAGTCCGCCGACTGGGCGAAGGATTACGTCTACTGCGAGGCCAACGGCATCTCCGCGACAGACTGCCCGAACCGCCAGTACACCACCACCCGTACCTCCAACGAGGATCTGAAGGAAGAGACCGCGGACACCTGGAACTTCGGGGTGGCCTACAGCCCGGTGGATGACCTGAACCTCTCCCTGGACTACTACACCATCAAGATCGAGGACGTGATCCAGCTGAACTCCCTGCAGTCTCTCATCTATGACGAACTGAACAGCGGCAGCTCCAGCAGCATCACCCGCAACAGCCAGGGCAAGATCGGTAGCGCCATCGCTCCCATGGTCAACCTGGGGACCCTCGAGACCTCCGGCCTCGACCTGAAGGTGGATTACACCTACGACCTGAACTACGCCACCGTGCGTTATGACCTGGGCGGTACCTACATCCTGAAATACAAGGAAGGTCTGTACGCCGGTGGTCCCGTCATCGACAAGATCGGCCAGAACGGTCTGCCCCAGATGCGCTTCAGCTCCGGTGTGGGTATCAACGTTCCCCAATGGTGGAACATGGATACCTACCTGAGCGCGAACTACATCGACTCCCAGAGCCAGGACTACATCGCCGATACCGGTGAGGAAGTGGGCCACATCGCGTCCCAGACCACCTGGAACCTGAACGTCGGTGTGGAAGCGCCCTGGAACGGCAAGATCCAGGTCGGCGTGAAGAACATGTTCAACGTGGGCCCGTCCCTCGAGAGCGATGGCTTCACCTATGACGACGAGCTCTACAGCATCGACGGTCGCATCTACTACCTCGACTACAGCCAGAAGTTCTAATCCACCAGCAAACCACAAGCCGGCCCGTTCGGGCCGGCTTTGCCCAAGGTCCCAAGGAAGTTACGGAGATAGGGTAATCCTATGAAGACAAGGACAATTACAATGAAGAAAGCGCTCCTCGGCAGCCTGATTTCGGCTGCCTTGCTGACCAGCTTCAATCTGAGTGCCGCCACCGCCGGTCAGGCCGTGGACGCTCAAGCCGCCACCGACAATGCATCCAAAGTTTCCCAGCAGAAGATCGACAGCTACGCCGAGTCTGCCGAGTCTGCCCTGGCTCAGTACAAGGCCGCCCTGCGCCAGGTGGACAGCCTGCGCGCCTACAACGAGCAAGTGGGCAAGATGGTCGACTCCCAGAGCGCCGAACTCGCCTCCATGCAAAAGCAGATCGCCCAGATCGACCAGACCAGCACCGAAGTGGTGCCCTTGATGCTCAAGATGATCGACTCCCTCGAGCAGTTCGTCTCCCTGGACCTGCCGTTCCAGAAGGTGGAGCGTGAGGACCGCGTGGCGGCCCTGACCGATCTCATGAACCGGGCCGACGTCACCATCTCCGAGAAGTACCGCAAGATCCTCGAGGCCTACCAGATCGAGGAGGGCTTCAGCCGCACCATCGAAGCCTACAAGGCGAGCCTGGACAAGGATGGGGACGAGAAGACCTACGAGTTCCTGCGCGTCGGCCGCATCGCCCTGCTCTACCAGTCCCCGGATGGCAACGAGACCGGCATGTGGAACAAGAAGACCCGCCAGTGGGAAGTACTGCCCCAGGAGTATCGCAGTGCGGTTGAACAAGGCCTTCGCATCGCGAAGAAGCAGGCGCCCCCCGCCCTCATCAAGCTGCCGGTTCAAACTGCGGAGAAAGCATCATGAAAGGAATCAAACTTGCCATCGCCTCGCTGATCGCGGGCGCTACCCTGGTCACCCTGCCGGTGACCGCCGCCGAGAAGCCGGTGGATCTCAACGCCCTGCTCAATCAGGTCAAGGCCGCCAGCACCAGCGAATCCCAGCTCAACAAGGAGCGGGAAGCCCGCTTCCTGGCTGACAAGAACGAACAAGGGGCCCTGCTCGCCAAGGCCAAGGCGGATCTCGCCGCCGAAGTCGCCAGGGGCGAAAAGCTCAAGGCCACCTTCGATGCCAACGACAAGCAGCTCACCGAGCTGACCGAGACCCTGCGCCAGCGCTCCGGCAACATGGGCGAGATGTTTGGCGTGCTGCGCCAGTTCGCCGGTGAATTCAAGGGGATCTTCAATGCCTCCGCCCGCCGGGTCGAACATCCCGAGCAGACTGCCCTGCTGACTCGCCTGGCCGAGAGCAAGGAGCTGCCCTCCAGCGATGACCTGACCGCCTTCTGGACCACCACCCTCAGCCGCATGGTCGACGGTGGCAAGGTGAGCCAGATCCCGGCCACCGTGGTCTACGGCGAGGGCAACCAGGCCCAGAAGACCGTGACCCAGATCGGCGAGTTCAACACCGTCTCCGAAGGCAAGTACCTCACCTTCGTGCCGGAGACCGGCAAGTTCGAACAACTCTCCCGCCAGCCCGAGAACGCGGTGCTGGAACCGGTCGCCAAGTTTGAACAGGGTGGCGGCAGCGTCGAACCCATCTTCATCGACCCGTCCCGTGGCGTGATCCTCTCCCTGCTGGTGCAATCGCCGACCCTCAAGGAGCGCATCGATCAGGGTGGCTCCGTGGGCTACGTGATCCTGGCGCTGGGTGTCATCGGTACCCTGCTGGCCCTGTTCTGCGGCGCTCGTCTCTCCCTCATCGGCGGTGCCATGCGCAAGCAGCTGAAATCCGAGCAGATCATCAAGGGCAACCCCATCGGCGAGATGCTGGGTGCCTACCAGGATCACCGGGGTGACAACATCGAGGATCTGGAATCCAAGCTCGACGAGATCATCCTGCGCAACGTGCCCAAGCTGGAGAAGGGCATCAGCCTCATCAAGCTGATCGCCTCCGTCGCCCCGCTGCTGGGCCTGCTGGGTACCGTGGTCGGGATGATTGCCACCTTCCAGGCCATCACCCTGTTCGGTACCGGCGATCCCAAGCTGATGGCGGGCGGTATCTCCGAGGCCCTGGTGACCACCATGCAGGGTCTGGTCGTGGCCGTGCCCATGCTGTTCCTCTACACCATCGTGCAGACCCAGAGCCGCCGTCTGATCCAGGTACTGGAAGAGCAGAGCGCCGGTTTCGTTGCCCGTTATCAGGAACGTCTGCACGCCGCCAAAGCCGCAGCCTAAGGAGTCACCCATGTGGTTCTGGTTGATTGAAGAAGTCGAGTCGGTCCGCCGGTTTCTGGGATTGGGGGGCGACGTGCTGGTCGCCCTGTTCTTCCTGACCCTGATGATGTGGGCCCTGCTGCTGGAGCGCTGGTTCTACTTCATGGCGGTCTATCCCCAGCAGGTGAAGCAGACCAAGACGGCCTGGCTGGCCCGCACCGATCACCTCTCCTGGTCTGCCAGGCAGATCCGCCGCGAGCTGGTCTCCCGGGTCGCCATGGCGGTGGACAAGGGGATGCCGGTCATCAAGGTGCTGATCGCCCTCTGCCCGCTGATGGGGCTGCTTGGGACCGTGGTCGGCATGGTGCAGGTGTTCGATACCCTGGCCATTACCGGCACCGGCTCCCCCAGGGCGATGGCCTCGGGGATCTCCAAGGCGACGGTACCGACCATGGCGGGCATGATTGCCGCCCTTTCCGGCCTGTTTTTTGTCAGCCGGCTCGATCACAAGGCCAAGTTGGCGGTGCAGAAGCTGGAAGACAACCTGAAACACGGCTGATGCAGGATGCACATCCCCGGCCGGGCCATGCCCGCCGGGGCACAGAACAAGCAAGGAGTTTTTTGCCATGAGAAAACGTCACAGCGACAGCGGTGCTGACGAGGCGGCCATCGATTTGACCCCCATGCTGGACATCGTGTTCATCATGCTGATCTTCTTCATCGTCACCACCTCGTTCGTCAAGGAGTCCGGCGTGGAGATCAACCGCCCGAGCGCCAGCACGGCCGAGACGGTAAAGAAGGGGAACATCATGGTCGCGGTCCGCGAGAACGGCCAGGTCTGGGTCGACAAGCGCATCGTCGAAGTGGGTGCCGTGCGTGCCAATATCGAGCGGCTGCGGGCGGAGAACCCGGAGAGCGCCGTGGTGATCCAGGCCGACAGCGAATCCCGTTCCGGTCTGGTGGTGCAGGTCATGGACCAGATCCGCATGGCCGGTGTCCAGAACATCTCCATCGCCGCCGACAAGAGCAGCTGATGCCGGAGCGAATGCCATGAGATACCTGATATCGTTAGCGGTCTCCTGCGTGGTGGTGTTCTTCCTGTTTCTGGGAATGAACAAGCTCATCACGCCGGATCACCGGGAGCTGACGGAGCGGGAGGACGTCACCATGACCGACTTCATCCGCCTCAAGCCTCAGGAGACCCTGCAAGAGAAACAACGGGAACTGCCCAAACCGCCGCCCCCGAAACGCCCGCCTCCCCCGCCCGAGATGGAGGTGGCGAGCACGGACAGGCCTAAGATGGACAGCTCCCCCATGGACATGCCCAAACTCGACATCCCGGTCAACATCGGTGGCGGCAACGCCCTGGGTGCCTACAGCACCGGCGGCGGTGGCGGCGGCATGGGCGGCAACAACGGCGCCATCCCGATGGCGACCTTCGAGCCCATGATGCCCCGCAAGGCGGCCCTGGCCGGTCTTGCGTCCGGCAAGGTGCTGGTGGAGTTCACCGTCACCGAGCGCGGTACCGTGAGCAACATCCGCATCGTCAAGGAAGAGCCCCGCAGCTATGACCTCGGCAAGGCGGCGCGCCAGACCATCGCCAAGTGGACCTTCAAACCGGCCATGGTGGACGGCAAGCCGCAGGCCAGTCGCATGCAGCAAGAGATCGAGTTTGCGACCAACTAAGGAGGGTGGCGATGAAAAAGTTACATACCCTGATCCTCGCCCCGGTGGCCATGGCGGTGCTGCTCAGCACCGCCACCTGGGCCGCCGAACAACCCGCCCTGTCTGACCGCGCCTACCGCGCGGTCAACAAGGCCCAGGCGTTGATCACCGAGAAGAAATACGGCGAGGCCAATGCCAAGCTGCAGGAGGCGCTGTCCGGCGCTGGCGAGCGGGTCTACGACAAGGGGGTCATTTTGCAGACCCTGGGCTTCGTGGCGGCGCAGCAGGAGAAGTACGGTCAGGCGACCAAGTACTTCGCCGACGCCATCGCCACCGGCGGCCTGCCGCCCCCGGTGGCCCAGCAGGTGCGCTACAACCTGGCCCAGCTCTACATGGCGGAGGGGAACTTCAAGGCCTCCATCAGCACCATGAACCAGTGGTTCGAGAACCTCGGCAAGGACGAGAAGCCGACCCCGCACGCCTACATCACGCTGGCCAACGCCCATGTGCAGCTCAAGCAGTATCGAGAAGCCATTCCGGCGGTGGACAACGCGATCAAGCTCTCCGCGGGCAAGGCGCCGGAGTCCTGGTACCTGCTGAAGATGGCGGCCCACTACGAGCTGAAGCAGTACAAGCCGGCTACCGAGGTGCTGACCGCACTGGTCGACCGCTACCCGGAGAAGAAGAAGTACTGGACCCAGCTGTCGGCCATGCACATGCAGGCGGGCAACGATGCCAAGGCCCTGGCGGCGCTGGAAGGCGCCTACAACCTCGGCATGCTGACCGAGGCCAACGAGTTGCAGCGTCTGGCCAACTACCTCGCCTTCGCCGGCATTCCCCACCGCGCCGCCCGCGTGATGGAGAAGGCCATGAAGGAGGGTCAGATCGAGAGCACCGCGGCCAACTACAAGACGCTGGCCAACTACTGGCATCAGGCCAAGGAGCTGGACCCGGCCATCGACACCCTGGCCAAGTCCTACAAGCTGGCCCCCAATGCCGAGCTGCAGCTCAAGATGGCGCGCATGATGATCCAGAGCAAGCGCTACCAGGATCTGGTGGCCTTCGCCGCCAAACCTGCCGCCAACGCCAGCGGCGAGCAGCGGGCGGACCTGAAGTTCCTGACCGGGGTCGCCTATTTTGAGCAGCAAAAGCCCAAGGAGGCGCTCTCCGCCTTCACTCAGGCCGCCCAGAATGGCAATGTCAGTGGTCGCGCTTCCCCCTGGATCAGCTTCTTGAAAGAGCAGCAGGGCGGCGCCGTCACCCAATAAAGCTGCGCGGCCCGGCTGGCGGGGCGGGGATCTCCCCGACTCGGCATCCGGGCCGCGACACATCGACAAGGGGGTCACCCCGCAGATTGCCTTGGTGGCAATTGGCCGCTCTTCGGAGCGGTCTTTTTTATGGCACCGCCCCTGCCCTTTCCCCCCCTTCTCCTGATACAAGGCACAAAAAAATCCGGAGCCTGGGCTCCGGATTGGGTCGTTGCGTTGGGAGGGGGCAACCCCTTCAACAGGTCATCAGTCACTGCATACCAGCGTCCAGCTACCATCGCCCGCTCTGAGTTCGCTGCTGGCACAGCAGCCGTGACAACTCAGTAGTTGCACACTAGCTTCCAGCTGCCGTCGCCCGCTCTGAGTTCGCTGCTGGCACAGCAGCCGGGACAACTCAGTAGTTGCATACCAGCTTCCAGCAGCCATCGCCCGCCTTGGGCTCGCTGCTGGTCCACCAGTTGGCCTGCCACACCGCCTTGCCGTTGGTCATGCGGTCGTTGCCATTGGCGTGATCCCCGCGCGGCCAGGTCGGATAGGCATTGTAGTCCGCCGGGTTGACGTTCTGGCTGGCACAGGTGGTGCCACCGCTGCCGCCGTCACCACCACCACTGCTGCCCAGCACCGCCTCGGCCAGGGCCGGGAAGTCGGACTTCAGACCTATGGTCTGGCTTCCGGCAATCAGGCGCATGCCACTCGGCACGCCGGCGGCCGGCAGGTAGTAGGTCATGGCCACTTCCACGTCGGTGCCCGGCGTCCAGGCTTTCCAGGCCGGCAGCGTCAGAGCCACCTTGTGGAAGTCCTTCTCATTGGCGATGCCGTCCGAGTTCTGGTTGCCACCGCTCTCCACCACTTTCAGCCCCATGCCGCTCTGGTCGGTGATGGTGTCTGAGGTGGAGGTGGGGACCAGGAACTCGATGCGGGTGCCGCCCGGAATGGTCTGGGTCGATTTGTTGGTGAGCTTGAGGGTCGGGTTGATCGGGTAGTTGGAGTCCCCTTCCTTGAAGCCGGAGAGGCTCACGCCGATGTCGAGCTGGGCGGCCGGAGCCGGCAGATCGTTCTGCTTCAGGGCCGCCTTGTCGGCCTTGCTGAACTTCTCGTAGGCGAGGCTGGTGAGGGTGCTGCCCATCACGTACTCGTTCTTCGCGGCGTCAAAGTCATAGTCCCCCGCCATCTCCCAGAACATGACGCCCCCCAGGCCCCGCTTGACGATGTAGTCGAGCTTGTGACCCATGGACTCTTCATCTTCGGTGGAGAGGAACACCTTCTTCTGCTCGTTCCAGAGCCAGGGCGCATGGGCCTTGTCGTCGTAGTAACGCACATACTGGCCTTGCATCACGTGGGCCGGGTTGTTGGGATCCAGACCCCAGGCCTGGCCGTAGCTCGGCAAGGTGGTGATGCCGAGGCTGGCGGCGTGCTCCAGGTTCTTGGCATGCCACATGGGCACGGCGCCACCGCCAATCTCCTTGCCGTTCTTGTCAAGGTCATGCCAGATGTTGTCGATGCCCACCGCCCCGTTGCCGCACGGAATGGTGCTGCCACCGGTGCCCGGCTGGCAATCGCTCTGGCTCGGCAGCGCCGCCTTGCCACCCAGACCGTGGGTGCCACCGGTGACCCCCTGCCAGCCACGGGTGTAATAGGGCACCCCTATGTTGATCTTGCCCGCCGCCAGGGCACCACGGAAGTAGTGGGCCGCCCAGGCGGAGTTGAGATAGCCGATGCCGCCAAACTGGGCCTGGGTGTAGACACCCCACTGGGACAACTCGGGATCCGCCTTGTTGTCGAACAGGGCGGCGTTGTGACCGACGAAGTGGTTCCAGGCACCGTGGAAGTCATAGGTCATCAGGTTGATGTAGTCGAGGTACTGGATGACCTGGAAGTTCTCCATGCCGCGCAGCAGGTAGGCCGAGGCCGGCGAGGCGATGGTCAGCATGTACTTGCGACCGTCCTCGGTGCCGGCGCTGTCGAGCTTGTTGCGCAGGGTCTTCATCAGCACTTCATAGTTCGCAAAGAGCTTGCCGCGACACTGGTTGGAGAGCGGGAAATCGTTGGGGTTGCCCGCATCCTTCATGGAGGTGGGGTACTCGTAGTCGATATCCACCCCATCGAAGCCGTACTGGCGGATGAAGCCCACGGCCGAGTCGGCAAAGGCGTTGATGCCGGCGGTGTTGACCGAGCAGTCGCCCTTGGTGGTGGCGGCGTAGAAGCCGCGGGTATCGGCCCAGCCCCCGACGGAGATGAGGGTCTTCACGTCCGGGTACTGCTTCTTGTACTTGGACAGCAGGTTGAAGTGACCCTGATAGGCAAACTCCGGATCCATCTCGGCGCTCGGCACTCCGTTCCAGGTCAGCTTGGTGGCGGCGTCATCCACCTTGATGGTGTGACTCTGCTCGTCCACCGCCGCGAAGGCGTAGTTGATGTGGGTGATCTTGTCCCAGGGAATGTCGCTCACCAGGTAGGCGGGCAGGCCGTTTTTGCCGGTGCGCCAGGAGGTGAAATACCCGATGACGCGGCGGCCGTGGTCATCCCCCATGCACTCGCTGCCGTCGGCGCGGTAGATCTGGCGCACGTCGCAGGAGAGGTTGCCGCCGGTGGGGGGCAGGGCCGCCTCTTCCACCTGCACGTCCACCTGGGCCGACTCGCCAGAGAGGTTGGTCTTGTCGGTCGCCACCAGCTTGAGGCCGGTCAGCCCCTTGTTCTGGGGCGTCCAGCTCAGTTGCCAGGGGGCGCTGGTGTCCTCGCCAACCTTCTGGCCATTCACGAAGAGCTCGACCTTGGCGACGTCGTCATTGGCGTCGGTGACATTGCCGCTCACGGTGAGGGCGCGGCCCAGGGTCACCCTGGCACCGGCGGCGGGGCTTGCGATGCTCACCCTGGGCGCCTCTGGCGCCACCACGGCGGCGACCTTGAAGCTCGAATCCGCCTCGCTCAGCACCTTGCCGTCTTTATCCAGCGCCCGGGCCTTGAGGGCGTGATTGCCCGCACCGGCGGCAGACCAGCTGGCACTCCAGGGAGAAGCCGTGGCGGTGGCGACCAGGGTGCCGTCGATGAGGTATTCCACCCGGGCGAGCGCCGTGACCGGGCCGCTCAGCGTCACCGCCAGGGCCACACTGGCCCCCTCACTGACGCTGGCACCCACGGCGGGGGAGCCGATGGCGACGACCAGGGACGGTGGCGGCACCTCGCCACCATACAGCTTCCAGGCATCGGCCCAGACCACACCCACCCCGGGGGCATAGTGATAGGGGGACGCGCCGCACCAACCGGAGTAAGGGAATTCCTTGCATTCATAGAGGGCGCCTGCGTTGCTGACGATGTCGCCAGCCTTGTAGGCTGTGCCGGCCTGATAGGCGGGGTAAGCGGCCTGCGCCCAGGCAGGGACGGCCGCAAGGGCGACCAGCATGGCAAGCCTGCTGGGCCTCAAGATCTGTTGCATATTGTTATCTTCCTTGTTTTGTCTTGGCTTCAATGCCGGGAAAAGCGCAATCGCAACAGGGAACAAGGGAGCGACAACAGGCCATGGACGGGCCACAAACCCTCAAGTCACCCTGGGTAACCCCGCTGTCTGGCCCGGATGGGACAGATCGGAGGCTTTGCGTCCCGGCATCACTGCCGGTTTGCCCTTTGCCTGGGTTCCGTGAGGAACGGCTCGAGTATAGGAAGCAAGTGACCACTGCTCAATCTTTATTCTCGAAGGAAAATATGTGAATGCTGGCCGCCTCACACTTTTCGCTCCTACCTGATGACAAATAGATCATCAATATCAAACTGTTAGCCACGTCAAAAAATGGCAAATGGGCTCCTTTGTCTCCTCATAATGTGCGTTGGTTCACTGGTCAGAGCTGCCAGAAATGTGACAATGCGCGCCCTTGGCCACGATGCCAAGGCTATGGAAACACTGGCAAAAATAAAAAAAGGAATACCCATGAAAGGAACACCTACCCTGCTGTCGCTGGCCGTGGGGCTCGCGCTCGCGTCCCCGTCTCTCTACGCCGCCGGCTTCAGTTGCCCGGCCGACAGTGCCCTCACCCCCATCCCCGCCATCCAGGGCAGTGGCGACAAGAGCCCCCTCGTCCCGGACGATCAGTTCGAAAGCACCCAGAGCGTCTCGGTCAAGGCGGTGGTCTCGGGTCTGGGCGAAAGCCTCAACAAGGGCTTCTACCTGCTGGATGTGCAGGGGGACGGCAACCCCGAGACGTCGGACGGCATTTTCGTCTACCTCAACGACAAGAACTTCGCCAGCAAGTACCCGGATATCCAGCCGGGTGCCCTGGTCTGTCTGGAGGCCAAGGTCGAGGAGTATTACGGCCACACCCAGCTCAAGCCCCTGTTTGACGGCAGCACGCCGCGCCTGACGACCCTGGCCCAGGGCGCCGCCCCGGCCGCCACGGCGCTGCGGGTACTGGAGGGGGAAACCCTGGCCCGAGCCCTGGAACGTCACGAAGGGATGCGGGTGCGCCTCGACGCCGACAGCGCCCTCAAGATCAGCCGCAACTTCAGCTACGACTATGCCGCCCGGCGCAACAACCTGGTGCTCGCTCACGGCGCCCCGCTGATGAAGCCGACCCAGCTCCATGTAGCGAGCAGCCCCGAGGCCGTGGCGCTGGCCGAGGCCAACGCCAGCAACCGCGTCTTCCTCGAGTCGGACGTCAAGGCGGGGGACGGCAAGCTCCCCTGGCTGCCCGCCTGGGAGCCGGAGCAGGGTTACCTGCGCATCGGCGATGCCCCGGTCAACCTGGAGGCCATGGTCGGCTACAGCTACAACGAGTACCGCCTGATCGTGCCCCGGGATCAGACCATCACCGCGGGGGATCTGCTGCGCACCGGCGACAACGACCGCCAGAGCGCCCCGGCCCGCCTGGATGGCACCGACCTGCGCATCGGCAGCTTCAACGTGCTCAACTACTTCACCAGCCACTCCAGCGTGGGGGGCGCCCTCAACGTGCTCTGCGCGGATCAGGCGGATGCGGACAGCGCCAAGGGCTGCAACCGCGGCGCCAAGAGCCTGGAGGAGTTCCAGTTGCAGCGCGCCAAGATCGTCAACGCCATCACCGAAATGGACGCCGACCTGCTCGGCCTGATGGAGATGGAGAACAACGGCTTTGACGAGCACGCCGCCCTCCACGATCTGGTGGAGAGCCTCAACGCCAGGCAGAAGGAGGCGAGCAAGCACTACGCCTTCGTCACCCTGCCCAAGGCCCTGCTCACGGAGGATCGCTTCTTTGGCGGCGACGCCATCATGGTGGCCATGATCTACCGCCCCGCCCTGCTCACCCCGAGCGGGGATGCCGACGTTATCCCCCTGCCCCAGCAGCGCTACACCACGGGCGGCGTCACCAAGAGCGCCGGTCAGCGGGACTCCCTGGTCCAGCGCTTCACCGTGGCGGGCAGCGACGCCCCCCTGACCCTGGTGGTCAACCACCTCAAGTCCAAGGGGTCGGGCTGCTATGAAAACGGAGATGGCAAGACGGAGCCTGCGGACCTGCAGGGCAAGTGCACCGAGTTTCGGGTGAGCGCCGCCAAGGTGTTGGGGGAGGCGGTGAGCAAGATGCCGGGCCAGGTGCTGCTGGTGGGGGACTTCAACTCCTACGCCAAGGAGGATCCCATCCGAGTGCTGACCGACTATGCGCCGGTCGCGGGGGAGCGCCAGATCCGCTCCGCCTCCCACACCTACATCGGCGACAAGCCCTATGAGCAGATGGGCCAGACGGTGGCCAAGGGTTACGGCCTGGTGGATCTGAACGTCAAGTTCAACCAGGAGAAGGCCATCTCCTACAGCTACGAGGCCGAGCTCGGCACCCTGGACTACGCCCTCGCCAACCCGGCGCTGGCTGACAAGGTGGTGGCGGTGGCCGACTGGCACATCAACTCCTTCGAGAGCAACCTGTTCGAATATGGCAGCGCCTACACCGGCGATCTCATCAAGTCGGACAACCCCTTCAGCGCCTCGGACCACGACCCCGTCATCGTTGACCTCAAGCTCAAGGAAGCGAGCAAGGGGGGTGGCGGCGCCATGGGCGCCCTGCTGCTGGCCCTGTTGCCGCTCGCCTGGCGGCGCCGTCGCTAAGACGCGGCATCCTCGATGCCAGGTGCAAAGCCCGCGATGATCGCGGGCTTTTTTTGTGCCAGGGCCATTTGAAAAACAAATGCAAAGGGCCACATCATGGGATGAATAAATACCCTGTTGCCCCCGCCTCGCCCCTTTCCCGGGGACTGGCACCCTGCCGACGGGGAAACCCGGTACTGACACCAGGGGCCGGATGGCGTATCCCGCGGGCTGCCGAACGAGCCAACCGCCACGCGGCAGAGGATGGCATCGCGCAGCCCGCGCCATGGCCATGGCGGCATCGGCGCCAATCCCCACCCTCACCCCCGTCAGCGGCGGCCAGGGCCGCTGATGCCCTCGCGGACAGGGTGAAGCGCCATCGCAGGCTGCCGAACGAGCCAACCGCCACGCGGTAGAGGATGGCATCGTGCAGCCCGCGCCGTGGCCATAGCGGCATCGGCGCCAATCCCCACCCTCCCCCCCGTCAGCGGCGGCCAGGGCCGCTGACGTCCTCGCGGACAGGGTGAAACGCCATTTGCCAGACAAATGCAAAGGGCGAGATCATGGGAGATCCAAATGACAGGCAAACAAAAAGGCCACCGCGATGCGGTGGCCTTGGTGCTTTCTTGCGAAAGATGGTGGAGCTACGCGGGATCGAACCGCGGACCTCTTGCATGCCATGCAAGCGCTCTCCCAGCTGAGCTATAACCCCAACTCACCTCGGCGCTACCAAAGTTATCTCTGGCAACGGAGGCGCATGATAGGCATCACCCGCTTTGCTGTCAACCCAAAATTCTCGCCCACTGGAGCGTTTAGTCAAAATTCAGGCAGTTAGCTGTTTTTACCGCCAACCTCGTCTCTATGTCGCTGTTTTACGTCGCAAATCCGCTTGAGGCCAAAATACGAAGGGCCCCCGTCAGGGAGCCCTTTTCATGCCATGGCCGATGTTTATTCAGCGGCCATGCGCGCTTCGATATACGCCAAAGCGCGATCTATACGGGCGAGGACCCACTCCTTGCCCACCAGCGCCATCACGGCGTCGATGGCAGGGGAAAGATTACCCCAGACCGGTGACGGCAATGTGCGGCGGCAAGCTTACTCGGCGGCCATGCGCGCTTCGATATACGCCAGGGCGCGGTCGATGCGGGCGAGGACCCGCTCCTTGCCCACCAGCGCCATCACGGCATCGATGGCAGGAGACTGGCCCAAACCGGTGACGGCCACACGCAGCGGCATGCCGACCTTGCCCATGCCCTGACCCAATTCGGCGGCGGTCGCTTCAATCAGCTCGTGCAGCGCCTCGGTGGTCCAGGTCTCCAGGGCCGCCAGCTTGGTCTTGGCCAGCGCCAGCGGCTCGGCAGCCACGCCGCGCAGGTGCTTCTTGGCAGCGGCTTCGTCAATGGCTTCGTACTCTTCGAACAGGTAGCGGCTCTGGGCGGCCATCTCGACCAGGGTGTTGCAGCGCTCGGCCAGCAGGGTGACCACGTCAGCCAGCGCCGGGCCATTGCTGGTATCGATCTGCTGGTGTTCCATGTGCCAGGCCAGGTGCTTGGCCACATAGGCCGGATCCAGGCTACGCATGTAGTGGTTGTTCAGCCACAAGAGCTTGTCGGTGTTGAAGGCGGAGGCGGACTTGGAGATGGCATCCAGGCTGAACAGCTTGATCATCTCGTCCAGGGTGAAGATCTCCTGATCGCCGTGGGACCAGCCCAGACGCACCAGATAGTTCAGCAGCGCTTCCGGCAGGTAACCGTCGTCGCGGTACTGCATGACGGAGACGGCGCCGTGGCGCTTGGAGAGCTTGGCGCCGTCGTCACCCAGGATCATGGAGACGTGGGCAAATTCCGGTACCGGCGCGTTCAGCGCCTTGTAGATGTTGATCTGGCGCGGGGTGTTGTTGATGTGGTCTTCCCCACGCACCACGTGGGTGATCTCCATGTCCCAATCATCGACTACAACACAGAAGTTGTAGGTCGGCGCGCCATCGGTACGGCGGATGATGAGATCGTCCAGCTCGGTGTTGGCGAACTCGATGCGGCCACGGACGTGGTCATCGAACACCACGGACCCTTCGGTCGGGTTGCGGAAGCGGATCACGTGCGGCGCATCGGCCGGGTGATCGTGGGCGCCATCCCGGCACTTGCCGTCATAGCGGGGCTTCTCGCCGTTGGCCATCTGGCCTTCACGCAGCGCTTCCAGACGCTCTTTGGAGCAGTAGCACTTGTAGGCGCGGCCGTCGGCCAGCATCTCGTCGATGAGGCCGTTGTAGCGATCGAAGCGTTTGGTCTGGTAGTAGGGGCCCTCATCCCAGTTCAGCTCCAGCCATTCCATGCCCTCAATGATGGCGTCGATGGCCTCCTGAGTGGAACGTTCCAGATCGGTATCCTCGATACGCAGCACAAACTCACCGCCCTGGTTCTTTGCAAACAACCAGGAATAGAGTGCGGTACGGGCACCGCCGACATGCAAAAAGCCGGTCGGGCTGGGAGCAAAACGGGTTTTGACTTTCATCTTTAAGCCTTGTGTAGAGGGCCTTGGGCCAATTCGTTAAAAAAACCGTCGCATTTTAGCACCGACAATGACGGATGGGAAAACCATGGCGAGGCAGAGGGGAAAATAGGGTCTATTCCCGCAAAAACCGCTGTTTTAGAGTGATGTCTCAGAATTTTCCCTTTTTTCCCGCTTAGCTAGGCGAGGTCGCTGGAGAGATCTCCCGCACAGCCGATACTTCAGTCACCCCGTCAACGAACCCTCAACGATACAAGGAACGCGCGATGCAGTTTCGTTCTATCCAGAATCGTATCCTGGTACTGGCCGGTGTCGCCATGACCACGGCCCTGGTCATCCTGATCCTGCTCAACCAGTATTCAGGTCGGCAGACCCAGCAGCTCACCATCGACTCCAGCCGCGCCGCCCTGCAACAGGAGGCGTGGCAGAAGGTGAGCGCCAACGCCCGTGCCGAGGCCGCCACCATCACCCAGCTGCTGCAAAAGGGGCTCTCCTACACCCAGCAGATGGCCAGCGTCTTCGCCCGCCAGCAGGAGGGCAAGCTGCCGCTGGATCGCCAGCAAGCCACCGACCTGCTCAAGGCACAGCTTGCTTTGGAGCCCCAGCTCTATGGCGCCTTCGCGGGCTTCGAACCCAACGGCTTCGACGGCCAGGACGAAAGCTTCGCCGGCCAGAGCGCGCTCGGCAGTGACGACAAGGGGCGCTTCGTTCCCTACTTCTACCGCGACAAGGAGCAGATCGGCAGCGATCTGCTGCTCTCCATCGAAAAGAGCGATCCGGACGAGTTCGGCAACCCGGCCAACGATTACTACGCCTGCCCGAAACGGGAGGGGCGCCCCTGCCTCATCGATCCCTTCAAGGTGGACATCAACGGCCAGCAGGTGCTGGTGAGCACCATCACTACCCCCATCCTGGTGGATGGCCGGTTCAAGGGCATCGCCGCGCTGGATCTGGCGGTGGACTCCATCAGCCGCCAGGCCCAGTCCCTCAACAGCAACATCTATGACGGCAAGGGGGAAACCCTGATCGTCAGCGCCGCCGGTGTCATCACCGGTACCAGCGGCGACGCCAGCCTGCTCGGCAGCCGCGCCGACAAGGTGCTCGGCAACGGCTGGCAGCAGTACCTCAAACCGGACGTGCAGCGCCAGGAGCTCACCGACGCGTTTCGCATCTCGGTGCCCATCGCGGTGCCCGGCATGGCCCGCAACTGGGCCATCATCGTCACCCTGCCCTACAAGGTGGTGCTGGCGGGAGCGGACGAGCTGGCACGCCAGCTCACCGACATGAACCGCGCCGCCATGACCCAGCAGCTCATCGGTGCCCTCATCGTACTGGCGCTGGCCCTTGGCACCATGCTGGTCATTGCCCGCAGCATCACGGGCCCCATCCGCCAGATGGTCAGCCTGGTGGATGACATCGCCGACGGCGACGGGGATCTCACCAAGCGTCTGGAGAGCCGCTCAAGGGACGAGCTGGGGGCCCTGGCCCGGGGCATCAACCGCTTCATCGACAAGCTGCAGGCCCTGCTCGGGGATGTGCAGAAGACCGCGAGCGAGGTCCATCGCCACGCCGGGGACACCGATCGCATCGCCGGCCAGACCGACAGCAACCTGCAGCATCACCAGGCGGAGATGGAGCAGATGCTGACCGCGGTGCAGGAGATGTCCTATGTCAGCCAGGAGGTGGCCACCCACGCCAACAACACCGCCGACTCCGCCAAGCAGGCCCAGAGCGCGGCGGACGAGGGCAAGGTACGCTTCCAGCGGGTGATCCACTCCATGCACAAGGTGGCTGCCGAGGCGGGCAAGGGCGCCGAGGTGGTGGAAGGGCTGGCTCACGACAGCGAGCAGATCACCAGCATCCTCACCGTCATCCAGGGGATCGCCGATCAGACCAACCTGCTGGCGCTCAACGCCGCCATCGAGGCGGCCCGGGCCGGCGAGCAGGGGCGCGGTTTTGCGGTGGTGGCCGACGAGGTGCGCAAGCTGGCGGGCAACACCCAGCAGGCGGTGCAGAATACCCAGGAGCTGATCGACAAGATCCGCCACAGCTCCACCAACGCGGTCAACGCCATCCAGCAGAGCCAGCAGCTGACCCATCAGGCGGTGGGGGAAGCGGATCAGGCGGAGGCGGCCCTCGGCAGCATCTTCCAGGCCATCGCCACCATCAACGACATGACCTACCAGATCGCCTCCGCCGCCGAGGAGCAGAGCTCGGTTTCCGAGACCGTCTCCGGCAATCTGTCAAAAACCAGCGCACTGGCCAACGACATCGCCAGGGACGCCACCAGCACGGCCAACGCCAGTCAGGCCTTGCGTCAGGCGGCGGAACGTTTGCAGCAATTGTTGGGTCAGTTTCGTCTCAGCTGATAATTTTCATGCTCCGGACTCTCCCCCTCGGGGACGAGTCCGTTTACCATAGGCGGCATATTTGCCTGATGGCAGGCAATGTAGTGAGAGGTAAATGCCGTGCCCACCCCGGACCGTCGCCCACGTGGCCATAACAGACGAGCCCAGCAGCGTCGCCAAGACGAATCACAAGGAACCCTGCTCCAACGTATCAACGCGGCTACCCTGCCCCTGCGTCAGCGTCTCGGCCAGGGCATGAGTGGCCTGGGTCAGCGCAACAAGGAGCCGAAGGCGGCCTCGTTCAAGCTGGCAAGTCCCCTGCCCCGCAAACACACCATAGGGTTGCTGGTGCTGATCCCGCTCTGGCTGCTGGTGCTGGCCTGGGAGCCCGCTCCCGCCGCCCCGACCACGGCGCCGTCAGGCTCCCTGGCGGTCCCCCTGGCCGTGCCGGCCCAGGCCCTGACCGTCGGCAACGCCGGTGAGCCCCAGGCCGCCAAGCCCGTCGAGGAGAAAGTGGATGGCACCTGGTTGCAGCACGACGTGCAGGCCGGTGAAACCCTCTACTCCATCTTCCGCAAGTTCGAGCTGCCGGGGGCCGAGCTCAGCCGGCTCATCGCCATCGAAGGGCCGGACAGGCCGCTGACCCGGCTGCAGTCGGGCAAGTCGGTGTTCATCCTGGTGGACACCAGCCGCCGCATCCAGCGGGTCGAGGTCCGCTCTCTCGGTCAGGTCAGCTACCGCTACGACCACCAGGGGGAAGGGTTCGCCCTCAAGGAATAAGGGGCTCGACCACCCCCCTTATGTAGACGGGAGGCCATGGCTTCCCGTTTTTTTTGATGTGAAGCATGAAACAAGCTGCTGACTTCACAATACTTTTAGCTCGCTCAAAAAATGAAAAGTGCCAAATTGACAAGGGATCGGGCTCCAGTACAATCGGTCAGGCTTTAGACAGGGATTGTGCTACATGCTACTGGGACAAAGAGACGTGGTCAGTCATGCTTCAACCCCTGACTTCCAGGCAAATGCTGCCCAACCAGGCTTAGTTTCATTTTGTTATAGATAGGACTTACCACATGTCTGACATTCGCACCGGCCAAGTAAAATGGTTCAACGAAACCAAGGGTTTTGGCTTCATCGAGCAATCCCAGGGACCGGACGTTTTCGTTCACTTCTCCTCCATCCAGAGCGCAGGTTTCAAGACCCTGGCTGAAGGTCAAAAAGTCCAGTTCACTGTGACCCAGGGCAAAAAAGGCCCTCAGGCCGAGAACGTCACCGTTATCTGAGCCAGCGCCAGTGAACCCGTAGGAGGAGCCATCGCCCCTCCTATTTTTTTGCCCGCGATCTTTCCTTCCCGACCGGCAGAGCTCTTGCCGGGCTTGCCATCCCCACCTGCAAGCCGCTTATGGCCGCCACCAGCCGCTATAAATCAAAATTATGAGTTTTGGTTAAATGCCCCGGTTTTAACTTATAGCGAGCCACTGTCTGTCATTCAGGCCCTGCCAAGCCTGTTAGCCGACCGCAAAGGGTTGTGCCCGATCTCCGGGAGGCTATTAGCAAGCAATACATCTTGGTCTTATGACTTGGGATGTGCGGGGAAGAGAGAAAGCAGGCAAACGCCGGATACGACAAATCATCGCGGCGCTATGTGATGGGCAATTCAAAGGGATTATGAGGACGTCGAAGAGAAATTGGAGCGGGAAACGAGACTCGAACTCGCGACCCCAGCCTTGGCAAGCGCGGATCATGCTCTACCAACAGGACGCGGCAGTGATGGTACTGAGAAACTGGATTCGTGTACTTGGGGGAGAGATTGAATTCGAAGGGTTCGAAGAGAGATTGGAGCGGGAAACGAGACTCGAACTCGCGACCCCGACCTTGGCAAGGTCGTGCTCTACCAACTGAGCTATTCCCG
>NZ_JAPCIS010000045.1:0-25394 GCF_027707425.1 Aeromonas sp. QDB63
TTAAAGAGCGACACAGCTTTTGGCTGCTGCGGGAGTGGCATTCTACTCAACCGCCTTCTCGAGTCAAGCCTTATTTTTACAGGCTTTTCGAGGCTATCGACTCAGGCTTTGCGTTGCCGCTTTGCCCTGTCGATGGAGGCGCATTATAGAGACATAGATCACATTGGCAAGCTCTCATCGCAATAAAATTGCAAAAAAATGCCAATTCTTAGTTATTCATATCAAAGCACAGTTTTTATACAGACTTATCCACAGGGTGAGCCCGAAAAGGGCTCATTCTGCACCCTATTACCTCCCGTTCCTCTCTGCCCGTCTCCTGTTCGAAGGGTTGCTGACCATATCAATTCATATATAGAGGAAGAGAATCGCAAAGTGACGATCAGGCCAGTTCTGCCTCAGCAACCCAGGCAGCGATCAGCTCGGCTGCCGCCATGGAGCGGCAACCCGATATATTCTGCCCGGCCCAGAGTGGCGAGAAACCGCTGTCACCCGCCTTTTCGGCTGCGGCACGCAACGGAGCCAATGCGCCGCTGGCATACGGGAAGTCTGGCGGCAGCACCGAAAGGGGGCCGAGTTCCCGCATCAAGCGGTTGACTATGCCCCGCGCCGGACGGCCGCTGAACAGATTGGTCAGTGCGGTGTGCTGGCCATGCCTCCCCTGCAGCGCCGCACGGTGCAGGGGCGAGGTCGTCGCCTCGTGGCAACAGAGGAACGCCGTTCCCACCTGTACGGCGCTCGCTCCCAGAGCAAGGGCGGCTCTGATGCCCTTTCCATCGACTATGCCCCCGGCGGCGATGACAGGCAGATCCACTGCCGCCACTACCTGTGGCAGAAGGGTAAAGGTGCCCTGCTGCAAGCTGAGATCCTCACTCAGGAAGTGACCGCGATGGCCACCCGCCTCCAGCCCCTGGGCGATGACGGCATCGGCTCCGTGGTCAGCAAGCCACTGCGCTTCTGCCACCGTGGTGGCGCTGGCAAACACTTTTGCGCCTGTGGCCTTTACTTGGGCAAGCAATTCGGGCTCGGGCACGCCGAAGTGGAAACTGACCACGGCAGGTCTGAACTCTGCAAGCAGGGCCGCATGCTCGCCATTGAAGGGGGCCCGAGAGGGGGCTCGCGACGGCACAGCGGCATCCACCCCGAACTCGGCGTAATAGGGTAACAGTACCTGGCGCCAGCGCTGCTCCGCTGCCGGTTCCGGCTCGTGCTGCCGATGGCAAAAGAAGTTGATGTTGTATGGGCCCGACCCGCTGGCGGCGAGACGGCTCAGCTCCTGGCGCAGCTCGGCACCACTCAGCATGGCGGCAGGCAGGGAGCCCAGAGCCCCCGCACTGGTCGCAGCCATCGCCAGGGCGCTGTTCTGCACACCCGCCATGGGGGACTGAATGACGGGATAGCGCATCCCCAGTTCGGCAAAGAGCGTCATATGATGGTTTCCTGTTTCTGATGGTGAGTCTGCCTGTGCGCCAGAGGCGGGTTGAGTCGGCAGATCGCACCTGACATGCTGACACGTCGTCTGGCGATATCGCCTGCCCAGTTCCCGGCCAGACATCCTGCCTTGGCTTTCATCCATCAGGCTCCTTGAGGTTCATTGCACATCAGGCCCGCGAGGGACCTGATGAAGATAACGAGCTCAGCGCACGCTGCGCAGCAGGAAGTCCGGCTGGCCACAGGAGCGGCGCTCCCGCTTCTGCATCTCGTCGGAGCAGGGAACGGCATCCGTCCCCTGCTTGTTGATACAGATGTAGATCTCCCGCAGGAAGCGGCCCCCATCAGCGCAGGCCACCGTGATGTTATCGGGGGCCAGCCACTCGTTGGCGCTCGCCAGCTCGGCCTTGAGCTGGAAGCTGTTTTTTCTCAGCGGCTCTTCCGGCGATTGATAGGCGGCCGGGATCTTCACCTTCTGGCGCAGATCGCTGGCCAATTGGTGAAATGCCTCCTGGCTCAGCCCGGAACAGGTGCCGTGCTTCTCCCATTCATGGCGATAGAGGAAGCGGCTGGGGTAGAGCCCGGCAAACTGCTGCTCCATGTCCGCATCCAGCCGCTCGCGGGTGCAGCTGGCGGGGTAGCCGCGCTGATACTGGGGCCAGAGACCGTGCAGCACGAACCCCAGCTTGCGGGCGCACTGCTCCCGATCCCCTGGCTTGATGGCGCAATGCTCGGGCGACCAGGAGAGTGCCATGGCGTAATAGTCAAACTCCCCCGCATAGCCTTTGCCTTGTGCGGCGGAGATCCACAACAGCGACCCCACCAGCCATACCATGACCTGCTTCATCTCTCGTTCCCCCTCATCTCTTTGCACCCGGTGGCGCCCCATTTTGCGCCCTCATGCTCCCATAACAGGGAGTCAAAGAACAATCGCTCAAAATGGCCTTACTCACTGTGGGTCAGACCAGTAAAAGGTTTCCCCTGCCGGATCAGAGGCGTAAGCTGGCTCTCCGGCGGGCCTTCATGACGCGCCACGTTTCCCCGATTTCATCAGCAACAGGACGTAACATGATCCGCAAGAATCCCTCAGGTCACCTGCCCGTTATCGACGAATCCGCCTATATCGACAAGACCGCCATCATCTGTGGCAAGGTGATCATCAAGGAGAACGTGTTTGTCGGCCCCTATGCCGTGATCCGCGCAGACGAAGTGGACGAGAGCGGTGACATGGAACCCATCGTCATCGGCGCCAACTCCAACATTCAGGATGGCGTAGTCATCCACTCCAAATCCGGCGCTGCCGTCACCATCGGCGAGTTCAGCTCCATCGCCCACCGCAGCATCGTCCACGGGCCCTGCGAAGTGGGTAACCGGGTCTTCATCGGCTTCAACAGCGTGCTGTTCAACTGCCACATCGGCGAAGGGTCCGTGGTGCGCCACAACTCCGTGGTCGATGGCTGCGATATTCCCCCCGGCTTCTATGTCCCCTCCACCACCCGCATCAACCAGCAGAGCGATCTGGCGCAGATCCCACGCGTCACCGTGGACGCCACCGAGTTCTCCGAGGATGTGGCTCACACCAACATCGACCTGGTCAGGGGTTACAAGGCGCTCTCCAACGAGTTTTGATCCGGCGAGCGGTTCACGACACACAACGGGCGCCACGGCGCCCGTTGTCACAACTGTAAAGAGGGCGAAAAGAAGGTGTAAAGGTGGTTGAGCCGAGTGCATGCGTCGCGTTTGATGGGGGCGTTCCCATCAATGGAGTCATCATCATGTCACGCTATCCTGTCGCCCTTGCCCTTCTGCTGGGCACCACGCTCCTTCATGCCGGCGAGATGCCGCCCCCGATGGGCGCCCGCCAGGGAGGCCCCATGACACCGCCCCCCTCAGTGCTCTATCACGCCAGCAAGCAGGGTGCGGATCCCCAGGTCCTGGTCCAGGCGCTGTCCAAAAACATTGATGCCGCCAAGCCGGATACCCGCTACGAGGTCACGGTCAGCGTGCGCGAACTGCCGCCCCAGCCACTCAAACCCCAGCCCGCCGGTGCGCCGCTCAAGGGGCAGTGAGATGAGTCTGCACCGCCCTTCACTCTGGCTGCTTGCCATGGCCATCGCCCTGCCTGCCATGGCGGGTCCGGGGAACATGGGCAGACCGGGCGGATGGGAGAGCCCTGCCCCGCAGTACGGCCATGGGGCTGGCCCCGGCTTCGGCCACCCCGTCGACAGGCTGCCGGGAGGGGTGGAAACCTTGCTGCTGGCCGGGCTCACCTACTATGTGCTCGACGGCATCTTCTACCGCCAACAGGAGAACCACTATGTGGTGGTCTCTCCGCCTCCTCAGGTCCTGGTGGTGGCAGAGACAGGGCTCATCCCTCTTGATCTGGATGGCCGCCGCTATTACGTCAGGGAGGATCACTACTACCTGCGAGAAATAGACGGGCGCTACACCGAGGTGCCGCCGCCAGCGGCGCTGCGCTGAATCGCACGGAGGAACAGATACGAGCAGGGGGCCTTGGCCCCCTCTTTCATTACAGGGGTTTTACCCCACTCGGGTCTGAGCCGCGTACCTCAGGAGGGCTCATGCAGGGGTAGCGTCATGGTCACTCTCAGCCCCCCCTGTGCGCGATTGCGCGCCTGGATGGTGCCCCCCTGCAGAATCACCGCCTTGCGGGCGATGGCGAGCCCGAGCCCGTAGCCCTTGCCCATGCGGGGTGAGCCGATGCGCACGAAGGGGTCGAAGATCCCCGCCAGCTTCCCCTCCTCCACCCCGGGCCCCCGATCGGCGATGGAGAGCTGCACCTCCTGGCCCAGGCGCAGCAAGCGAACACTCACCATCTGGCCCGACTGCGAGAAACGCAGGGCGTTGCGCACCACGTTCTCCACGGCGCGGCGCATCAGCTCCGCATGCCCCAGCAGGAGGCAACCCTCCCCCAGCGCCGCCTCGAGCCCTATCTCGACCCCGGATTGCTGGGCTTCGAACCTGGCATCCTGGACGACGGTCTCCACCAGCGCCAGCAGGTCGTAGTGGCTCTGCTCAAGCCCGTGGCCCTGCTCGGCACGGGAGAGGGTCAGCAGCTCCCCTATCATCCTGTCCATCCGCTCCGTCTCGAGCCGGATCCGCGCCAGGGCGTCGCTCGCCTTCTCTGGGCGCTGCTCCGCCAGGCCGATGGCCATCTGGATGCGGGCCAGGGGGGATCGCAGCTCGTGGGAGACGTCGTGAAGCAGTTGCTCGCGCCCCTCGACCAGTTGCTGCAACCGCTCCACCATGAGATCGAACTCCTTCGCCACCTCCGTCAGCTCGTCCCGGCGCCAGCGCAGAGTGGGCCACAGCCTGACCCCCAGATCCCCCCTGGCTACCCGATCGAAACTGCGCCGCAGGGCGTTCATGGGCCGGGTCAGGTGCAAGGCGAACAGAATGCTGAACAAGAGTCCCCCCAGGCCGCCAATCCAGAGCATGGGCGGGGGAATGTTGAGCCAGGAGAGGGGGCCGGGGGCCGGCCCGCCGGGGAGGACGCGCGGGTCCGCTCTGGTCTGCAGCAGATAGGTCTGCCCGTCGTTGGCGATCACGGTGCGCGTCAGCACGACGCCGGGGCCCGGCTCCCCGGGGGCAGGCGGCCTGGATGCCCGGGGCGCTGGCCGGGGAGGCGCATCGGAAACATCGAGGAGTGTTATCTGCAGCAACGGCGGCGACATGGCCTGACTCAATGCCGTCGCAGCCTCGATCCCCCCCTTTGCCAGCACGGCTGCCGCCATCTCCAGATGCTGGCTCGCCAACTGCTGGGCCAGGTGCTCTTCCGGGGGGGCACGCTCGGCACGAAAACCGAGCCAGAGCAGTTGGCTGACCAGCACGATGGCCAGCCAGAACCCCAGCAGAATCTTCCAGAACAAACGTCCCTTGAGGATCACCGTATCTTGTACCCTATGCTGCGCACCGTCTCGATGGTGACGGCCTCCCCCGCCTTCTGCTGCAGTTTCTGCCTCAGGTTGCAGATGTGCACATCGACGCTGCGATCATAGGCCTCCCGCGGGCGCCCTACCCCTTGCAGGGAGAGGGTGTCCTTGGTGACCACCTGCTCCGGTGCTCGCACCAGCAACACCAGCATGTTGAACTCGGTGGCGGTCAGCTCCAGCGGCTCCCCCTGCCAGAGACAGACCCGGTTGGCCGGGGTGACCGTCAGATCCCCCAGGATGAGGGCATCCGGCGAGGGGGTTGCGCTCCCCCCCTCGTTGACCCGCCGCAGAACGGCCCGCAGCCGGGCCACCAGCTCCCTGGGGTAGCAGGGTTTGGGCACATAGTCATCGGCCCCCATCTCCAGTCCCACCACTCGATCCACGTTGTCCCCCTTGGCGGTCAGCATGATGATCGGCAGGCGGCTGCGCTGGCGCACCTGGCGCAGCACCTCGGTGCCGCTCAAGTCGGGCAGCATCACATCCAGCAGCAGGGCGCTGTAACGGCCGGAGAGGGCATGGTGCACACCTTCTCCTCCGGTCAGCACCTGGGTGGTATCAAACCCCTCTCCCCCCAGATATTCACTCAACATTGCGCCCAGTTCGGCATCGTCATCCACCAGCAGGATCTTCATATGCGGTCTCCCTTGTCGGCGGCCATTTTCGCCGCTTGCCACGCACTTGGCAGCCATTTTTACGAAACCCTTACGCTTGGCGCAAAGAGCCTTAACCCGGCTCTGGGGTAGAGTGCCGCCGTTACCGTCATTCAGGATACAGGTTGTCATGCCCACGTTCTCCCCTCGTCTCTTCTGGCTGCTGCCCCTGTGCGCCCTCGCCCTGTTGCTGGCCTGGCGCCCCCAGGCCAAGGCACCCGCCAGCGACTACATCACCGCCAGTGCCGAGACCCGGGATCTGGAGCAGCTCATCATGGCGGACGGCACCCTGAAAGCGCGCAAGCAGGTGAGCGTGGGCGCCCAGGTATCGGGCCAGATCAAGAAACTGCACGTGACTCTGGGGCAGGAGGTCAAACAGGGGGATCTGCTGGTCGAGATCGACGATCTGCCCCAGCAGAACGCCCTCAAGGATGCCCTGGCCCAGCGCGACAACCTCCAGGCCCAGCTGGATTCCAAAGAGGCCACCCTTCGCAATGCCCGCCTGGCATACCAGCGCCAGCAGCAGATCGTCGCAAGAGGCCTTGGCAGCACGGCCGACCATGACAGCGCCAAGGCGACCCTGGACGAGACCCTGGCCGATATCCGGGCCCTCAACGCCCAGCGGGTGCAGGCCGAGATCGCGGTGGACACAGCCCGGGTCAACCTGGGGTATACCCGGATCCTGGCCCCCCTCTCCGGTACCGTGGTGGCCATGCCGGTGGAGGAGGGGCAGACCCTCAACGCCAGCCAGAGCACCCCTACCCTGCTCAAGATTGCCCAGCTCGACACCATGACGGTGGAGGCCAGGATCTCCGAGGCCGACGTCATCAACGTCCGGGTCGGCATGCCGGTCTATTTCACCATTCTTGGCAACAGCCAGCGCCGCTTCGAGGGATCCCTGCGGGCCATCGAGCCCGCCCCCGACACCATCAATGACGACGACACCACCAGCAGCAGCGACAGCAGCGCCATCTATTATCACGGCCTGTTCGAGGTGCCCAACCAGGACGGTCAGCTCAGGATCAGCATGACGGCCCAGGTCTATCTGGTGGTCGCCCGGCTCAAAGATGCGCTGGTGATCCCGGCCATCGCCCTGCAGGGGGATCAGGTCAGGGTGGTCGACGACGGAGGCCGGATCAGCCTGCGCCGGGTCAAGGTCGGCCTGAACAACAAGGTGGATGCCCAGATCCTGTCGGGCCTGAGCACCGGTGAGCGGGTCATCGTCAGCGAAGTGAGCGCAGGCCAGAGCGACGCCGCCGGGGGCATGCCGCCCCCCATGGGGATGTGACCATGGGCGCCTTGTTGCAACTGAGGGGCATCCGCCGCCACTTCAAAGAGGGTGAGCGCACCGTCACCGTGCTCGATGGCATCGATCTGGCGATCGCCCGTGGAGAGATGGTGGCCATCGTCGGCGCTTCGGGCTCCGGCAAATCCACCCTGATGAACCTGCTGGGCTGCCTGGATCAGCCGAGCGAGGGGGCCTATCTGGTGGCCGGGCGCGACACTGCCACCCTCAGCCGGGACGAGCTCGCCGCCCTGCGCCGGGAGCACTTCGGCTTCATTTTCCAGCGTTATCACCTGCTGGCAGATCTCGACGCCCGCACCAACGTGGAGGTGCCCGCCCTCTACGCCGGTTTGGATCCGGCCACGCGACGCCAGCGGGCCGAGGCCCTGCTGACCCGCTTCGGCCTCGCCAGCCGGCTCGAACACAAGCCAAGCCAGCTCTCCGGCGGCCAGCAGCAGCGGGTCAGCATCGCCCGGGCCCTCATCAACGGCGGCGAGGTGATCCTGGCCGACGAGCCGACCGGGGCCCTCGACAGCCAGAGCGGCGCCGAGGTGATGGCGAGCCTTCAAGCCCTGCATCGCCAGGGCCACACCCTGGTGATCGTCACCCACGACATGGACATCGCCCGCCACGCCGAGCGGATCATCGCACTGAAAGATGGCCGGGTGATCGCCGATCGCCGCACGCGCGAGCCACAGGCCCTTCCCCAGGCGACCCAGGCCGCCACCAAGACGTCCGCCAGGGGGAAGACCCCGCTGATGGCGGGGCTCGGGAATGCCCTGCAGATGGCCCTCAAGGCCATGGTTGCCCAGCGTCTGCGCACCTTTCTCACCATGCTCGGCATCATCATAGGTATCGCCTCGGTGGTGACCGTGGTGGCCCTCGGGCAGGGCTCCCGGGAGCGAGTGCTGGAGAACATCAACGCCATGGGCACCAGCACCCTGGAGGTGTTCCCCGGCCGCGGCTTCGGGGACATGCGCTCCGCTACCATACAGACGTTGCGGATCGGGGACGCCGAGGCCATCGCCCGGCTGGACTACGTGCACAGCGTCACCCCCAGCCTCAGCACCAGCGCCACCCTGCGCCTTGGCAGCATCGCCGTCTCCGGCACCATCAACGGCGTCGGCGCCCAGTTCTTCCAGGTCAGGGGCTATCGCCTGGCCCAGGGCATGGGCTTTGATCGCCAGAGCGAGGAGAGCCTGGCCCAGGAGGTGGTGATCGACGAGCACACCCGGGACAAGCTGTTCGCCCCGACCCAGTCCCCCCTGGGCCAGGTGATCCTGCTGGGGGATCTGCCCTGCCGGGTGATCGGGGTCGCCATCAAGAACCAGAGCGGCTTTGGCAGCGACGAGACCCTCAACGTCTGGATCCCTCATACCACCGCCATGAGCCGCCTGCTGGGGCAGAGCCATCTGCGCAGCATCAGCGTGCGGGTGCGGGACGAGGTGAGCCTGGACGCCGCCCAGGACGGCATCAGCCGCCTGCTCACCCTGCGCCACGGCAGCCAGGACTTCTTCCTGCTCAACACCGACAGCATCCGCCAGACCATCAGCCAGACCAGCGCCACCCTGACCACGCTGATCGCCCTCATCGCGCTCATTTCCCTGATCGTCGGGGGCATAGGGGTGATGAACATCATGCTGGTCTCGGTCACCGAGCGCACCCGGGAGATAGGGGTGCGGATGGCGGTCGGCGCCCGGACCCGGGATATCCAGCAGCAGTTCCTCATTGAAGCCGTGCTGATCTGCCTGCTGGGGGGCGTGCTCGGCATCGCCCTCTCCCTGCTGCTTGGCCAACTGTTCGACCACTTCAGCAGCGGCGTCCGGATGAGCTACTCCCTTGCCGCCATGGGGGTGGCCTGCCTTTGCGCCAGCCTGATCGGGGTAATATTCGGCTTCGCCCCGGCCCGCCGGGCCGCCAGGCTGGATCCCATCCACGCACTGGAGCGCGAATAGCCCGCATTGACGCCGGGGTGACGCCACTCACCCCGACACCGGATCAGGGGCCGATGCCCGGCCCCGCCACCAAGCCTGAACGCCCGCACTTCTTCCCTGAATGCGCGGGTTCTTTGACCGGGTCCCGTACCCGGTCTTTTTTTGTCTCCCGCCCGCCACACCCACAAAAAAAGCCGCCCGAAGGCGGCTCTTGTCATCACGGGCCAAGCGGTTACCCCGGGCCATCAGGCGCCGATGATACCGCCATCGTCCCGGGTGATCCGCAACACGGCGGAGCGGGGAATGGCGGTGCCGCCGTCCGGGAAATGGGAGGGAGCCCCTTCCTCACCCGGGTGCTGCACCCCGACGAACAGGGTGCGCCAGTCTGGCGTGAAGGTGAGGCCCGTTATTTCGCAGGCCACGGGGCCGGTCAGGAAGCGGCGCACCTCGCCGCTCGCGGGATCGGCGCACAGCATCTGGTTGTTGCCCATGCCGGCAAACTGCTTCTCGTTGGAGTAATCGCCGTCGGTCTGGATCCAGAGCCGCCCCGCCTCGTCGAAGCCGATGCCGTCCGGGCTGTTGAACATGTTGTCCGGATGGATGTTGGCACTGCCCGCCATCAGCCCCTCCTTGTGCACGCCAGGGTTGCCCGCCAGCAGGAAGAGATCCCACTCGAAGCGATCGCTCCCGTGATCGTCCCCCATCGGGCGCCAGCGGATGATCTGGCCATAGGGGTTCTCGGCCCTGGGGTTGGCGCCATCGAGAGGTTGGTTCTCCTTGATGCCGCGGTTCTTGTTGTTGGTCAGGGTGCAGTAGACCTCGGCCCTGTGGGGATGCACGGCCACCCACTCGGGCCTGTCCATGGTGGTGGCGCCGAGCCGGGTCGCCGCTTCCCGGGCGAAGATGAGCACCTCCCCCTGATCGGCGAAGCCGTTCTCCCGGGTCAGGCCGTGCTGGCCGTGTACCAGGGGCAGCCACTGGCCAGTGCCCTTGAGCTCCCCCTCCCTGGCCTCGAAGCGGGCCACATAGAGGGTGCCCTCGTCCAGCAGATCCCGGTTGGCGGGGTCATTGCCCGGTGCCACCCTGTTCTTCGAGACGAAGCGGTAGATGTGCTCCCCCCGCTCGTCATCGCCGAGGTAGACCACGGCGCGGCCATCCTGGTTGACGGTGAAGGCCGCATTCTCATGCTTGAAGCGGCCAAGGGCGGTACGCTTCTTCGGGGTGGAGGCGGGGTCGCGGGGATCGATTTCCACCACCCAGCCGAAGCGGTGCGGCTCCTGGGGATGCTTCGCGAGATCGAACCGCTCGTCGAACCTGTGCCAGCCAAAGCCCGCATCCTCGGCGGCCAGGCCGTAGCGGGCGGCGCGCTGGTCCAGCACCGGCTTGCCCTCGCTGCCGAAGTAGCCGTTAAAGTTCTCCTCGCAGGTGAGGTAGGTGCCCCAGGGGGTCTGGCCATTGGCGCAGTTGTTGAAGGTGCCAAGGGCGGTGCGCCCCTCGGGATCGGCCTGGGTCTTGAGCAGGGCATGGCCCGCCGCCGGGCCGCTCAGTGTCATGGGGGTGGTAGCGGTGATACGGCGGTTGAGGGCCCCCTTGGGGTTGGCCTGCCACTTGCCATCGATGCGCGCCAGCTCCACCAGGGAGACCCCGTGGGCCGCCTGGGCCTTGGCGACCGCCTCTGCACTGAGGGTCTTGCCGCCATCCGCGAACAGATATTCGTAGTTGGTGTATTCGTTGTTGACGGCGAGCAGGGCGCGATCCGGGCCCAGGGGGAAGAAGCTCATGCCGTCGTTGTTGTCGCCAAACTGGCGGGCCTGGGCCTTGGCATCGTTGCTCTGGGCAAAGGCGGGGGCATCGGGGAAGAGAGCATCCCCCCAGGCGATCAGCACCTCGGCCCGGTAGCCGGGCGGCACCACTATGGTGTCGGCCACCGAGGCGGGCACGGCCTGGAAGCCAAGCAGCGGCCGGGTCGCGGCGGCCACGGCGCGGGCCACCGGGCTCGCGGCGAAGAAGGCCACCATGCTGGCGGCGCCCATCCCCTTCAGGAAACCACGGCGGCTCAGACCGGCCTCGATGAGGCGGTTGAATTCCGGTTCCTGCTCGCGGGGATGGTTGGCGCTGTCTCTCTCGTCAAAACGGCTCATCGGCTTTTCCTTGTTCTCTGTGCTGGCGTCATTGCGTAATCACTGCGTCCGGCCACAGCATGGGGGCACTTTATTAAACAAGGATGACAAACGATGAGATAGCCGCCTGGCCCGACAAGGCGCCACCGCCCAGGAGAAGGGGCGGTGGGCACCAGTCCCACCGCCCCAAGAGACACATCGCCGACAGAAGCTCTCCCCTCTATCTAGCCGCACGTCTTCAGACTGCTATGCCCGTTTGTACCGGATAGCGCCCGATGGCAACGTCTAGTTGCACTTCTTCAGGCTGATATGCCCGTTTGTACTAGATAGCGCCCGCTGGCAGCGTCTAGTTGCACTTCTTCAGACTGCTATGCCCGTTTGTACCGGATAGCGCCCGATGGCAGCGTCTAGTTGCACTTCTTCAGGCTGATATGCCAGTTGGCGCCGGATTGCACCTGGTGCTTGGCGGCGAAGCTGTCCATGTTCAGGGCCACCGACACCTGCAACAGGCTGTTGAGGTAGACCAGGGGCTGGCCCTCCGGCACGTCGCCAAAGCTACTGACGTAGGGGGCCTTGCCCTCGTATTTCAGCGCATCCCCTTCGCTGATCCTGATGCAGGCGTTGTCCCCCTTGTGGATGCCTGCCTTGCCGAGCAGGGCCTCGTCGATGTTGGTCCAGACGTTGCCGTACTGCACGTCCAGGATCGGGATGGTGCCCTTCAAGGTGCCATCCTGCTCGACCACCGCGGGCTGATAGGGGATGGTCACCACCTCGGCAGGCAGTTTGGGCCCCACCTGCTCGAAGCTGATGGCACCGGAAGCGAGCCGGGCGCCGGTGTAGGCGTAGACATCGCGCCCATGGAAGGTATAGGACTTCTCGGAGCCCTTGAGGCGGTTGGTCTTCTCGTCTATCTGGCGCACCGCCTCGATACCGAAGTGCTCCGCCGCCAGGGTCAGGGTGCCGTTGTCCGGGCTGACGATGAAGTGGCCGCTCCTGGTCTTGAGTACCACCGACTTGCGTTCGGTGCCGACACCGGGGTCCACCACGCTGACGAAGACGGTACCCGCGGGCCAGTATTGCAGGGTCTGATAGAGGCGGTAGGAGGCTTCCCAGATGTTGTAGGCCGGGATCTCGTGGGTCAGGTCATGGAGCGGCAGGGTGCGGTCCACCCCGAAGGCGACCCCCTTCATGGCCGAGACGGCGCCATCCTTGAGACCGAAGTCGGTCTGGAACACCAGGGCCTCGTTGGCAAGGGCACTCGCCCCCACCAGAGAGAGAGCGAGTACGAGGGCGCGGGGGACGATACGAATATCCATGTCAGGGCTCCTTTAAAGACGTTTGGACGTCCAGATTGCCATTCATGGGAATCTTTGCAACCCCTGATGCCCGAATGGGGGGCGAAATGACTCGCCAATCCGCCCCGTGCGGGTGTATCCATGGGGCATCCAACGCCGGGAGCACACCAGATGACCAGAAAGCATCACGACACCATTTTGCTGAGCCTGGGCAATACCCGAAGCCAGGTCGCGCTCACCGCGGCCGATGGCACCAGCCAGACATTTGCATTGACACTGGGGCTCGATGCCCTGACCCCGGGACCCTTTCGCCGGGATCCGCCGACGCCCCTGGAGCTTGAGCAGGCCATCATGGTGGTGGAGGATGTGCTGATGCCCCTCGCGGCACGGATCCCGCCCCACCCCGTGCTGCACCTGCAAAGCCCGGAGCCCCTGGCCGAGGTGCTCGGTAACCGGGTGCAGAGCCGGGAGAACATAGAGCGGTTGTTCGGCCAGCTTGCCGCCATGGTGGAGGGGGATCCCCTGGCATCGGCCCAGTTGCCGAGGGGGAGGCGCATCGCCGCCGCCCTGCTGATCCTGCGGGAGTGGATGCACCACCTGGATGCCGGGAGCGTCGTCCTGGTCGATGGGTGATGCCCTGTCACACAGCGGGCTCGAAGCGCCGCCGAGACACCGCCCAGGCCAGCCCCAGGCTTGTCAGGGTGCTGCCGACGAAGAGCAGATCCAGCGCGACGCCAAGACCTGCTCCGTCGCTCACCCAGCCCAGCAACACGGGTACCCAGTTCGCCACATAGGCGATCACATAGAAGAGGGAGAGCAGCCGCGCGTGGCTGGCCGGGGGCGCGATGCGATTGATCAGGGTCGCACTGCCCACGAACACGGCCCCCTGGGCATAGCCCGCCACCAGCAGCCCGAGTCCCGCCAGCCAGCTGGGCAGGCCGTGAACGGCCCCGGCAAAGAGCAGCACGCACAGCGCCAGGGCCAGCACGCCGCTTTGCAGGGTATGGCGGGCATCGAGGCGACGGGCCCAGAGCTGGCAAAGCCCAGAGAAGACCAGATAGGCCGCGACAAGATAGCCGAACAGCCCCAGATCCGTCATGCCCAGCATCTCGCTCACCACCTTGGGACCCATGGCCAGCAAGCTGGCCGCCACCGCCCAGGCGGTGAAGAGCGCCAGGGCGCAAAGGAAGAACCCGGCCCCCGTGGCCTTGAGCCCCTCTCCCAGGGATCCGCCACCCTGCCCGCTCGGGGCGGCCTTCGTCGCCCTCACCCCTTTGGGCCAGCTCAACACCAGCCCCCCGATGGCGCAGGCCGCCATCCCCAGGATCAGCAAAAACGGCAGCGTGGTCGGGTAGAGATCCTGCTGCAGCGCCAGCCCGCTGAACACGGGGCCAAGAGCCAGCCCGGCGGTGAACGATAATGTAGCGCTCAGGGCCGCTCGCTTACCCCCATCCCTGGGGCCAAAACGCAGCAGCGCCACATTGGCGGCGCCGGTCAGGCTGCCCGTGCCAATCCCGGCCAGCAGCCGCGCCAGCAAAAGGGCCCAGAAGCTGTCGGCCAGGGAGAAGAGCAGGGCCCCGCCCCCGACCGCCACCAGGGCAGGCAGGATCAGGGTGCGCAGATCCGCCACGCGTCCCGCCAGGTTGCCCACCCCGAACAAGGCGATGAGCACGCCCCCCGCATAGCCGCCATAGATGAGGCTGAGGCCGAGATCGCTCAGAGCCAGCGCCGCCTGGTAATGGGGATAGAGCGGGGTAGGCACGCTGCTATTGAGCAGGGCCGACATCAGGGCGAGGGAGAGAAACCAGCGCAGACGAGGATGGACAACCTGACCTGGCTCGCAAGCCGGGACGCTTGAGACAGACATGGACACTCCAGTGGCAGACAAATGAAACCGCAATCGGGAGCGACATCATAGCGATCCCGCCCACCCCGGACTGCGGCAGTTCTGCATCACGCCGACTCAATCCTGCATCACCCCGGGGGTTGCCGGGCAGCCCCCAGGCCAGGCCCTGACCCTAGCACACCCCGGCCTTGGCGCCCCTTGTGCTGCCATCCCCGCTGGCATCTAATATTGCGGCGCCAATCGGGCGTTCTGCTTGAGTGAGGAGCAAGCATGATCAATTGGGACGATGCCCGCTTCTTCCTGGCCCTGGCACGGCGAGGCAGCCTGCGGCAGGCCGGACTCGAGCTCGGGGTGGATCAGGCCACCGTCGGGCGGCGGATCACCCTGCTCGAGCAGCAGCTGGGGGCCAAGCTGTTTATCCGCACCCCCAGGCACTATCGCCCCAGCCCCCTCGGGGAAGCGCTGCTGCCCCAGGCCGAGGCCATGGCGCAGGCGGCCCTGGCCATGATGCGCACCGCGAGCCTGGGGGAGCTGGAAGGGGAGCTTTGCATCGCCACCACGGATACCCTGGCCCAGGGCTTCGTGCTGCCCGCGTTCGCCCTGCTGCGCCAGCGCCACCCCGGCATCCGCCTCAAGTTGCTGACCGCCGTCAGCGTGAGCGACATCCACAATCAGGAGGCGGATCTCGCCATTCGCAGCGTGCGCCCCGAGCAGGGAGACCTCGTGGTCAAACGGCTCGCCACCATCAAGATGGGGCTCTACGCCTCTCCCGACTACCTGGCCAGGCGGGGCACGCCCCGCTCGGGTCAGGCACTGCAAGAGCACGACCTGCTGCTCTTTCCCAGAGAGCTGGTGGCCCGTCACTGGCTGAGTCTGTGCGGCGAACCGCTCCACGAGCCCAACGTGGTCATGCAGAGCAATGCCCAGCTGGTGCTGATGGCCGCCGCCCGGCAAGGGCTCGGCATCGCCCTGCTCTCCACCTTCCTCGCCGAAGAAGACCCCGCCCTGGTGCGCCTGCTGCCTGACCAGCACGATCCCATCGACATCTGGATGGTGCTGCACCCGGATGTGCAGAAGACGGGCCGAATGCGCGCCCTGGTGGCAGCCCTGGAGGAGGTGTTCCAGCCCCTGCAACAGACCCGGTCACCCGCCATCCCCTGTCAAACGCACAGGGATTGAGCGGGTATGCCCCCCATACGGGGCACTTTCTTCGCCACGAACCATGTTAGAGTCCGCCGCTGTTTTTTCCTTTGATAACGGGGCCTTACATGAAGAAGTTTGTTGTTTCATCCAGTGTCATCCTGATGGCGGGCTTGCTGACAGCCTGTGCGAGCGAGTCGTCGCGCACCCTGGAGGTACCCAAGGTTGCCTCCTATCAGAGCCACTATCAGGGCGCACGCAGCCCCATCGCCGTCGGCAAGTTCGACAACCGTTCCAGCTACATGCGTGGCATCTTCTCCGACGGCGTGGACCGGCTGGGCAACCAGGCGAAAACCGTGCTGATCACCCACCTGCAACAGACCGGTCGCTTCAGCGTACTGGATCGCGACAACATGGCGGAGATCCAGGCCGAAGCCGGGATCAAGCAACAGGCTCAGCAACTCAAGGGCGCCGACTACGTGGTCACCGGCGACGTCACCGAGTTTGGTCGCAAGGAAGTCGGTGATCATCAGCTGTTTGGCATCCTGGGTCGCGGCAAGTCACAGATCGCCTATGCCAAGGTCAACCTGAACATCGTCAACGTCACCACCTCGGAAGTGGTCTTCTCTTCCCAGGGTGCCGGGGAGTACGAACTCTCCAACCGCGAGATCGTCGGCTTCGGCGGCACCGCCAGCTACGACTCCACCCTGAACGGCAAGGTGCTGGATCTCGCCATCCGCGAGGCCGTCAACAATCTGGTGAACGGCATCGAGACCGGTGCCTGGCGCCCGGCCCAATGAGGAGAGACGAGATGACGCTGTTCCGTCCTTCTCTGCTGCTGGTCAGCGGCCTGCTGCTGAGCGCCTGCGCCCAGGGGCCGCAGACGCTCTACAACTGGGAGCAATATCAGGGAGTGGTTTACCAGCACATGCAGGGTGACGACACCGGGGTCGAAGCGCAGATCGATGCGCTGGAGAAAAACCAGCAAGAAGCGAGCGCCAAGGGGCAGGCTGTGCCACCGGGCTTTCACGCTCACCTCGGCATGCTGTACGCCCAGCTCGGCAAGGATGCCCAGACTCGCGAGCAGTTCGAAACCGAGAAGCGCCTCTTCCCCGAATCGGCCCCCTTCATGAACTTCCTGATGTCCAACAAGAAGGGAGAGACCCAATGACCCTGCGCCCCCTCCTTGCCCTCACGCTGGGCGCCCTCCTCCTGGGCGGCTGCGCACAGGGCCCCGGCTACGACTACAGCAACTTCAAGGAGAGCAGACCAACCTCCATTCTGGTGCTGCCGCCGGTGAATCACTCGCCGGACATCAAGGCGGGCCCCAGCCTGCAATCCCAGATCACCTATCCGCTCGCCGAGTCCGGCTATTACGTGCTGCCGGTGGCGGTCACCAACGAGACGTTCCAGCAGAACGGCGTGACCGAGCCCGCCGACATCCAGGCGCTGCCCATCAAGAAGCTCCACGAGATCTACGGTGCCGATACCGCCCTCTACCTCGACATCAAGGAGTACGGCACCAGCTATCTGGTCATCTCCAGCGAGACAGTGGTCACCGCCAGTGCCCGCCTGGTGGATCTGCGCACTGGCAAGCTGCTGTGGGAAGGCAGTGCCAGCGCCAGCAGTGCCGAGCAGCAGGGCAATTCGGGGGGCGGCCTCATCGGCATGCTGGTGGTGGCGGTGGTCAATCAGATTGCCAACACCCTGACCGACAAGGGCCATGAAATCGCCGGCATCACCAGCGTCAGGCTACTCAGTGCCGACATGTCCAACGGCATCCTCCCTGGCCCCCGCTCGCCGAAATACCAGGCTCGCTAAGGCGCGTCGTCTCACTCCACACAAGAGGGCGCCATGCCCTCTTGTTTCAGCCCCCCCCTTTCCCCCGCCCACCATCGAATGCGTTCTTATCGTCTATCTTTTTGATATTGCTGGCTCATTTTTGTGCACCCCCCATGGCGCCCCACCAACTTCATCTGGTGATGCCCGGCAAAATCAGTTACAAAAAAGGCCTCTGTCACCACGGAAGCGTTCACGCCATGGCCGCCTCACTGCTGCGTTTCCTCCCCCGTCGATGGCTCACCCGGCTTGGCTGGCTCTGCCTGGCCCTGATGGGGCTCGGATTGGTGTGCAACTACACCTACTTCGTCATCAGGCACGACATGGCGCTCATCACCGCCAAGCAGCCCAACCTGTTCGAGGTGTTCTATCAGCGGGCTCGCATCCTGGCGCCGGAGAAACTGGCCGCCTTCATCGACAACAGCAGCATCAAGATGCCCATCTTCAGCGAGAACGGGGATGCGACGGCCTATGCCTATGGCTATGATCTCCCCACCCTGAAGCGCCTGGCGGTCATTCCCGTGTTGCCCCCGGCCAACCAGATGCTCCTCGCCTACCAATACGTCATCTCCAACCCCGAGGTCCTCAACCTCTACGCCTTCTATGATGATCGCCGCATGCTTGGCATGGTCGCCAGCAAGGGGATGCTGCCGAGCCAGTTGTTGCCCATCAACACCGACCTCAGCGACATCGAGCCCTGGACCCACTATTTCGGCTGCGCCTTTTTCGCGGCCACCCATGTCCCCTGCAGCACGGATGAAACCTGGGTATCCGAGATCTACACCGACACCTTCACCGGACTGAATACCATCACCCTCTACTTCCCCTTCGTCTATTACGAGCCCGCCATCAAGGACTACCGCTATGGACTCAAGGGCATCGACATCGCCGTCGACCGGGCGTTCAAGGATGTGCTGCACCCCTTCGAGAGCCTCAATCCGACCCGGACCGTCCTCTCCTTCGAAGAGGTCGAGCCCTGCCGCCCGTTCCACCTCTGCCTGAGCACGCCGCTGATGCGCACTCAGGCAGGCAATGATCTCTACCTCAAGTGGTCATACAGTTACGGCGATTTCATCCGGTCCGTGCTCTACGGGGCGGCCTTCAAGCTCTATCTCATCATCCTGCTGCTGATCATGCTGACGGGGCGCAGCCTGGTTACCCGTCTGCGCATCCTGGCCCAGACCGACCACCTGACCCGGCTGCCACGCCGTGACATCCTCAATCAGGCGCTGCTGCGGGAGCACGACTACCTGATGATCCTCGACATCGACAACTTCAAGTCCGTCAACGACACCCATGGTCACGGGGTGGGTGACCTGGCGCTCGTCGCCTTCGCCAATCACCTCAAGACCAATATCCGCAAGGGCGATGTCGCCATTCGCTGGGGCGGGGAAGAGTTCATCGTGCTGTTCAAGGGGATGGACGATGACAAAATGATGCATCACTCCGCCGCCCGCCTGCTGGAGCGGCCATTGCGCATCCCCGAGCTGCCCGCCCCCATCACCTTCTCCGCCGGAGTAACCCGCATTCGCGATTACCTGACGGTGACCGAGGCGGTGCAACTGGCCGACGACCTGCTCTATCACGTCAAGCAGCACGGCAAGCGCAATATCGCCTATTACCAGGGGCAAACCATCCGCCTTGTCCGCGATCCGGGTGACAATTCAGCCCCCTGAGCGGCCCGGCTTCTGCCGCTCCCCTGCTATCTGTTACCATCCCGGCCACGCTGATTGTTTCCGCCCCGGCCACGGGGCGGGATAACCCCATACTGGTGCCCTATGTCCATTGCCTCTTTCGCCGAACTGGCCCTCTCCCCCCGCTTGCAGCAAACCCTGACCGAGCTTGGCTACGCCGCCCCCACCCCGGTGCAGGCCAGCGCTATCCCCCTGATCCTCGCGGGGCGGGATCTGATGGCGGGCGCCCAGACCGGCACCGGCAAGACCGCCGCCTTCGTGCTGCCGCTGCTGGAGCAGTTGCTGCAACACCCGACGAGCGATGCCCCTCGCCCCATCCGCGCCCTGGTGCTGGTGCCGACCCGCGAGCTGGCGGTGCAGGTTGCCGAGAGCGTCACTCGCTACGCCAGGGGCACCACTCTCACCAGCACGCTGGTCTACGGCGGGGTGAGCATCGCCGCACAGGTGGAGGCGCTGAACGCCGGGGTGGATATCCTCATCGCCACCCCGGGCCGCCTGCTCGATCACCTGCGCCAGGGGGCGCTCACGCTGGCCGAACTGCGCCATCTGGTGTTTGACGAGGCGGACAGGATGCTCGATATGGGCTTTATGGACGAGATCCAGGCGCTGTTGAAGCAAATCCCGGCGGATCGCCAGACCCTGCTGTTCTCGGCCACCTGCGATGACAACCTGTTTGCCCTCTGCAAGGTACTGCTGCGCGACCCGGCGCTGGTGGAAGTGGCACCGCGCAACACCACGGCGGCCGAGGTGGAGCAGCGGGTCTATGCGGTGGACAGCGATCGCAAGGTGGCGCTGGTCCAACACATGCTGACCGTGAAGGGCTGGGCGCCGGCGCTGATCTTCAGCCGCACTCGCCAGGGGGCCGACAAGCTGGCCCAGCAGCTTGGCAAGGGGGGCATCAATGCGCTCGCCTTCCACGGGGATCTGTCACAGAGCGCGCGGGAAAACGTGCTGCTGGCGTTTCGCGCAGGCACCTTGCAGGCCCTGGTGGCCACCGACGTGGCGGCTCGCGGCCTCGATATCAGCGAGCTCAACCATGTGATCAATCTGGAGTTCCCCCATCAGCCCGAGGATTACGTCCACCGCATCGGGCGCACCGGCCGCGCCGGCAACAAGGGGCTCGCCATCACCTTGTTCAGCCCGGAAGACGCCCCCCTGCTGGAGAAAGTCGAAGCCGTGCTCGATACCCGCCTGCCCCAGCAGTGGTTCCCGGGCTTTGAGCCGGCTCTCACCCGCTTCGACCCCGAGCCGCGCCGCGCCAGCAAGGGCGCCCAGAAGCAGAAGGCCAGAAAGCAGGCCCTCGCGGGCAACAAGGGCGGCAAGGGACGAAAATCCTGACACGACTGTTTGCTGGGGCAGCCATGCGCCTGCCCCAGCATCACCCCTCTCCAGACCCAGGCCTGTGGGGTGACGCCAACCGCTTTCCTGCCCCCCTGTTCTGCCCCGCGCCCCCCTCCTCAGCCCGCTTGCCCTGACCCGGCGACCCTTTGCCACACTCTGCTACAAAAGAGGTAGTCAGGGGGCACACTTTCGCCACAAAGCAGGCGTGCAATGGAGGCATGGACAAGGAGGACATCATGAAACCCGCATCCCTCATCTGGGCCCTGCCCCTGACCCTCACCCTCATCTGGCTGTTTGGCCTGACCCAGTGGCCCGCCGGTCTCTGGCCCTGGCGCCACGAGCTGCTGATCCTGACCGGTCTGCTTGGCCTTGGCGCCATGACCCTCTCCCTGCTGCTCGCCCTGCGCCTGCCGAGGCTCGAGGCCTGGTGCGGCGGGCTGGATCGCATGTTGCACCTGCACCGCAGCAGCGCCCTCTGGGCCACCGGCACCCTGGTGGCCCACTGGCTGCTGGTGGAAGCCCCCAAGTGGGCTGTCGCCGCCGGCTGGCTGACCCGGCCGGCGCGCCGCGGTGCTGGTGCTGGTGCTGGTGCTGGTACTGGTGCTGGTACTGGTGCTGGTGCTGGTGCTGGTGCTGGTGCTGGTGCTGGCAACGATGCCCTCTGGCACAGCCTCGGCAATACCCTGGGGGAATGGAGTTTCTATCTGCTGCTGGCGCTGGTGGTGGTAAGCCTGCTGGCGGTGGTGTGCTACGAGCGCTTCAAGGTGGTTCACCGGCTGGCCCCGGTCATCTATCTGATGGGCTGGCTGCACGGGCTCTGCCTGCTGCCGCGCATCGGCGCCCTGACCCCGGTCGGCCTGACCCTGCTTATCGGCGGCGGGCTGGGTGCTCTGGGGGCGCTCTACTCCCTGTTTGGCCGGGTGGGACGGGACGCACGCCGCCAGGGGACGGTCAGCGCCCTCACCCCTCTGGACGAGCGCACCCTGGAGATCCGGGTTGGCCTCACCGCGCCCCTGCCCGGCTACCGCCCGGGGCAGTTCGCCTTCTTCGACTTTGCCGGGCGCGGCGAGCCCCACCCCTACACCCTGGTCGATGTCTCGGCAGACTGCCGCACCCTGACCCTGGCGGTGCGCGCCCTCGGGGATCACACCCGCTGGCTGCACCGCCACCTCAAGGTGGGGAATGCGGTGATCGTGACCGGCCCCTATGGCGCCTTCGCCCTGCCGGATCCGGCCCCCGCGCTCTGGGTGGGCGCCGGTATCGGCATCACCCCCTTCGTCGCCTGGCTGGAGGCCCTGGTACGCCGTGGTGAACAACGCCCCGGCACCACCTTGCTGCAATGCGCTCCCAGCGCCGAGGCCGCCCCCTATCACAGTCGGCTGGCCGATCTGTGCCGCCGGGTCGGGATCGACTACCGGCTGCATCTGGAGTCCGAGCGCGGCCGGCTGGATCTGGCCGCCCTGGGCAAACGTCAGCACACCCCGGTGTGGTTCTGCGGCCCCGAGCCCATGGCCCAGAGCCTGGATGCCCACCTGGCCACCCCGCTGCACCGGGAGCTGTTCCGCTTTCGCTGACCTTCGACACACCTCACCGCGTCACCCGAGACATAAAAAGGGCTTCCCGAGGGAAGCCCTTATCGTCACCCAGCCGCTATCAGTCGCGGCTCACCGTGAGCGTCACAAAGCCACGGTTGTTCTCGTAATATCCCCAGGCATCGTTGGCAAAACAGTAGAGATAACCGCTCTTGGTCGGCTTAATGCTGGCCTCTTTGCCGATCACAAAGGTGCTGGGCCGCGCCGGAGTGCCATCGTTGTCCGGGTTACCCGCATCCGCCACCACCCCTATCAGGGCAAACCATTCCGCCTCTTCCAGCCGCTTGGTAGCAGGAACATTGGCCTGACTGTTGCGAGTCACTATGCCGTAGAAGCGCTCAATCTTGCCAAGTGCATCACCCAACAGGTGTGCAAGCGCCTTGTCGCGCACCCCCTCCGGGCCCGCTGGCACATGGGAGTCATGCCACTCACCATGAGCGCTGAAGCGGTAATGGCGACCAGCCTCCAGATAGATACCAGTCCAATACCATGGATGGCGGGCATAGATATCCAGGGTGATCGAACCTTCCGTTGACCACTCCTTGGTGGGCAGATAGGGAAGCTGATTGATGGGAGAGAGCTTGCGCCGCTCATCCACTGACTTGTGGACTTCGGCGGAGCGAAGATTCGGCAAGCTGCGCGGCGAGGTGAGCAAAAGCTTCATCAGACCGACGTGGGATTCGTGCAGCAGGCCGGCAGGATCAGGATGTAGCTGCGAGCTTGCTGACTCCCTGAACACCAATCCACACTGGCCAGCCTCCTTCATCATCCAGGCCAGAGTGATATCCGAAAGCCCGTGTTCCTTGTAGCCGCCACCAACGTCGCTATGAACCCCGGCAAACCAGATCTGCTGCATGTCTCGCCCTGGGGCCGGATCCCAGAGAGTCGGCGTGAAACTACCTCGTTTCTCGTCGATAGCGACGGCATGGCGCGCCGTCTTGATATGCTCGCCAAGCTGGACGTCGTGAAAACGGTAGTTGTCGGGACGGTCGAGCAAATTCAGCAATCCCTTGTCATCGGGAATACCGAGAGCGCCGACAGTATCCCATACCCCAATGAAGCGGATAGCTTGAGAGGCTGGATAAAAGGTGAGATCCGCCAAGAGCTGCTTCTTGCGATATCCCTGATCGTAAATCCGCTCCACCACCTCGCCCATCCCTTCATCAGAGGCGAATCGGACTATGCCGCATCGCCCAATCATGCCCCCGAGGCTACGGGCCGTGAACGCACCGCGACTAAAACCAAACAAGAAAAGTTCATCTCCTTCTTGGTAATGAGTCGCCAACCATTGATAACAGTCACGAATATCCTCACTGAGCCCAAGCCCGATCGTGCCTCCCATCACCTTGTCGATCAGACCACCACTGCCAACCCCGCTCTGGTAACGTGTGAGCTGGGTTTCGTCACAGCGCAGGGCATTGAAGATTTTGAATACATTGGTAGGCGCCAGCACACCGTCATCTTTGTTGTCTTCGCTGTTCCAGGTTCCATCGCAGCAAACAATCAATTTTCTAGCCATCACGCACTCCTTACGCGGGGATATCACGGTTACCACCTCGGTACCGTATGACGCTTTATGCTAGTCCATCCATTGGCGACCCCACTGTTGTTACATCACCTTTGTTCCTCCAAGAGCACAAAGTAGTTAAGAGATCTCTTCTTTGAAGAGACAAAGGGCGGGCACTGCTACACCGGCCTTTTCGGGTCATTTTCGCCATGGGCTGACTATCCTCAACAGGGTCTCTTGCCCAATGTGGAGCTACCCATGGATCGCTACTACAAACACCTGGCCATCAGCGGCCTCATCTCCTTCGGAGGCCTTGCCCTGATACTGCTGCTGCAAACCATCCCGCTCATTTCCAACATCATGACCGCCATCTTCTTCGCCGGATCGGTGGGGGCCGTCATCAACAACTATTACCGTCTCGCCAGGCTGCACGACAGCGACGCCATAACCCACATCAGCCAACCCCGGGTGATCGTCACGCAATTTTATGTCTCCCTGCTGTTTTCCGGCATTCTCGGCTTTATCGCCTACGGACTCTTTGCCAGCAGCCTGCTGCAGGGGGATCTGTTTCCCAAGTTCAAACACATGGAGCCCCCCTATGTCTCCTTGCAGACCCTGCTGACCCTGGCCTCTCCTGCAACCAATCTGGATGCCGCCAAGGCCATCATCTGGGCCTTTATCGCCGGTTTTTCCGAGCGATTCGTCCCCAATGCCATCGACGCCCTCACCAAGGCAGTCCCCCCTTCCGGGCAAGACACCCCGGGATAAGGGCCCGGGCAAACAGGAGCATTGCCACCCTGGATGCAGACCGGACTACCCGGCATCCGGATGAAATACACTGGCGCCGCCTGTTGTTCTCGTATCGCCATCACGGACAAGCACCTTACCCCCGGCGTCAACGCAGCAATACGATTTCATGACCAAAACCCTCATTCGGGTATTGATGCATACGGAATGAATAAGCATCATCTTGCCGCCCCTGGTCATGGATAAGAATGTTGTATGTCCTTTGATAAAAAGCACGGTGAGTTCATCTTCAATGTGCAGGAACACCTGGTCACCTGCGAGCTGATCGGCCCTTTCAATGAAGAGGGTATGCTGGCGTGGATTGCACAGATAAAGTCCGTGGTGAACAGCCTGGACGGTAAGCGTTTCTGCGCCCTGGTGGACCATCGTCAGCATCAGGGGGTAGTGCTATCCGCCCTGCCCCATCTGCAGGAGACCTATCAGTGGCTGACCCAGAAGAATCTGGTGGCCATCGCCTCCCTCTATTCGGCCAAGGTGCTCCATCACATCGCCCTCTCCTGCCTCTCCCTCACCCACCCGGACCATATCCGGGCATTCAACGACCCCCAAGAGGCCATCGCCTGGCTGGATGCCCAATACCAGACGCGATAGGCCACCCGGCCTGTGTTGATACGCCATATGCCGCGCCCTCACCGCCCAGGTCCGGATAAACAGGCCCCAATCCCTGCCCTGAGGTGCTGAGCCCGGCAGCAACCGATGGCTATTCCCCGAGCGACAGGAAAGAGGCCACCGTCAGAACCGCCGCATCTTGCCCGGTTATCTGTACCGGCAGGGCAGCATCCCAGCCAAGGGGCATCTGGGCCGCCCGCACGCTGCCGCCCCAGAAGCTCGCCACCAGTATCAAGGCCCCGGCCAACCCGTATTTGATCCAGGATTTCATCGTCTTGGGAAAGTGCGAACAAGTATCCCAAGAACAAAAAATGAAAATTTTAGTCATTTAATATCAATGGGTTACCAGTAAAT